>NZ_BADK01000364.1 GCF_000333595.1 Azospirillum sp. B506
AACGCCTCAACCATCGCGTTGCGTGAGCAGAACCCGAAGGCCGAGGTCCGCGTGGTCTGGGTCAACAGCTGGTACGATCCCGGCAAGGAAGCCGAGGCGGCCAAGGCGCTGATCGACCAGGGTGCCGACATCATCGTCCAGCACACCGACAGCCCGGCCCCGATCCAGACCGCGCAGGAACGCGGGCTGTGGTCGGTCGGCCAGTCGTCGGACATGACCCGTTTCGGTCCGAAGTCGCACCTGACCGCGATCGTCGAGGATTGGAACGGCTACTATGTCGAGCGCGTCAAGGCGGTGCTGGACGGCACCTGGAAGCCGATCGACACCTGGGGCGGCATCAAGACCGGCATGGTCGAACTGGCCCCCTACAACCCGGCGATCCCGGCCGACGTCGTGAAGCTGGCCGACCAGATCAAGGCCGACATCGTGTCGGGCAAGCGCCATTCCTTCCAGGGCCCGGTCAAGGACCAGTCCGGCAAGGTGGTGATCCCGGAAGGCAAGACCGCCACCGACGAGCAGATCCTGAAGATGGACTGGTACGTCGAAGGCGTGCAGGGCAAGGTTCCGAAGTAAGCGGCGTGCGGCGCAGCGGACCGGGGGTGAACGCCTCGGGTCCACTGCGCCCACAGGCGATGTGGGGAGGTGGGCGATGGACGGAAGCACCCTCTACGACAGCGATTTCTACGCCTGGGCGAACGAACAGGCCGCCCTTCTGCGGGCCGGCAAGCTCGACTCGGCGGACATCGAGCACATCGCCGAGGAGATCGAAAGCATGGGCAAGACCGAAAAGCGGGAGCTGGTGAGTCGGCTGCGCGTGCTTCTGCACCATCTGCTGAAATGGGAGCATCAACCGTCCCGCCGCAGCAATTCCTGGGCGTCTTTCGGTTGCCAACAGCCGCGACGAAAATCCGAAACGCATTTGCGTGACAACCCAAGCCTGAAGTCGAAGCTGAGCGAATCGATTGCCGACGCCTACCGGTTGGCGCGGCGCGATGCCGCTGCCGAAACAGGAATTGACGAGGCGACATTCCCCGTCCAGTGCCCGTGGAGCTTCGCGGAGATGACGGACGAGGGGTTCTGGCCGGAAGGCTGAAGAGTTCCGGCTTTCCCGTCTTACAGATACTCGCCCAGCAGCCGCAGGAACGGCCGTGCTTCCTGCAGGACCAGGATGGTCTGGTGGAACAGGTCTTCGGGCGAGGCGTGGTGTTCCAGGCGGATTTCCGAGAACAGGATGATCTTCTGTCCGCCCTGCACGATGAAGCGGACATGCGGCAGCCCTTCGATCCCGCGCAAAACCGCCAGCAGGGCGCGGCGGCGCTCCGGCGCCTGGGCGGTATAGGGCACATGGCCGACATCGGCCCAGATCTGACAGATCGATCCGCCGCCGTCCTCCTCGCTCTCATGCCGGACAGCGACGTTGAAGGGCAGGCCGTCGGCCATGAAGGTCAGCTTGCAGGGGCGGGGCGGCTTGGCGATGCCCAGCACGCCTTCCGGCGTCATTTCGATCGAGCCGGGGGTGATGGGCAGGGCGCCGTCCGGGACTTCGGCCAGCGACTGAATGGTCTTCAGATCGGGAACGGACAAGGCGATACGCTCGGCTTCAGGGGCGACGGAAGCGACAGCATGGGCTCCTCCCGCTAAAATTCTGTAAAGGCTTGCAACGCACGGCTAGAATGGCTGTTCGCTGTGGTCTGAAAATACGAAGAAAGCAGGCGATGTCCGCCATCGATACCGTCGTCGTCCCCATCCACCGTGCCGGCTGGCCCTTCATCGCCGGATTCGCCGTGGTCTCCCTGATCCTCGGTCTTGCCGTCTGGGCGCCGCTCGGCTGGATCGGTCTGGTGCTCACCCTGTGGTGCGCCTATTTCTTCCGCGATCCCGACCGGGTGACGCCGACGCGGCCCGGCCTGCTGGTCAGCCCGGCCGATGGGCGTGTGACCATGATCGTCCAGGCGGTTCCGCCCAAGGAACTCGGCATGGGCGACAAGGCGCTGACCCGCATCAGCGTCTTCCTCAACGTCTTCAACGTCCACGTCAACCGCGTGCCGGCCGACGGCACCATCGTGGCGGCCGAATACCACAAGGGCACCTTCGTCAACGCCGCCCTGGACAAGGCGAGCGACGAGAATGAGCGGATGGCCTTCCGCCACCGTCTGCCGGATGGGCGCGAGATCGCCTATGTCCAGATCGCCGGTCTGGTGGCCCGCCGCATCCTGTGGTGGGTCAAGGCCGGGCAGGAGGTGAAGGCCGGCGAGCGGTTCGGCCTGATCCGATTCGGCAGCCGCACCGACATCTATCTGCCCGACGGCGTCGCTCCGCTGGTCTGCGTCGGCCAGACCGCCATCGGTGGCGAGACGATCCTGGCCGACCTGAACGGGACCGAAGCGCAACGGCAAGGGGACGTGCGTCGATGAAACGACCGCCTGTCTTCCGCCAGCAGATCTTCCGCCCGCACCGGGCGCGCCGTCCCGGCCGGCCGCACCCGCGGCTGAAGGGCCTGTCGATCAACCACCTGCTGCCGAACGTGCTGACGGTGCTGGCGCTCTGCTCCGGCCTGACGGCTATCCGATTCGCCATGCAGGAGCGGTGGGAGCCGGCGGTCATCGCCATCGTTATCGCCGCCATTCTCGACGCGCTGGACGGCCGGATCGCCCGCCTGCTGAACGGGCAGAGCAAGTTCGGGGCGGAGTTGGACAGCCTGTCCGATGCCATCAGCTTTGGCGTCGCCCCGGCCTTCATGATGTATCTGTGGGGGCTGAACGGCGCGGGCAGCCTGGGTTGGATCGCCGCCATGGCCTATGCCGTGTGCTGCGCCCTGCGGTTGGCGCGCTTCAACTCTCGCCTTGGGGTGGTCGATCTGCCGCCCTGGGCCTACAACTATTTTACCGGTGTGCCGGCCCCGGCCGGTGCCGGTCTTGTGCTGCTGCCGATGATCCTGGGCTTCGAGGTCGGACCCGAGTTCCCCGGTCATCCGGCGGTCATCGTGCCGTGGACGCTGCTGATCGGCGGACTGATGGTCAGCACCCTGCCGACCTTCTCCTTCAAGGGGGCCAGGGTTCCAGCCCACTGGGTGGTGCCGGCACTGGCCGTCGTTTTACAGCTGGCTGCGATGATGGTCAGCCAGCCCTGGTGGACACTGTCCATCGTCGGCATCGTCTATATGGTCAGCCTGCCATTCTCCATCGCCCAGTTCCGCAAGTTGCAACGGGCCGCGGAACTGATGCGCACGGAAATCGGCGAACCGCTGCCGGAGATGGAGGAGACCGGGGCGCCGGCTCCGGACGCCGCAACTCCACCAGGTGACGAGGCACGGAAGCCGGTCTGACCGGCTTCCGCTTTCCCTATTCCGCCGCCACCAGCTCCGCAAACCGGTCGGCTGTCGCAGCTTCGGCAAGCAGTTCGGTGACGGTGATGCGCACCACCATCGGGATCTGACCAAGGCAGCGGCCGATATGGTCGGTTTCAGCCTGCGGCAGATCGCCGACCTCCAGCACGATGTCGAGCAGGTCGTCGGTCAGGCGGCTGCTCAGGGCCAGCGGGACCAGCCCGCGCTTGGCGACATATTCCAGAATGCGGGGCAGGGTGCCGGGATCGGCCTCGGCAAGCAGGGAAAAGGCGACCCGGCGGCCGGGAGCAATTGCCCGCGCATCCGAGGCGGAGGCAGGGGCGGCATTCAGAGTGTTGGCATGCACGGTGCTGGACATGGCGTGATCGGGCCTTCAGACGGTACTGCGGAATGGACGAGCGAAATCCCCGGCTCTCAAAGGAGAACCGGGCCGCTAATTCGCAGAATGCCGTCGATGCGATGCACGTTCATGGAATGGAGCCTAAGCGGCCACGCGCAATCCGTCAACAGGGGCGAACTCATCGGAAGATCGGTCGCATCGCGTTCGAGGAATGCCGCTGGGGCGGCATCCCTCCTTGGTGGTGGCGAACCGTCACGTTCGGGCCGGACAGGAACAAAGCCCACGGCATCCCGTTGAGGTCCCGCTTGTCCGTCACAAAGGCTCCATCAATAGGGAGAAGGCCATGCTCGGCACGATTCTGCTCATCATCCTCATTCTGATGCTTCTCGGCGCCGTTCCGGCTTGGCCGCACAGCCGCGGCTGGGGATACGGTCCCAGCGGCATCCTCGGCGTGCTGTTGATCGTCCTGATCGTCCTGCTGCTGATGGGCCGGATCTGATCCGCAGCCTATCGGCTTGATGAACGGCGGGGTCGGCGGAGGGCGAACATCAGCCATCCGACCGGCCCCAGCATCAAAACCATCACCAGCCATCCGGCGCGCGGTCCGAAGGGGCAGCGCGACCCGGCCGGCGGGCGCCAGCCGCCGCCCTGGCGCGAAAACGCCACATGCAGCAGCGGCAGTCCGTAGAAGGCGAACAGGACCAGCCAGGGAATTGTCGCGGAAAGTTCGGCGTTCATCGCCCGACGATAGCATCAATCCCCGTCCCTTGCGACCGATCGTCACATCATAGTGCAGGGGCATGCAGCCTCGGTTGCGTTGCACACAGGGCAACGAGGTTGAAGCCGGCGCAGACTTTCGGCTAGGGTCATCGGCGAGTTCGTCCGAAGGGACTGGCCATGGCACTGGAAATCGAGCGGCGCTTTCTTGTCCGCAAGGATGTCCGGCATCTCTGCCGCGATGGCGTGCGAATGGTCCAGGGATACCTGCCGTCGGACGGCATCAGCACGGTGCGCGTCCGCATCGCGGAAGACCGTGCCACCTTGACCATCAAATCGCTCAAACGCGGGGCCTGCCGGGACGAGCTGGAGCATCCCTTGTCCCTCGATTTCGCCCGCCAGCTGCTGCTTCACGGCTGTGAAGGCCGGTTGATCGAAAAGACCCGCTACCGCCATTGCCAGGACGGCCTGTGTTGGGAGATCGACGTCTTCCACGGCGAGAATGCCGGCCTCGTCATCGCTGAGGTGGAACTGGAGACTCCCGATCAGACGGTGCCGCTGCCGGACTGGATCGGCGCGGAGGTCACCACCTTGCGTGCTTACGGGAATTCGGCTCTGTCCCGTGCACCGATCAAGCGCTGGTCTTCGGCAGCCGCCTGACCTGAGCCTTCGCGCGCGGCCATGCCGCCGCACGCGTCTCGATAGCAATCAGGCCGTCCGCACCTTGTCCAGGAAGCCCTGAACCTCGCCACGCAGGCGGTCGGCCTGGCTTGCCAGCGTCCGGCTGGCGTTCAGGACCGCATCGGCGGCACCGCCGGTCTTGGTGGCGGCGGTGGTCACCTCGGCGATGTTGCGCATCACCTGCTGGGTGCCTTCGGCCGCCTGCTGAACATTCTGGGCGATCTCGCGCGTGGCGCTGCCCTGCTGCTCCATCTCCTGGGCGATGTCGGTAACCGTGCCGCTGATGGCGGTCACCGCATCGGAGATGGTGCGGATGGCATCCACCGCGCTGGTGGTGGCGGTCTGCATCTCCGCCACCTGGGCCGAAATCTCCTCGGTCGCCTTGGCGGTCTGCCCGGCGAGATTCTTCACCTCGGTCGCCACCACGGCGAAGCCTTTCCCCGCCTCGCCGGCGCGGGCTGCCTCGATGGTGGCGTTGAGCGCCAGCAGGTTGGTCTGCTCGGCGATCTCGCCGATCAGCCCGACGACCTGACCGATCCGCTCGGCGGCGTGCGACAGCCCTTCGACGATGCTGTTGGTCTGCACCGCCTTGTCGGCGGCGCCCGACGCGGTGGCGGAGCTGGCGTTGAGCTGGCGGGAGATCTCGGCAATCGAAGCGGACAGTTCCTCCGCTGCCGCGGCGACGGTCTGCACGTTGGCGGTCGCCTGTTGCGAGGCGGTGGCCACGGCGGTGGATTTCGCGGTGGTCAGTGCCGCGTCCGAAGACATCTCCTGCGCGTCGCGGCCCAGCGAGCTTGCCGAGTCGGTCAGCGAGTTCACCACGCCGGACACCGCCTGTTCGAAGCCGTTGGCGAACTCGTTCATCGTGCGGCGGCGGTCGGCGTCGATCTGGACGCGCATCTCTTCCCGCTCGCGCTCCATCCGCCGCATCTCCAGGGCGTTGTCCTTGAAGATGGTCATGGCGGCGGCCATGTTGCGCAACTCGTCCTTGCGGTTGCCGCCGGGGATGTCGACGCTCAGGTCGCCTTCGGCCAGCCGGCCCATGGCGCCGGTCATGGCGTGCAGCGGGTGGGTGATGGCGCGGTCGATGATCCAGGCCATCAGGGCACCCAGCACCAGGGCCACAGCGGCCCCGATCGCGATCACCATCCCGGCGCTGGCGCGGCCAGCCTCGCGGTCCTCGCGTTGCAGGGTGACCAGCCGGCCGACCTGGCCGCTGACCGATGCGGATGCCTTGGCCATCGCCGCCGATGCGTCATGCTGTTTGGCAACGGCCGATGACAGCGCTGTGAATTCCGAGTCGAAAGCCCGCGCGGCATCGGTGATGGCGGCGATCAGCGCACGCCCCTCCTGGTCGACCAGAACGGCGCCAGCCTGTCCGGCAATCTCCAGAACCTCCTTCACTGCGGCGGCGGCGGCGGCCTTGGCATCGGCCGATCCGGTCAGCAGAAAATCCCGCTGGGCCAGCATTGCCGACTGGGCGTCCTGCACCAGCCGCATCGCCAGACCGCGCAGCATGATCGCCTCGTTCACCTCGCTCTGGGCGAATTTGGAGGCTTCGGTCAGCGCCTCGGTTACCATTGCCTGGTTCTTCTGCAGCTCCACGGCGCGCTCCTGCACGCCGCGCGCCGCCGCGTCCAGCCCGGCGGCCACGTCCGCCTCGGTGAGGGCGGCGGCTCCCTTGGCGCGCAGTGCCCGAACCGTCTCACCATAGGCCCTGGCGTCGCCGGCAATCTGGGCGGCGGCTTCCTCGTCATTGGTGCCGACGAGATCCTTGGCGACCGTATCGGTGGTCTGCACCAGCTCGTCCAGAGCGGCGACGATCCGGTCGGCCAGAGCGTCGTCGGCCTTGCGGCGCAATTCGCTCTGCTGGCGCCGGACCTCCAGCACCCGCTCGATGACGCGGTTGGCCCGCTCGGCCGTGTCCATGCTGTGTCGCAGCTCGGTATCGGCGTCGCGCTTGCTGGCCATGTTCAGGTCATAGCGCTCCGATTGTTGTTTGCCGATCTTCTCCGCGATCTCACGCAGCGCGCGGGCGCGCATCTCCATGCTGGTGGTGCGGGCGTGCGCCTCGCCGTCCTGGGCGACGAAATTGGCGAAGGCAGCGCGATAGCCGCCGATGCCGGACAGTACCTCGTCCAGCACACGCCGGCCTTCGCCGTCAGCGAGGGCGGCGCGCGTTTGCTGCGCTTCGGCCTGCAAGGCATCCAGCATTCCCGGAACATTGGCCGAGGCCTTGGCGTCCCGCTCGGTGACGAAGCGCGCCTCCTCCAGCCGCACCGACTTCAACCTGGTGTCGAGGTCGGCGGTATGGGCCTCCAGATCGACCCGCTCGGCATAGGTGCTCAGGCTGTTCCAGCCGACGAACGCCACGCCAACCGTCAGGAGCAGTACGGCGGCAAAGCCAAGTGCGATCCGCGTTCCGATCGTCATGATGGACCCCCCATTTGCATCGCCCTCCGGCAACGCTTTACTCCCGTTCATTGGGGCGATTGAACCACAAGACGGTTAACGTCCGGTTTGATTCAAGTCAGATAGCCTGCCTATTTCAGAAACGGTCGGGCATCCAGCACGTTGCACCGCAAAATACACGGTCGAGCCGGTCGATCATCTTTTCTTCACCATGCAGCAGGCCGGCATGCCACAGTATGCGTGCGCTGGCATATCCCGTGAACAGGCTGGCGAAAGCAACGGTGTCGATCTGAACCGGCGGAGCAAGAGCTTGCGCGGTTCTGGAGACTCTTCCGTTGGAACCGGCAACGTCGAGATTGAATGGTGCGCAATTATCGGGAATTAGATCATCTTCCAGCTCAAAGGTGACTTTGTCCGCCAGATCCGCCGGATAGCCCCGTGCTTCCAGCGCTTTGCCGATATCGAGCGGACGGATCAGCCATTCTTCGCGGCACTCCAGCCTAACGCCGTCGCCGGCCAGCAGGACAAGCGGATCGTCGGGGCCGCCGCGCCACGTCACCCGGTCGACCTGGGCCCGGAAGCCGGCAAGCAGGGCCATCGCCGGTTTCAACGAGCGTGCCGAGGGCAGGCAGAGATCGGCAACGGCGAGTCTCCGGTCCTGGGGTGGCGTCATCGCGATGTAGCCGTCTTCGTTGCGGTAAAGGTCAGCCGGCTCGCCATCCGGGCAGAGGGCAAGCGTCCATAGCGCTTCCGTTCGTTCGGGTAGCCCGTTCTGCTCCAACAGCAGAGGCTGGCGGAGCATCGCCAACGGTGCGGCATCGAGCGGATCCGCCGGCCAAAGGTCGCTCGCCCCAGCGCCGGAGTGCGTGAAGGCTGTCGGCGGCGCGCTCCAGCGGCAGGTGACGCCACCGCGGCCGAAACCGAGCCGCCCATAGAAGGGCAGGGTTGCCGGACAGAGGAGCGCCAGCGCCGCCCCGGAGTCGCGCCCTTCGGTCAGCAAGGCCCTCATCAGCGCACTGCCATGCCCGGCGCCACGCAGCGCCGGATCGACCGCCACCATGGCGATGGCCAGCACCGGAACCGGCCGTCCGCCGAACCACTGGTTCATCGTCCAACAGGCGGCACAGGCGGCCAGCGTGGTGCCGGTGCTCCGCGGAACCCTCAGAACGCGGATGCTGTCGATGCCGAACAGCGCGGCATAGCGGTCGAACAGATCGCGAGACAGTCCGAAGCCAAGCCGCGCCAGCCGGGCGACGGCGCTCAGCTCGTCCGGATCGGCTGGTCCGTATTCACGATGTGGAAGGGAAAATGCGACGGCCGGTCTCCACTCGTTCGATGGCGGGCGACACAGAGGGGCGCTGCGATCCAACCGGAATGATACCGCAACAATCTTGGCGGCAACAGGGTGAGCGGACCTGTGCGGTCGCGGCGAGGAAATGTCACTCAGGCATCGGCGCTCAACCTGGCCACCGCCCATCCGGCGGCCTCGCGCACCACGTCGCTGGCATCCTGGCACAGCGCCTCCGCCACCGGTCTCAGCGACGGGTTGCCGCTGTTGCCGATGGCGACCAGGACATTGCGGACGAAGCGGTCGCGGCCAATGCGCTTGATGGGGGAGCCGCTGAACACCTGACGAAAGCCGGCATCGTCCAGCTGCGCCAGATCGGCCAGCCGCGGTGCGGTCAACTCGGCCCGTGGCAGAAAGGCGGGCTCGCGGGTCGCGCGGGCGAACTTGTTCCAGGGGCAGGCGGCGAGGCAATCGTCGCAGCCATAGATGCGGTTGCCCATCAAGGGCTTGAGGTCGTCGGGGATCGGCCCCTTATGCTCGATGGTCAGGTAGCTGATGCAGCGCCGGGCGTCGATCTGGTAGGGCGCCGGGAAGGCAGCGGTCGGGCAGGCGACCTGACAGCGGTCGCAGGAGCCACAGCGGTCGCGCGCCGGCGGGTCGGGCGGGAGTTCCAGAGTCGTGTAGATCTCGCCCAGGAACAGCCAGGAGCCGTGGTCGCGCGACACCAGATTGGTGTGCTTGCCCTGCCAGCCCAGCCCGGCCTGCGCCGCCAGCGGTTTCTCCATCACCGGGGCGGTGTCGACGAACACCTTCACCCCGGCCGTGGTCCGGTGGGCCAGCCATTGGGCCAGGGTCTTCAGCCGCCCCTTCACGAGGTCGTGGTAGTCGCGGTTGCGGGCATAGACCGAGACGACGCCACGGTCGGGATGCTCCGCCAGCCGGCGCGGGTCGTCATGCGGGGCGTAGCTGGTGCCGAGCGCGATGACGGTGCGCGCCTCGTCCCACAGGGATTGCGGATGGCTGCGCTGGTCGCTGCGCTCGGCCATCCAGCCCATGTCGCCATGCCGCCCCTCGGCGACGAAGCGGGCAAGGCGTTCGCGCGCCTCCGGTCCCAGCGCTGCGGGGGCGAAGCCCACCGCGTCGAACCCCACCGCCAGCGCGCGGTCGCGGATGGTCTCCCGCAGCCGCGCCGGGTCGGCGGGCAGGGCGTCGGGCTTAGCCGCGGCCACGGTAGGTCGGGACGTCCTGCGACGGGATCCAGGCACCCTTCGGCGGCTCGCCGGTCTGGAAGAAGACGTCGATGGGGATGCCGCCGCGCGGATACCAGTAGCCGCCGATGCGCAGCCACACTGGCGACAGCTCGTCCACCAGCCGCTTGCCGATGCCGACCGTGCAGGCCTCGTGGAAGGCGCCATGGTTGCGGAAGCTGGTCAGGAACAGCTTCAGCGACTTCGACTCGACCAGCCAGTCGCCGGGCACATAGTCGATGACCAGATGGGCGAAGTCCGGCTGGCCGGTGATCGGGCAGAGCGAGGTGAACTCAGGTGCCGTGAAGCGCACGCAATAGGGGGTGCCGGGGTTCGGGTTCGGCACCCGCTCCAGCACGGCCTCTTCCGGGGTCTTGGGCTGGACTGTGGAGCCGCCGAGCTGGGTCAGGCCGGCATAGATGTTCTCAGTCATCGGTCTTTTCCTCCGCCACCCGCTCGGCCTTGGGCGGGTCGCTGTCTTTGTCCGCCTTCGGCGGAACAGTGTCTTTGCCCACCTTCGGTGGGCGGCCTTGCTTCGGCGGCTTGCCGGGCTTGGCGATGGGGTCGACGGTCGCCTCGATGTCGCCCTCGCTCAGGCGGGCCTCCATCGCGCTGGCGACCTCCTCGAAATTGCCGTCCTGGATGGCCTGCCGCATCGTCCGCATCACGTCCTGGTAGTAATGCAGGTTGTGCCAGGTCAGCAGCATCGGCCCCAGCATCTCGTCCGCCTTGAACAGATGATGCAGATAGCCCCGGCTGTAGCTGCGGCAAGCTGGGCAGCCGCACTCGGCGTCGAGCGGACGCTCGTCGTGGGCGTGGCGGGCATTGCGGATGTTGATGGTGCCGCGGCGGACGAAGGCCTGTCCGGTTCGGCCTGAGCGGGTCGGCATCACGCAGTCGAACATGTCGACGCCCCGCCGCACGGCGCCGATCAGGTCGCTCGGCCGGCCGACGCCCATCAGGTAGCGCGGGCGGTCCTTGACCATCTGCGGCTCGGTGAAGTCGAGCACGCGGAACATCGTTTCCTGGCCTTCTCCGACCGCCAGTCCGCCGATGGCGTAGCCATCGAAGCCGATGTCGGTCAGGGCGGCGACGCTTTCCGCCCGTTGCTCAGGATAGATGCCGCCCTGGACGATGCCGAACAGGCCGTAGCCGGGCCGCTCGACGAAGGCGTCCTTGCTGCGCCGCGCCCAGCGCATCGACAGGCGCATGGAGGATTCGGCCTGGGCCTCGGTCGCCGGGAAGGGCGTACACTCGTCCAGACACATGGTGATGTTGCTGTCCAGCATATGCTGGATCTGAATCGAGCGTTCCGGCGTCAGGTGGTGACGGCTGCCATCCAGGTGGGATTTGAAGGTGACGCCTTCCTCCGACATGGTGCGCAGGTCGGACAGGCTCATCACCTGGAAGCCGCCGCTGTCGGTCAGGATCGGCTTGTTCCAGTTCATGAAGCGGTGCAGGCCGCCCAGTTGCGCCACCCGCTCCGCCGTCGGGCGCAGCATCAGGTGATAGGTGTTGCCCAGCAGGATTTCGGCACCGGTTGAGGCCACCGCGTCGGTGGTCATCGCCTTTACCGTCGCCGCGGTGCCGACCGGCATGAAGGCCGGCGTCTCGATGGTGCCGTGGGCGGTGGTCACGCGGCCGCGCCGCGCCCGCCCGTCGGTCGCCAGAAGGTCAAAGCCGATGCCTGTCATGATGGGTCCGTCCTGTGCAGCAGCGAGGCGTCGCCGTAGCTGAAGAAGCGATAGTTGGTGTCGATGGCGTGCTGATAAGCCGCCCGCATGCGGTCATAGCCGGCGAAGGCGCACACCAGCATGAACAGAGTCGATTTAGGCAGGTGGAAGTTGGTCCACAGCAGGTCGACGATGCGGAAGCGGTAGCCGGGGGTGATGAAGATGTCGGTGTCGCCGCTGAAGGGGACCAGAGTCCCGTCCTCGCGCCCCGCCGTCTCCAGGATCCGCAGCGCCGTGGTGCCGACCGAGACGATCCGCCCGCCGGCCTTGCGCGTCTCGTTCACCGCAGCGGCGGTCTCCGGAGAGATTTCGCCCCACTCGCTGTGCATCTTGTGGTCGGCGATGTCGTCCACCTTCACCGGCAGGAATGTGCCGGCGCCGACATGCAGGGTGACCGGCACCCGCCGAACCCCGCGCGCGTCCAGTGCCGCCAGCAGTTCGGGTGTGAAGTGCAGTCCGGCTGTGGGGGCGGCGACTGCACCCTCCCGCGCGGCGAAGACGGTCTGGTAATCGGCGTTGTCGCCCTCGTCTGCCTTGCGGCGGATATAGGGCGGCAGCGGCATCCGGCCGTGGCGGTGCAAAGCCTCCATCAGCTCCGCCCCGCCGGCGGAGAAGCGCAGCCGCACCTCCATGCCGTCCTTGGCGGTCACCTCGGCGCTGAAATCCTGCGCTATCACGATGGTGTCGCCTGGCTTCAGCCGCTTGCCGGGTTTGGAGAAGGTCGCCCACTCCCGCTCGCCGAGCCGCTTGTGCAGCGTGATCTCCACCGCGACCTCGCCGCGCCGGCCGTCGAGCCGTGCCGGGATGACGCGGGTGTCGTTGACGACCATCAGGTCGCCCGGCTGCAACAAAGTCGGCAGGTCCCGCACGATGAGGTCGCGCAAGGGCAGGTCGCACGAGGTCGAACCCACCTCCAGCAGGCGGGCGGCGTCACGCGGCCGGACGGGATGCTCGGCGATCCGGTCGGGCGGCAGGTCGAAGTCGAAATCGGCGGTCTTCATGGGAGGGGCAAGCTATAGACCGAACCGGCCCCCGTTGGGAAGGGACAGGAACGGCATACAATCTTGCCGGACCGGCTCCATTCCGACCCGCAAGCCTCAGGCCGCGCGCAACTGCGCCAGAACCTCGGCAAGTCGACGCTCCATCGCCGCCGCTTCCTCCGATAGCGTGGTGGAGGCGCTCAGCACATTCTGGGCGGCTGTGCCGGTTTCCCCAGCGGCCGCTGACACACCGGTGATGTTATGGTTCACGTCGCGAGTGCCGGTAGAGGCCTCATGCGCGTTGCGGGCGATTTCCCCGGTTGCGGAGGCCTGCTGCGAAACCGCGCCGGCGATGCCGGTTGCGATTTCGTTTATCGATTCGATGACGCGCGTGATGTCCTGGATATCGGAGACGGCTTCCCTGGTGGCGGCCTGGATCGTGGTGATCTGGGTGGAGATCTCTTCTGTCGCCTTGGCAGTCTGGCTGGCAAGGTTCTTCACTTCGCTCGCCACCACGCTGAATCCCTTGCCGGCTTCACCGGCCCGCGCAGCCTCGATCGTGGCGTTCAGCGCCAGAAGATTGGTCTGCGAGGCGATGGAGTTGATGAGTTGAACCACGTCGCCGACCTGCCGCGCGGCGGCGGCCAAACCATCCACCTTGGCGTTGGCGTGACGAGCGCGTTCCACCGCTTCCTCGGCGATGCCGGTCGACTGCGATACCTGGCGGCCGATTTCCTCGACCGAGGCGGACAGCTCCTCCGCCGCCGCGGCGACCGTCTCGACGTTGGCCGAGGTCTGCCCGGTCGCGGCGGCAACCGCTTCCGAACGGACATTGGTCTGGTGCGCGCTGTCGGTCATCGTCTTCGCAGTCTGCAGCAGCACCAGGGCCTCTCCGGTGATGGTGCGCAGGATGCCGCCTATTTCCTGTTCCAACCGATCGGCAAGCTGCCTGGTCGTGCGGATTCGTTCTTCTTCCGCCCGGAGGGCGGCGGAGCGCTCCTCCTCCTCCAACCGAAGCTTCTCGATGGCGTTGCCCTTGAAGATGGTCAGCGCGGATGCCATGGCTCCGATCTCGTCCGCACGATCTTGGGCCTGCACGGCTACCGTGATATCGCCATTGGCCAGCCGATGCATCGCATCGGTCATCACGGACAGCGGGCGGGTGACGACGCGTGTCATTATGATCGCCGTGCCCAGGCAGGTGAGCAGTCCGATGAGACCGCCGAAGAGAACGGTCATCATCAGCATTTCGGCATCGTACCGCACATGGTCGATGGACCCGTTCAGCTTGGCGATTTCGGCGGCGGTCGCCGCATCGGTCTTGCCGACGAGGGTTTCCAGGCTGTCAGTGATGGCTTCGGCCGTCTTGTCGAATTCACCCATCAGCAGGTTGCCGCCCGCCGGGCCATTGGCGATGAAGGCTTCAGCCATCCGCTTGCCGGTGTCGTGATAGGGAACGAACGCTGCCGCCGTCTCGCGCAACGCCTCCTGAACATCGTTCAACCCAAGAGCGGAAGCGAGCGCGGCGGCGCGGGCGATCTCCGCCCGAAAACCGTCCGCGTGCTCCGCGGCTTTGGCGGGGCCGTCATCCAGGCCGTCCAGGCCACGGGTCGCGGACACATCGGTCAGCCATTGTTGCACCTGGATGACGTGGATCTGGATTTCCTTGATCGATTTGACCAGTTCCAGACTTTTTTCCGTTACGCGGCCGGACGCGGCTTCCACCGTCTCCAACGCGTCGCGCTCCTCACTGACAGTCACCCAGGTCAAGACCATCGAGAAGACCAGGATGGCTGCGATCAGGGCCATCGCCATCGATAATTTACGCTTGATCGACATCCGTGCCCATCCCCTCGCCCGAATCAATTGTTTGGGATCAAGCCGGACGTGGCGGAAAATCGAACGACCCGCTGTCAGGCATTTGATTTTGATTAAACGACCAACAATCGCGCCGTCTAGAGATTTCAGGCGCACCTCCGTGAAAAGTCATAAGAATTTGAATTGCGGATGGAAGATTTCCAAGAGGCTTGCCGATGTTTTCAATTGGATGGTTTTTTGAACGCGCCGTCGGAAGTCTGCCGCGTTGTGCTCTTAATCCGGTGGCGGCAATCCCTGCGCTGCCAGTGCGGCGCTCTGCCTCGCCGCTAGCGCAGTCACGTCGAAGTTGCGGATCAGCCCCTGGAACATCTGGTACCAGTTGAGTTCGGCCTTCAGATGCAGGAACACCGATCCCAGCCCCACCGCGGCGCGGTCCATGAAGACAAACTCGCGCGGGATCTCCACGCCGCCGACGCGGCGCAGTTCGGCATGGACCTTGCCCGCCGTCTCCCGGCCGTAATGCCCGCCGTTGGTCTCCTCGATCTTGCGCTGGCGGTCTTCCATGATCGGGGCATAGACGAAGCGTGCCCAGATGTTCAGCACGTCGACCAGTTCGTTCGACGGGTTGACGAAGCCCCAGGTGCGGTATGCCTCCACCGCCTGCTCGCGGTTGTCGGTGCGCAGCGCGTTGTAGAGGTCGATCACGCCCTTGACGAAGCTGGGCTTGAAGACGCGGATGCAGCCGAAATCCAGCAGGTTGATCGAGCGGTCGGGCCGGACCGTGTAGTTGCCCAGGTGCGGGTCGCCGTGGATGACGCCGTAATTGTAGAAGGGCACGTACCAGGCGCGGAACATGTTCATCGCCAGTTCGTCGCGCGCCTCGGGATGCTCGGCGACGAAATCCAGGATCTTGCGGCCATGCACCCAGCCCATGGTCAGAAGCCGCTTGCTCGACAGTTCCGGCACCACGTCGGGCACATGGACGCCCGGCGTGCCGGCCAGCATCGACTGGTAGAGGCGGGTGTGCCGGGCTTCGCGCTCGTAATCCAGTTCCTCGCGCAGGCGGGCGCCGATTTCCTTCTGGATCTGTCGGGTGGAGATGGCACTGTCGGTGCGCTCGAAGATCGCGAAGATCAGACCGAGCTGCCGCAGGTCGGCCTCCACCGCCGAGGCCATGTCGGGATATTGCAGCTTGCAGGCAAGCTCCCGTCCGTCCGGCCCGATGGCCTTGTGCACCTGTCCCAGCGACGCAGCGGCGGCGGCCGTGTGCTCGAAGCTCTGGAAGCGCGATTGCCAGTTGGGGCCAAGCTCGCTCGCCATCCGCCGCCTGACGAAGGGCCAGCCCATCGACGGCGCGTCGGCCTGCAACTGCGCCAGTTCCTGGGTGTATTCCTTGGGCAGTGCGTCGGGGATGGTCGACAGGATCTGCGCCACCTTCATCAGGGGCCCTTTCAGCCCGCCGAGTGCGGCCCGCAGTTCCGCCGCGTGGCGTTCCCGCTCCACGCGGATTCCCAGCACGCGCTCACCCGCCAGCCGCGCGGCCAGCCCGCCAACGGCAGTGCCGACCCGCGCATACCGCGCGACCCGTCCGCCCCATGTGTTCTCATCGTGTTCCGGCATGCCCACAAGGTGGGTTCGCCCCCGGTAAAAGGCCAGCCCCTGCCTGTTCGGAGACGGCCGATGGACGCTCTCTCGAAGGTGCTGCGACGCAGCATGCGATTTTCTTGACAGCTCTGTGAAAGGGGAGCAGGCTTCGTCTTACAGTAATCGACATCGAGGTGAAGTGAGCGAGCATCGGAAACGTCTTACCGTTCAAGCGTATAGCTTGGACGGAACAGTAGAGACCGATACCAGGGAGGGTGAGTAAGATCATGACTCCACCGGCGCTTACCTGATTATGCCGATCTGCTCGGCCGATATGACTGAAGTTCCAGTTTTAAATTCCTTCGCCTGATTGGCGACTTCATCCGGGCCGTAGATGCCCGTTGCGAAAGCCCTCGCCCCACCTCGGAGTGAGGGCTTTTGTTTTGTCCGGAGAGTCTCACTTCCTGGGGCAGGTGAGGCAAAGTTGCAGGCGGGAGGTTTCAAACGATACTGTTTGCGTATGAAATCAAACCCGGCTATCCACGAGGCCGAACGGTGCGGCGGGATGCCGCAGGTCGGCACGCGCCCGTCACAAAAACGAGGATGGGGAGGATCGCATGGGTCGGTTGTTCAAGCCTTTGGCGCTGGCGGCTCTGCTCGCCAGAACGGCGTTTTCCCTGGTGGCGTTGTCAGCCATGACGCTTTCCGCCCAGGCACAGACCGCCAGGTCGGTGCGCATCGGCGTGCTGGCGGACGAGGCCGGATTCGCCTCGGACATTGGCGGCAAGGGGGCGGTGCTCGCCACCCGGATGGCGGTGGAGGATTTCGGTGGCAGTGTACTCGGCCGACCGGTGGAGGTGCTGTCGGCCGATATGCAGAACAAGCCGGACGTGGCCTCCAACATCGTCCGCAGCTGGTTCGACATCGACGGCGTCGACATGGTGACGGACATCCCGGTCTCTTCCGTGGCGCTGGCGGTACAGGCGGTGGCGCGCGAGAAGAAGAAGGTGCTGATGATCAGCGCCGCGACGACAACCGAGCTGACCAACGCCCAATGCTCCCCCTACAGCATCCATTGGGCCGACGACACCGCGTCGCTGGCGGTCGGCACGACCAAGGCGGTGGTGCAGTCGGGCGGCACCAGCTGGTATTTCATCACCGCCGATTTCGCCTTCGGCACGGCGATGGAGAAGGCGGCGACCGAGGCGATCAAACAGGCTGGCGGCACCGTGGTCGGCGGCGTGCGCCACCCGATGGGCACCAGCGATTTCGGTTCCTATCTGTTGAGCGCCCAGGGCAGCGGCGCCAAGGTGGTCGCGCTCGCCAATGTCGGCGCCGAGACCATCGGCACCATCAAGCAGGCCGGTGAATTCGGCCTGACCGATTCCGGCCAGCGGTTGGTCGGCTACATCGTCTTCATCACCGACATCCATTCGCTGGGCCTCGACCTTGCCAAGGGGCTGTACGTCACCAGCGGCTTTTATTGGGACAAGAACGACCGGACGCGCGCCTGGGCCAAGCGCTTCTTCGACCGCCACGGCAAGATGCCGACCAAGGAGCAGGCGAACACCTATCTCGCCACCCTGCATTGGCTGAAGGGCGTCGAGGCGGCGGGCACCACCGAGGCCGAACCGGTGACCGCCGCGATGAAGGCGATGCCGACAGACTATTTCGGCACCCCCGGCAGCATCCGCAAGGACGGCCGCGTGCTGTACGACCTCGACCTGTACCAGGTGAAAGGTCCGGCGGAGAGCAAGGCGCCGTGGGACTATTACAAGCAGGTCCGCAGCATTCCGGCATCGGAAGCCTTCCTGCCGATCGGGACCAGCACCTGCCCCTTCGTCAAAGCCCAGTGATCGGCGCAGACGTGACCTGCGGATCGCTGTCGGCGGAATCCGGGTCGAGAGGGGTTCCCGCCGGACGGCGATCCGGGTTACACTCCGCTCTTTAGGTGCTGCGGGGACGGTACGTGGATCTACGGGTGCAAAGCGAGCGGCAGAACGACACCGGACGGTTGCGTTCGTCGGCGCTGGCGCGCCCGGTCTTCGCCGCTCTGGACCTCGGCACCAACAATTGCCGCCTGCTGATCGCCAAATCGGCGCCGGGCGGCTTCCGCGTCATCGACGCCTTTTCCCGCATCGTCCGCCTGGGCGAAGGCTTGAGCCGCAACGATCATCTGTCGGAACCCGCGATGGAGCGCACCATCGCGGCTTTGCGTGTCTGCGGGTCGAAGATCGAGCGCCGCGGCTGCACCGCCGTGCGTGCCGTCGGGACAGAAGCCTGCCGCCGCGCCGCCAACACTGCCGCCTTCGTCGAGGCGGTGGAGCGCGAGACCGGCATTCCTCTTGAAATCATCTCCAGCCAGGAGGAGGGGCGGCTGGCGCTGGCCGGCTGTGCCGCGCTGCTGGAGCCGACCCAACCTTATGCCATCGTTTTCGACATCGGCGGCGGATCGACCGAGTTGATGTGGCTGCAGGTGGAGAAGGGCAGGGCGCCGCGCCTGCTTGATCAGACCTCCATCCGCTGCGGCGTCATCGGCCTGACCGAGGAATATGGCGGTCCCAACGTCACCCGCGCCAACTACACCCAGATGGTGGAGGCAGTCGCCGACGCCATCGCCCCGTTCGAGTCGCGCAACCACATCCAGGACCGTATCGCCGCCGGCGCGGTGCAGATGCTCGGCACCTCGGGCACGGTGACGACGCTGGCCGGCGTCCATCTGGGGCTGTGCCGCTATGACCGGCGGGCGGTGGACGGCAGCTATCTGCGCGTCGACCATGCCCGCGCGGTGATCGACCATCTGGTCGCCCAGGATTTCGACGGCCGCGCCCGCCATCCCTGCATCGGCCAGGATCGGGCTGATCTGGTGGTCGCCGGCTGCGCCGTCCTGGACGCGCTGTGCGACGTCTGGCCGGTGGAACGGCTGCGCATCGCCGACCGCGGCTTGCGCGAAGGGATTCTGGTGGATCTGATCGGGGCCGCCGGCGAATGAATGTGCCCGCCGACCTGGAATGGTCATTGGGCTTATATAGTATGGTCGGACAGGGGGATGGTTTCCCGCCTGCGCCGAATGACCGAGGAACTGCAGCGATCATGACCGAAAAGACTCCGTCGACGCGCCCGGGCGGGCGCCGTGCCACGGTCCGTGTGAAGACCGCCGGCAAGCGTACGGAATCCTCCAAGCGCTGGCTGGAGCGCCATCTGAACGATCCCTATGTCGCCGAGGCGACCAAGCGCGGCTACCGCTCGCGCGCGGCGTTCAAGCTGTTGCAGCTGGACGAGAAGTTCCGCCTGCTCGGCCCGGGCAAGCGCGTGGTCGATCTGGGCGCCGCCCCCGGCGGCTGGACCCAGATCGCGGTGGAGAAGGTGCAGACCGCCAAGGACGGCTGGGTTGTTGTCGGGCTGGACATCCTGCCGATGGACCCGGTTCCCGGCGCCACCACCATGCAGGCCGACTTCCTGGAGGAGGGGGCGGCCGACCGGCTGAAGGAGGCGCTGGGCGGTCCGGCCGATCTGGTGCTGAGCGACATGGCCGCTCCCACCACCGGCCACCAGCAGACCGACCATCTGCGCATCATGGGGCTGGCCGAGGCCGCCTATGATTTCGCCGAGGAGGTGTTGGCCCCCGGCGGCGCCTTCGTCGCCAAGCTGTTCCAGGGCGGGGCGGAACGCTCGCTGCTCGACCGGCTGCGGCGCGACTTCGCAGTGGTCAAGCACGCCAAGCCGCCGGCCAGCCGCGCGGAATCGTCGGAGACCTATGTCGTCGCCACTGGGTTCCGCGGCGGCAACGTCAACGACTGAAGACGTCTCCTTTCGCACTTGCATGACAGATGCTGTGTGCGCACGGGTTCACAAGCCCATGGTCTTGTGTATAAGTGCGCCACGTTTATCTTCCGGGAGATTAGAGACATGGCGCGCGACACCAAAATCCGCGAAGCCCTGACCTTCGACGACGTCCTGCTGGTTCCGGCCGAAAGCTCGTCCTGCCGAACGACGTGGACCCCGGACAAGATTGACGAAATCCATCGAGCTGGGCATTCCCCTGATGTCCTCGGCGATGGATACGGTGACCGAGAGCCGTCTCGCCA
>NZ_BADK01000363.1 GCF_000333595.1 Azospirillum sp. B506
CGATGAGACGACCCGGAGTCGGGATCAGCACATCCACGCCGCGGTCGAGCTTTTCAACCTGTTTCGTGAAGGTCTCGCCGCCGATCAGCAGCGCCATGCTGAGCTTGTGGTACTTGCCGTAGGTCTCGAAGCTTTCCGCCACCTGGGCGGCCAGCTCGCGCGTCGGCTCCAGGATCAGCGACCGCGGCATCCGCGCGCGGGCACGGCCCGACGCCAGGATGTCGATCATGGGCAAGGTGAAGCTCGCCGTCTTGCCGGTGCCCGTCTGCGCGCAGCCCAGCACGTCGCGGCGTTGCAGGACACAGGGAATTGCCTGTTCCTGAATGGGCGTCGGTTGGGTGTAACCCTTGTCCTCGATGGCGCGCAGGACGTCAGGGCCAAGCCCAAGTTCCGAAAAAAGCATCCAACCTGTTTCTGTTCTGGAGTGCGCAAATCGAGCGGTCGACGCTCGATGCCTGGATGAGGCCGAAGAATAGGAAGTCAAAGCTGCATGTCAATAGATCCGATGTTCCGAAGCTGAAAATAGCCGCGAAAACACGCCACGTTGGCGAAATCCGCGCCCCGAGCTAGGCTGTCGTCCGGCAGCACCGCGAGTCGCGGCGCTTGTCGGCCCCCTGGAACCGGGTGGCCCGCTGCAAATGGAACGGTCGAGAGCTTTCGATGATTCTTCATGCCCTGGAATCGGTGCTGGTTGTGGTGGATGTGCAGGAGCGGCTGCTGCCGGCCATCCACGACTCCGAGCGCGTCGTCCGCAATGCCGGAATGCTGCTGAAGGGCGCCGCCGCCCTGTCGGTGCCGGTTCTGGTGACCGAACAATACCCGCGCGGCCTGGGACCGACGGCGGAGACGGTGCGCGCCCATTTGCCGGCCGCTACCCCGGTGATCGAGAAGATCACCTTCGGCTGCACCGGCGAACCCGCCTTCAACGCGGCGATCGAGGGGTTGAAGCGCCCGCAGATCGTGCTGTGCGGTACCGAGGCGCATGTCTGCGTGATGCAGACGGCGCTTGGCCTGCGACAGCAGGGCCATGCGGTCTATCTGGTCGCCGACGCCGTGTCGTCACGCACCGCCGCCAACCACGCGGCGGCACTGGAACGGATGCGCGCCGCCGGCGTGACCATCGTCACCACCGAAATGGTGCTGTTCGAGTGGATGGAGCGGGCCGGCACGCCGGTTTTCAAGGTCGTCAGCGCGCTGGTGAAGTGAGCGCAGGAGAAGCCGCATGTCCGAACGTTCCGCCAGCTGCCCGGCCCTGATCCTGCTGCCCGGCATGCCGCTGGATGCCGCGTTGTGGGACCATCAGGTCCGGCATCTCGGCGGCGTGGCCGAGCCGCGGGTGGTCGAGCTTGCCGACTGCACAACCATCGCGGAGATGGCCGACAAGGTGCTGGCCCAGACGCCGGACCGCTTCGCCGTTGCCGGTCTGTCGATGGGTGGCTATGTCGCATTGGAAATCCTGCGACGCGCCCCGGAGCGGGTGGAGCGGCTGGCGCTGCTCGACACCAATGCCCGCCCCGATACGGCGGAGGCGACGGCCACGCGGCGGGAAGCGGTGGCGCTGGCCCGGCAAGGCCGTTACGGGCAGGTGATCCGCGCAGCCCTGCCCCGACTGATCCACCCCGAAAGGCTGAGCGACGATGGCTTTGTCCGCGCCGTCCTCGCCCAGATGGAGCGGGTGGGCATCGATGGCTACGCCCGGGAGCAGGAGGCGATCATCAACCGGATGGACAGCCGGCCGGGGCTTGCCGCCATCCGCTGCCCGACCTTGGTCATCTGCGGGCGCCAGGACATCCTGACACCGCCGGCCCTGCATGAGGAAATGGCCGATGCCATCCCCGGCGCCCGGCTGGTCTTGATCGAGGAGTGCGGCCACCTGTCGGCAATGGAGCAGCCGCAGGCGATTACCGCCCTGCTGCGGGACTGGCTGCTGCGGGACTGACTCTTTTCAGCAATCGGGTGTCAGCAATCTGGACGGCCGCAGAACAGATCCGACCGCTGGCTGGGAAACAGCGAGAAGGTCATGTCGCTGATCAGGTTGCGGAAGTCGGCATCGTCCGGTCCCTGCGGCCGGTCGAGCCAGCCGGTGGCCGAGGTCAGCGCACCGCCCGACCGGCAGAACGCGCCCTGCACGACGATGGGTCCACCCGGCGGCGCGGTGCGCATCGGCCCCTCGGCGCAAAGGGTGGAGTTCAGTGTGTTTTCGACGAGGTTGAAGGCCAGCACCACCTTGTAGTCGCGACGCGCCGTGTCGTCGGGCGTGGTGGTAAGGTTGGTCCTGACGCCGAACACCCGGTCCTGCATGTTGGGCAGCACCGCCTCCGCAAAGCGCTCCGGGCCCAATCCGAAGGGATCGCCGCGCAGGACCACCCGGAGGTCGCGGTCGCTCGCCGCATAGGCGACCTCGGCGCGCGTGTAGGCCGGCGTCGGCTCGCTTGCCACCACCCGTTCGTTGGTGCAGGCGGCGAGACCGGAGGCGCTCAACAAAAGGGCGGCGAGTGACGGCAACATACGCATGATCGAATCGTCCATCGGTATTGCTGGGCCGGTGTCGCTGGACAGGATATGGGGAGCGGTTGCCGGACGGGCGAGTGCTCCCCGGTTCCGCAGCCCGATCCGTCACACGTCCTTGAGCCATTTTCCGGCAACATGGGCGATCAGGGCCGGATAATCGGAACGGTCCGGGCCAATCAGGGAA
>NZ_BADK01000362.1 GCF_000333595.1 Azospirillum sp. B506
GCCCTTCTTGTGACCGGCGGTGCGCGGCAAGCCGCGCGCCTTGCCCAAACGCCCGTTGCCATCCATGATGATGGCGACGTGCGCAGGGGCCGTGTGGACCCGGTTGTCGTCCGCGTCGCGCATTCCGGATCAGACCTGCATGATTTCCTTTTCTTTTTGCGCAAGCGAGTCGTCGACCATCTTGATGTACTGGTCGGTCAGGGTCTGCACCTTGTCCGACTGGACCTTGTGCTCGTCCTGGGTGATCTCGCTGGCCTTCTCGGCCTTCTTCAGACCGTCCATGCCATCGCGGCGGATGTTGCGGACCGCGACGCGCGCCTGCTCGGCGTATTTGTGGGCGACCTTCGCCAGTTCGGCGCGGCGCTCCTGCGTCAGGTCGGGCAGCGGCACGCGGATGACCTGACCCTCGGCCTGCGGGTTCAGGCCGAGGCCGCTGTCGCGGATGGCCTTCTCAACCGCCTTGGTCATCCCACGGTCCCACACCTGAACCGAGATCAGACGCGGCTCGGGCACGGAAACCGTCGCAACCTCGCGCAGGTGCATGCGGCTGCCATAGGCCTCCACCATCACCGGTTCGAGCAGGTTGGACGAGGCGCGTCCGGTGCGCAGACCGCCCAGTTCCTTGCGAAATGAGTCAAGCGCGCCTTCCATGCGGCGCTTCAGATCCGATAGGTCGGGCGCAGCCACGGGCCTACTCCCTTTCTTCCGTTATGATGGTGTGCTTGCCACGGCCCTGCATCACTTCGGCGAAGGCGCCGGGCGTGTGGATCGAGAAGACCAGAATGGGAATGTGGTTCTCGCGCGACAGCGCGATCGCCGACGCGTCCATCACCTGCAGTTCCTTGGTCAGGACATCCATGTAGGTGAGGCGTTCGTAACGCTGGGCCGACGGTTCCTTCTTCGGATCGGCGGTATAGACGCCGTCGACCTGCGTCCCCTTCAGCAGACCGTCACAACCCATCTCGGAAGCGCGCAGCGCCGCGGCGGTGTCGGTGGTGAAGAAGGGGTTGCCGGTGCCGGCGGCGAAAATCACGACCCGGCCCTTTTCCATGTGGCGGACGGCGCGGCGCCGGATATAGGGCTCGCAAACCGTCGACATGGGAATGGCCGACTGCACCCGCGTACTGACGCCCATCCGTTCGAGCGCGCTCTGCATCGAGAGCGCGTTCATCACGGTGGCAAGCATGCCGATATAGTCGGCCGAGGCACGCTCCATACCGCTGGCCGCACCCTTCACACCCCGGAAGATGTTCCCCCCGCCGATCACCAGACAGACCTGGACACCGAGCGCAATGACCGCCTTCACCTCGCTGGCGATGCGGTTCACCATCTCCGGGTCCAGACCATAGTCGCGCTGACCCATCAGCGCCTCGCCCGACACCTTGAGGAGGACGCGCTTGTAGCGGACGCCCTCGGCCGGCGCGGTGGTCCCGGTGGCTTCGACCATGGGGGGAACGCTCCCTTGTTGTTTCAGACTGCGGCGTACGGATCTTGAGCGTTCGACCTTAGCGGTCTCAGCCCTGACCGCCGGCGGCGGCGGCGACTTCGGCGGCGAAGTCCGACTGGGCCTTCTCGATGCCCTCGCCCAGCGCGAAGCGGGTGAAGGCCGTGACCTTGACCGGAGCGCCGATGTCCTTGGCGGCGTTCTCCACCACCTTGCGGACCTTGGTCTCACCGTCGATCACATAGGTCTGCTCCAGCAGGCAGACTTCCTCGTAGTACTTGCGGACGCGGCCTTCGACCATCTTCTCGATGATGTTCTCCGGCTTGCCCGAAGCGCGGGCCTGCTCGGCCAGCACGTTGCGCTCACGCTCCAGCGACGAGCTGTCGACATCGGCGATGTCCAGCGCGTCCGGACGGGCGGCGGCGATGTGCATGGCGATCTGCTTGCCGAGATCGGCCAGCTTGCCGGCGTCGCCGGTCGACTCGAGGGCGACCAGAACACCGATCTTGCCCAGGCCCGGCGCGATGGCCGAATGGACGTAGATGACGACCACACCGGCGGAAACCGACAGGGTGACGCTGCGGCGCAGGTTCATGTTCTCGCCGACGGTGGCGATCAGGCTGGTCAGCTCGTCCTGGGCGGTGTGCGAGGTGCCCGGATACGCAGCGGCCTTCAGGGCCTAGACATCGCCACCGGTGGCCAGGGCCAGTTCGGCGGCCTTGGCTGCGAAAGCCTGGAACTTGTCGTTGCGGGCGACGAAGTCGGTCTCGGCGTTCACCTGGACGACGGCACCCTTGGTGCCGGCGGTGGAGACGGCGACCAGACCCTCGGCGGCGATGCGGCCCGACTTCTTGGCGGCGGCAGCGAGGCCCTTTTGTGCAGCCAGTGGACGGCGCCCTCGAGGTCGCCCTGCGTCTCGTTCAGCGCCTTCTTGCAATCCATCATGCCCGCGCCGGTCTTCTCGCGCAGTTCCTTGAGCGAGCGAGGCGGTAATCTCGGCCATGCCGGGCCCTCTTCCTTCCAAGCGATCCGGCTGGCGGATCGGATTGAGTCACAAAGTCAAAACGGGTGGCAACCCATCAAAAAGGCAGCCCATAAAAAAGGCAGCCGGGCCATAGGTCATAAGGCCCGGCTGCCCTTGAACCGTCAGGGTCAGGCCTGGGCGGTCTCGGCGGTCTCTTCCTCCGGCAGCTGCTCGGCCGGAGTGTCCTCGGCGGCGCCGACGTCGATGCCGGCGGCGCTCATCTCGGCCTGCAGGCCGTCAAGCACGGCGCCGACCGTCAGGTCGCAGTACAGCTCGATGGCGCGCAGCGCGTCGTCGTTGCCGGGGATCGGGAAGGCCACGCCGTCCGGATCGGAGTTGCTGTCGAGGACCGCGATGACCGGAATGCCCAGCTTGTTGGCTTCCTTGACCGCGATCGACTCTTTGTTGGTGTCGATGATGAAGATGACGTCCGGCAGGCCGCCCATCTCCTTGATGCCGCCCAGCGCACGTTCCAGCTTGTCGCGCTCGCGGGTCAGTTCCAGCACTTCGCGCTTGGTCAGACCCGAGGTGTCGCCCGACAGACGCTCTTCCATCTCGCGCAGGCGCTTGATCGACTGGGAGATGGTCTTCCAGTTGGTCAGCATGCCGCCGAGCCAGCGGTGGTTGACGTAGTACTGGCCGCACTTGGCGGCAGCCTCGGCAACGCGCTCCTGGGCCTGGCGCTTGGTGCCGACGAACAGGACGCGGCCACCGCCGGCGACGACGTCGCGCACGGCCTGCAGGGCGCGGTGCAGCATCGGAACGGTCTGTTCGAGGTCGATGATGTGAACGCCATTGCGGACGCCGAAGATGTACTGGTTCATCTTCGGGTTCCAGCGGCGGGTGTGGTGACCGAAGTGGACACCGGCTTCCAGCAGCTGGCGCATGGTGAAGGTGGGCATGGTCATGTGGAAAAAATCCCTTTTTCCGGTTGCTCCGCCGCGGGCATTGTCGAGTGCGCATGGAGTCCATGGCCCAAGACACCGGATCGGGCCATCGGAGTAAAGCCGAGGGTCCGCCAGCCCGCGTGAGGTTTTGACGACGGCGCTTACATAGCCCCACACGCGCATGTTGACAAGGAAAAAGGCCACCCGGACCTGCATCCGGATGGCCTTTTCACCAATTCGCAAAAGACCGGCCGCGAGACCTTTAAGCCTGCGGCGCCGAGGGCGCGGCGACCTTCGGCTTCGGCAGGTCCAGCTTCAGATGCAGTTCCCGCAGGCGGGCGGTGTCGACCGGCGCCGGCGCCTGCATCAGCAGATCCTCGGCCCGCTGGTTCAGCGGGAAGGCGATGACTTCGCGGATGTTCGGCTCGTCGGCCAGCAGCATGACGATGCGGTCGATGCCCGGAGCCGAACCGCCGTGCGGCGGGGCGCCCAGCTTGAACGCGCTCAGCATGCCGCCGAATCGGGCTTCCAGCTCCTCCGGCGGATAGCCGGCGATCTCGAAGGCCTTGTACATCACTTCCGGCAGATGGTTGCGGATGGCGCCGGACGACAGCTCCACGCCGTTGCAGACGATGTCGTACTGGTAGGCCTTGATGTCGAGCGGGTTCATCGTCTCCAGAGCCTTCAGGCCGCCCTGGGGCATGGAGAAGGGGTTATGGCTGAAGATGACCTTGTTGGTCTCCTCGTCCAGCTCGTACATCGGGAAATCGACGATCCAGCAGAAGCGGAAGGCATTCTTCTCGATCAGGTCCAGTTCCTCGCCGATGCGGGTGCGGGCGAGACCGGCCAGCTTGGCCGCCGGGCCGGGCTGGTCACAGACGAAGAAGATCGCGTCGCCGTCCTCAAGGCCGGCCAGCTCGCGCAGGGCGGCCTGGGCGGCCTCCGGCACGAACTTGGCGATCGGACCCTTGCCGCCGGCGGCTTCCATGACGATGTAGCCGAGGCCGGGGGCGCCGAGACCGCGGGCCCAGTCGTTCAGCTTGTCGAAGAAGCTGCGCGGGCGATCGGAGACCTTCGGGGCGCGGATGGCGCGGACGACGCCGCCCTTCTCCAAGGTCTGCTTGAAGGCGCGGAATTCCACGTCGTCGCGCTTGAAGACCTCGGTCACGTCGGTGATGACCAGCGGGTTGCGCAGGTCCGGCTTGTCGTTGCCGTACTTCAGCATCGACTCGGCGTAGGAAATACGACGGAACGGCAGTCCGTCGATGGCCGGCTTCGAGTCGCGGCGGAAGCCGCCGAACTCGTCGAAGATGCCGTGCAGGACCGGCTCGATGGCGGAGAAGACGTCTTCCTGGGTGACGAAGGACATCTCGAAATCTAGCTGGTAGAACTCGCCCGGGCTGCGGTCGGCGCGGGCGTCCTCGTCGCGGAAGCAGGGGGCGATCTGGAAGTAGCGATCGAAGCCGGCGACCATCAGCAGCTGCTTGAACTGCTGCGGCGCCTGCGGCAGGGCATAGAACTTGCCGGGATGGTTGCGGCTGGGCACCAGATAGTCGCGCGCGCCCTCCGGCGATGAGGCGGTGAGGATCGGCGTCTGGAATTCGGTGAAGCCCTGGTCGATCATGCGGCGGCGCGCCGAGGCGATCACGCGCGAGCGCAGCATGATGTTCTCGTGGATGCGCTCGCGGCGCAGGTCGAGGAAACGATAGCGCAGGCGCACGTCCTCGCCGGCATCGGTGTCCTGGTTGACCTGCAGCGGAATCTGCTCGGCCTCGCCTTCGACGGCCAGTTCGGCGATCTGCAGCTCGATGCGGCCGGTGGGCAGCTTGTCGTTGATGGTCTCCGCCGTGCGCTTCACCACCTTGCCGGTGACGGTGATCACCGATTCCAGCTTCAGCCGGTTCGCGACCTCGAAGGCCGGGTTGGAGGTATCGACCACGCACTGCGTCAGGCCGTAATGGTCGCGCAGGTCGATGAACAGCAGCTGTCCATGGTCGCGCTTCCGGTTCATCCAGCCAGACAGGCGGACGGTTTCACCGGCATTCTCTTCACGAAGCTGGCCGCAGGTGTGCGTGCGGTAGGGGTGCATGGGTCGAAACACCTTGAAAAGGGCGGATTCCGGCGGAAAAAAGCGGTTCGACACACCACACCGGACGCGCGCGAAAGTCAAGCCGCGATGGGCGAAGCGCTGCACGGCCGCAATCGGCGCGGCAGTCAGGACTGCGGTGCGGATGGAACGTTTGGAACGGCATGAAACATCCTGGGCCACCCTGTCCACCTGTTCCATCCCCCGCCGGGACGCCCGCGCAGCCGAAGGATACCAGCACCGGCGCCACCGGTTAAGCGTGGGGGAAAATTCTGGTCGGCCCCGCCGTCCCCCCTGCCCTTTCCGAACGCCGAGCGGATTCGCGCGTCGCCGGACTTTCACGCGTCCCTTCGCTCGTGTATGAAGCAACCATGACGCTCATCACGACAACCGACGCCCTTCAAGCCTTCTGTCAGTCGCTGGCGGGGGCTGAATACATCACGGTCGACACCGAGTTCCTGCGGGAAAAGACCTATTGGCCGCAACTGTGTCTCGTCCAGATCGGCGGGCCCGACGGCGCGGTCGCCATCGACCCGCTGGCCGACGGCATCGACCTGGCGCCGCTGTTCGCGCTGATGAGCGACCCGTCGGTGCTGAAGGTGTTCCATGCCGCCCGTCAGGATGTCGAGATCTTCTGGCATCTGTCCGGACGGATCCCGCACCCGCTGTTCGACACCCAGGTTGCGGCAATGGTCTGCGGCTTTGGCGAAAGCGTCGGCTACGAGACGCTGGTGACCAAGCTGGCCGGTGCGCGCATCGACAAGTCCAGCCGCTTCACCGACTGGTCCCACCGGCCACTGACCGACCGCCAACTGACCTACGCCCTGTCCGACGTGATCCACCTGCGCCCGGCCTACGAGAAGCTGAAGCGCCGCCTCGCCCGCTCCGGCCGCTCGCACTGGCTGGAAGAGGAGATGGCGATCCTGACCGACCCGCACACCTATCAGGTCGATCCGGAAAGCTCCTACCTCCGGCTGAAGGTACGGACCAACAAGCCGCGCTTCATGGCGATCCTGAAGGAACTGGCGGCCTGGCGCGAGCGCGAGGCCCAGCGCCGTGACCAGCCGCGGTCCCGCGTGCTGCGCGACGAGGCGCTGCTGGAGATCGCCGCCCATGCGCCGACGACCGTCGACGACCTCGCCCGCACCCGCGGGCTGGGCCGCGGTTTCGCCGAAGGGCGCCAGGGAGCCGACGTGCTGGCTGCCGTGCAGACGGGGCTGGACCTGCCGGACAGTGACCTGCCCCGCGTCGAGCCGCGCGAGGAACCGCCGCCGGGACTGCAACCCATCGTCGAGCTGCTGCGCGTTCTGCTGAAGATGAAGTGCGACGAGAACAATGTCGCGGCGAAGCTGGTGGCGTCTTCGGCCGATCTGGAAGCGCTGGCCGCCGACGATCTTGCAGACATTCCGGCGATGCAGGGATGGCGGCGCGAACTGTTCGGCAATGATGCACTTGCCTTGAAGCATGGAAAGATCGGACTTGCGGTCATAGATCGTCGCGTCCGCATCGTGCCTGCTGGCGAACCCCGCCCGTCCGCAACCTCGCCCGAATCGGAAACTTGACCTTTTCGGATGGCGTCGCTTCGATGACTGCGGCGCCTTTGGCTGGCGTCCGGAGGTCTCCTGCATCCGGACTTTAGCCTTAAGTGCTTTTTAAAGAAAGTTACCGCTAAGATTGGTTCGGAATCGCAGCATCCGTCTGACCGGACATTGCCAGCCTGATTGCAGCGTGCCGATGTACGAACCGATGTACGAACCGGGGACCCAGCGCAGGCCCCCGGACAGGAACAAGAAAGGCTGCCGAACAACGAGCGGCCGATGATACGGGTGGTTGGCAGGCGTGACGCTTGTTGTGGGAGTGAACAAGGTATGAGCAGGTTTGGCGGCAGACCACCCATTGGACGGGACCGTGTCCGGCTTTCCACCACGGAAAAGCAGGCCGCCGTCGCCGCCGCCAAGGATCAGAAGCCGGAGTTCGACAACGACAAGCTGCTCAATCTGCTGCGGTCGGCAAAGAACGAACTGCAGGGCATGCGGCTGATCCATATGCACCTGTCGCTTTTGAAGGACCGCGACCCGACCAGCCAGATGATGGTGCGCTCCATCATCCAGGAACTTGCGAACAAGGCCTCCTACCTCCAGTCCTTCAACATCTCCAACGGCGACGTCATCATCCTCTACAAGGGGTTGAAGCTGACCGGCGTCACCGACGTCTGCCAGACGGTGGAGCAGGTCTTCCTGTCGAAGACCACCTTGACCGGTCCGAACCCCTATAAGGAATATTCGCTCTACTCGATCATGGAACTGGCGTTGAACTTCATCAACGTCATCCGTTTCATCGAGGAATTGCAGGCGAACGAGACCGGGCAACACGTCACCGAGACCAAGCCACCGATCACGCTGGAGGAACTGGGCAAGCTCGAACGCTCCATGCAGATGTTCGACCTGTCGCCATTCCTGTTCAACCAGGGCATCGCCAACATCGGCAGCGGCGATGCGGAGATGGAATATTACGAACTCTACATCTCCATCAAGCTGTTGCAGGAACGTCTCTGCCCCGATTACGACATCACCGCCAACAAGTGGCTGTTCAACTACTTCACCGCCAATCTCGACCAGTCGGTGCTGCGGGCGCTGAACCATGGGCTGAGCTTCATGCGCGGCCGGCGGATCGGCATCAACATCAACCTTTCCACCGTCATCTCGACCGGCTTCGTCAAGTTCGACGAACGCCTGCCGATCGATTTCCGCGGGCAGGTGGTGCTTGAGGTGTCGAAAGGCGATCTGATCGAGAATCTGTCCCTGTTCAACGAGGTGGTGGAATTCGCCCAGGACCGCCGCTACCAGATCGCGGTGGATGGCCTGAATCCCTTCTGGGTTACGAATTTCGATCTGGAATATCTGAACGCTGATTACGCCAAGATTTTCTGGTCCAACGACATGCTGGAAATGGACCCGTCGTTCGAGAAATACTTTCGCGACCGGATCGCCGAGCAGGACCGCTGCAAGTTTATCCTGGCGCGCTGCGACAGCGTGACCAGCCTGGTCTATGCCCATAAGATGGGGATCAATCTGGTCCAGGGCCGCGCGGTGGACAATATCATGCGCAAGGGCGTCAGCGTCCGCGAGGCCATCGCCCACGCGAAGGTGGATTGACGGACCCGTTCACGCCTTGCGCGGCGCCCGCCGCAGCACCCCGTCGGTCCAGGACGGTGGAAGCAGCGCCAGCAACCAGACTGCGGCCATCATCGGCCAGGGGAAGGCAATTCGCGCGGCGTTGCGCTCCAGTCCGCGGCGGATGACACGGGCAGCGGCATCCGTTTCCATCAGGAAGGGCATGGGGAAGCGGTTGACGGCGGTCATCCGGCTTTTGACGAATCCAGGACAAATCACCGAAACCCCGATTCCCTCCCCGGCCAGATCGCCGCGCAACGACTCGCCATAAACCCGGACCATCGCCTTGCTGGCACAATAGGCCGGTGCACCGGGAAGGCCACGGAAGCCGGCAAGGGAGGCCATGATGGCGATCTGTCCCTGCCGCCGGGCCCGCATCGCCGGAATCAGCGGATGGATGCTGTTCAAAACGCCGTCGACATTCACTGCCAGGATACGACGGGCCTGTTCCTCCGTCTCGCTGCCATCGCCGGTGCCGGCCGACATGCCGGCATTGGCGATCAGCAGATCGACGGGCGTTTCGGCATCGACGCGGGCCAGCCACTCCGCCATGGCGCCGCGATCCGCGACATCGATTGCCGCTGCGTCGACCCGGGCACCGGCGGCGCGGCAACGCTCCGCAACCGCTTCCAGCCTTGCAGAGTCGCGACCGGTCAGGGCGAGCACCGTTCCAGGGCCGGCATAAAGGAGCGCCAGGGCCTCGCCGATGCCGCTGGAGGCGCCGGTGATGACGATGGACCGCGGTTGCTTCATGAGGTTTCCATCCCGTCCGTCGACCTCTGCATGGCGCCGAAGCTTGTTGTGGGGTGATGTCGAGTCTATAAGCACGACACGAATCGACACCGCTTTTCACATGAGGCCACCTTTGCCAGCCCATCGCCCCGTCATTGCCAGCATGACCGGTTTCGCGCGCGTCGACGGGCACGGCGACGGCTATTCCTGGACCTTCGAGGCCAAGAGCGTCAATGGCCGCAGCCTGGATCTGCGCTGCCGCCTGCCGTCAGGCTTCGACAGCATCGAGGCGGCTGCCCGCGCCGATGTACCGAAAAGGCTGGCCCGCGGCAACGTCAACCTGACGCTGACCGTCAACCGCACGCATGCGGTCTCGCAACTGCGCATCAACCGCGAGCTTCTGGCCCAGGTCCTGAAGATCGCACGCGAAATTGAGGGGGAGGGCGCGGCTCCGCCGCGGCTCGATTCGCTTCTGCCCGTCCGCGGCATCATCGAACCGGTGGAAGAGGATGAGACCGAAGCGCGTGAACGGGTCGAGTCGGCGCTGAAGGGCGATTTGACCAAGCTGATCGACCAGCTGGTGGTCAACCGCCTGGCCGAGGGTGCGCGCATCGCAGAGGTGCTGAACGGCCATCTGGACGAGATCGCCCGGCTGGTGGATGCCGCCGCAGCTTGTGCCTCGACCCAGCCGGACGCATTGCGCGAAAAGCTGCGCGCCCAGGTCGCCGCGATCCTCGGATCCTTCCCCGCCCTGTCGGAAGACCGGGTGGCCCAGGAGGCGGCGATCCTGATCGGCAAGGCTGACGTGCGGGAGGAACTGGACCGCCTGCGCGCCCACATCCAAGCAGCCCGCGACATGATGGCGGAGGGTGGCGCCATCGGCCGCCGGTTCGATTTCCTGTGTCAGGAGTTCAACCGCGAGGCCAACACGCTCTGCTCCAAATCGGCGGATGTCGAACTGACCCGCATCGGCCTGTCGCTGAAAGCCTCGATCGAGCAGCTGCGCGAACAGGTCCAGAACATCGAATGACGATCGTCGCCGTACGACCCGGCATTGAATGACCGCCAACAGCGAGTGAGCGCCATGGCTGCGACCACCACCTCCCCGATCCACCGGCGCGGCCTGATGCTGGTGCTGTCGTCCCCCTCGGGGGCCGGCAAGACCACCATCGCCCGCGGTCTGCTGGAGCGCGATCCCGGCATCACCATGTCAGTGTCGGTGACCACCCGTCCGATGCGCCCCGGCGAGGCCGAAGGGCTGGATTATTACTTCATCGACCAGCAGCGTTTCGACCGCATGGCCGAAACCGGCGACCTGCTGGAACATGCCCGCGTTTTCGGCAACTGCTACGGCACACCGCGGCTGGCGGTCGAAGATGCACTGGGCGCCGGACGCGACGTGCTGTTCGCCATCGACTGGCAGGGTGCGCAGCAGTTGGCGCAGAATGCCCGCGACGATCTGGTCAGCGTCTTCGTCCTGCCCCCATCGGTCGGCGAGCTGGAGCGGCGCCTGCGCGGCCGCGGGCAGGATTCGGAGGAGGTCATCGCCAACCGCATGGCGAAGGCCTCGAACGAGATCAGCCATTGGCCGGAATACGACTACGTCATCGTCAACAGCGACGTGGGCGAGAGCATCGCAGCGGTCGAGTCGATCCTGCATGCCGAAAGGCTGCGCCGCCGCCGGCAGGTCGGCCTGCCGGAGTTCGTCCGCAGCATTCAGGACACGTTGTAGCTTTATATTTGACGATCGGAATCACGCGTCAAATCGACTCCGATTTTGCCCGATCCGATCTAACTGCTTGGAAACGGCTTTGCCCGCACCTTGATTTCATGGTCGGGCGGGCCGTCGCTTCCGTCCGGCCTCTTGCCGCGGTAATAGCCCTTCTGCCAGCGTTCCTGCGCGGCAGTACTCCCCGGCGTCTGCAGATCGCTGTTGAACTGGCTGCGCGACGCTGCCCAGGCGCGATATTGCGCCGCCGTGTCCGGATCGCTGTCCAGATCGCGGACTTCCGGCGTCAGGCTTTCCACCAGACCGCGTTGGATCGGCATCAGATGGGCGAAGGGTTCCCCCTTCTCCCACGTCACCGGTACGCCCGGCGCGGTGAATTTCCAGTTCATGGTGAATGGATAAGGCGACCAATCGGTCTCGATGATCCCCGACAGGCCAAGAATGCCGTGCTTTGGGTGGTTGAGCGGACCGGTGACCATCAGATTGACTCCCGGCGGCGTGCGGAACAGCGCGGCGACATGGAAGGTCAGCACGCCGCTGCCGAAATGGCTCGCGGGCAGCAGGGGATGCCGCTCTTCCGCGGTGACGGTGATGGCCTCCAGCCCTGTGCCTCCATCCCACACCGCCGTCACCCGCACCGGGCAGCAGACCTCCCACCCATGCATGCTGGCGATGTTGAGCGGCAGGCAGCGGTACCCGTACTGCTCCGGCAGCGCGTCGATCCAGTCGCGGGTCGGACGGGCCGGGCGGATGTCGGGCAGCACGCCCGAGAGCGGATATGCGATCAGAGTCATGGTGCCGCATCCTGCCAGACTTCGTTCTCCGGCGTAACCCGGGGAACGGCGATGCTCACACGCCTGGGAACCGACAATGCGGCACAAGAGCAATTGCGCCGCCCCGCTGTCGGAGGGCTTTCGGCATTCGCTGCCCGCATTCGTCAGGGCTTGCCGTCCGCAGCGGAAGAGAGGGATATTCTACCGGATGCAATCGGTAAAATTCCGCGCTATGGATGCGGCCAACGAACCGTCCGACAGGATCCCATGACCGCCACCCTCCCCGCCCCATCCTCCCCCACCGTTGCCCGCCGGGGCTGGCTCGACGAGGCGTTGCGCCGGATCGAGGCGGACGTGAATCGCTCGGCCGACACCCATCTGCTCCGGCTGCCGATCCCGGCGGCGCAAGGCATCACCCTGTATCTGAAGGATGAATCGACCCATCCCACCGGAAGCCTGAAGCACCGGCTGGCACGGTCGCTTTTCCTCTATGCCATCTGCAATGGCTGGGTGCGCGAAGGCACGACGGTCATCGAGGCGTCGTCGGGATCCACCGCGGTGTCGGAGGCTTACTTCGCGCAGCTGCTGGACCTGCCCTTCGTCGCCGTGGTGCCGCGCAACACCTCGCCGGCAAAGATCGCGCAGATCGAGTTCTATGGCGGGCGCTGCCATATGGTGGAGCGCGCGTCGGAGGTCTGCGCCGAAGCGCAAAAGCTGGCCCGTGACTGCGACGGCCATTTCATGGACCAGTTCACCTATGCCGAGCGCGCCACCGACTGGCGTGGCAACAACAACATCGCCCAGTCGATCTTCGAGCAGTTGGCGCAGGAACCGCATCCGGTGCCGGACTGGATCGTCTGTGGTGCCGGTACCGGTGGCACATCGGCCACCTTCGGGCGCTATGTGCGCTATCGCCGGCTGCCGACCCGGGTCTGTGTGGCCGACCCCGAACATTCGGCCTTCTTCGATGGCTTCCGCGACGACGACCCGAAGGCCAGCGTCGGCCGCGGGTCGGGCATCGAGGGCATCGGGCGGCCGACGGTGGAACCGTCCTTCCAACCGACGGTCATCGACCGCATGATCCGCGTTCCCGACGCCGCCAGCATCGCCGCCGTCTGGGTGCTGCGCGACCGGCTGGGCCGCGCCTGCGGCGGTTCCACCGGCACCAATCTGGTGGGGGCCATCGAGCTGATCGCAGGAATGATGCGCGAGGGCAGGAAGGGCAGCGTCGCCACGTTGATCTGCGATCCCGGCGACCGCTATATGGGGACCTACTTCAATCGGGATTGGCTGACGGCGACCGGGCTGGACATCGATCCCTGGTGCGAGCGGATCGACGACTTCTTCCGCACCGGCGCCTGGAGCGGCGACGGACTGGAAACCGCCGAGCGCTGAACGGAGAGACGGCAATGACCCGGATGCGGATCCGCATCGACTTCGAGAGCGGCGGCTCCATCGGTCCCGGCAAGATCGCGCTGCTGGAACGGATCCGCGACACCGGTTCCATCTCCGCCGCCGGACGGGCGCTGGGCATGTCGTACCGGCGGGCATGGCTGCTCGTCGACGATCTGAACCGCATTTTCCGCGAACCGGTGGTGAGTGCGGCGGTCGGCGGCAAACACGGTGGCGGAACGGTGCTGACCGCGGTCGGCGAACAGGTGATCGACCATTACCGCGCGGTCGAACGCGAAGCGCATGTGGCGACCGCCCATCGTCTGGCGGCGCTGATGGCGGGAACGAATCCGGATTATGGCACGGACAAGCAGGTGGACGACGGGAGCTTCGTCAACGATCCGGAGGTGGGTCCGGGGTGCCGACCGGAAAAATAAGAAAGGACAACGAAAAAGGCCGAGCAATTTGCCCGGCCTTTTTCTTTCAGAACACCAGCATCGCCTATGCAAACGCTTTGTACGCTATCAGTGTAAAGGTGTCGCGCACGCCCGCCAAAGTCTGCACATGTTCGGTGACGAAGCGGCCGATGTCATCGTCCTGTTTCAGATAGCACTTCATCAGCAGATCATACTGTCCGGAGATGGAATGCACCTCTGAGACCTGCTCAATCAGCTGGACAGCCTGGTCGGCGACCTCATAGGCCCGGCCGAGATCGCATTTGACCATGACGAAGATGGTCTGCACCGGCTCAGCCCTCCTGCGACGAGTCGATCGACGCTTCGCTGGTCGGACGCGGACGGGCGGAGCGCAGCATGAAGGCCGGCATATGGTCGCCGAAACCAATCACCTGAACGTCGTCGTCATCGTCGTCGCGACGGCGGCGGCGGTCGCCACGGTCACGGTCGCGCCGCGGCTCGTTGTTGCGGCGGGATTCGGCGGCGGCCAGCAATTCGCGGG
>NZ_BADK01000361.1 GCF_000333595.1 Azospirillum sp. B506
GCGGCGAGACGCGCAGCGGGCGGTGGGGCAACGCCGTCAACGTCTCCTCGACGATCCGTTCGATGTCGAGGAAGCCGATCCGGCGGTCGAGAAACGCCTGAACGGCCACCTCGTTGGCGGCACTGAGTATAGTAGGAGCGCCCCCACCGCTTTGCAAGGCGGCCCGGGCCAGTCGAAGTGCCGGGAATCGTACGGGATCCGGCGCCTCGAAGGTCAGCGTCGCCGCCTTGACCAGATCCAGCCGCTCCGCCGGGGTGGCGATGCGGGCGGGCCAGCCGAGCGCATAGGCGATAGGGGTGCGCATGTCCGGCGTACCGAGCTGCGCCAGGACCGAGCCGTCGACATATTCGACCAGCGAATGGATGACGGACTGAGGGTGGACCAGAACGTCGATGCGCTCTTCCGGGATGCCGAACAGGAAATGGGCCTCGATCAGCTCCAGCCCCTTGTTCATCATGGTGGCGCTGTCGACCGAGATCTTCGCGCCCATGTCCCAGGTTGGGTGGGCCACCGCCTGCTCCCGCGTGGCCGCTGCCATGAAGGCGCGGTCCCTGGTGCGGAACGGGCCACCCGATGCCGTCAAAATTAGGCGGGCGACGCTTTCGATGCGCGCGAAATCGAAGACCTGATAGATGGCCGAATGTTCGCTGTCGACCGGCAGCAGCGTCGCACCATGCGCCTTGACCTCCTCCATCATGAGAGCGCCGGCACAGACCAGCACCTCCTTGTTGGCGAAGGCGACGATGGCGCCGCGGCGGATGGCGGCAAGCGTCGGTTCCAGACCGGCGGCGCCGACGATGGCGGCCATCACCCAGTCGGCCGGACGTTCGGCGGCTGCCGCCACCGCCTCGGAACCGGCGGCAACCTCGATCCCGCTGCCGGACAGAAGCTCCTTCAACTCGGCATAGGCGCCGGGATCGGCGACCACGGCCATGCGCGCCTTCAACTGGCGGGCCTGCCGGGCCAGCAAAGGCACGTTGCGGTTGGCGGTCAGCGCCTCGACCGGGAAACGCTCTGGATTGCGGGAGACGAGGTCCACGGTCTGCGTGCCGACGGACCCCGTGGAGCCGAGGATCGTCACGCTGCGCGGCGCATCCGCCGTCGCTCCCGCTTTCACCACCATGACAGAACCGATCCAGCGGCCGCGTGGAACAGGGCCAGCACCGGGGCAGCGGCCAGAAGCCCGTCGATGCGGTCGAGGATGCCGCCGTGCCCGGGAATGAGCTGGCCGCTGTCCTTCACATTATAGCGTCGCTTGATCGCCGACTCGAACAGGTCTCCCGCCTGCCCGACCACGGCAACGGCCACCCCGACCGCCAGCGCGACGCCCGGGCGGGCAGCCCCGAAGCAGACAGCCACCAGCCAGCCGAACAATGCGGACGATGCCATGCCACCGATCAGGCCGGCCCAGGTCTTCTTGGGGCTGATGCGTGGAGCCAGCTTCGGTCCGCCGATGCTGCGCCCGGCGGCGTAGGCGCCGATGTCGGTCGCCCAGACCGCGAACAGGACGAACAGAAAGAGGGAAAGCCCGGCATCGGGCAGGTCGCGCAGCCACAACAGGCCGGTCATGCCAACCGCCACATAGAGCACGCCGAAACCAAGCAGGCCGCGATCCGCACCGCCGCCTACCACGGCTGTCAGAACGGCGAAGGCAGTAGCTGCACCGAAGGCCGCAGCAGGTCCGGCAGCGATCTGCACCATGACAGCCACGACAATGCCAATGGCCGCCATCAGACGCGCCGGCAAACGGCGGGTGCTGGGTACGATGCTGGTCCATTCGGAAACCGCGATCACTGACCCGAAGGCGATCAGGGCATGGAAGATCCAACCGCCGGCCCACACGGCGCCCAGTACGACCGGCGCCATGACCAAGGCTGACAGGACGCGGACCTTGAGATCGCCCGCTTTGGATGGCTTCACAGACGCGGAAACCGAACCCGGCGTGTCAGCGGGAGCCGGCGGTGGTGGCGCCGAAGCGGCGTTCCCGTCGGTGGAACTCTTCAATCGCCGCCTCCAGATCGCGCTTGGTGAAATCGGGCCAGAGCGTATCGACGAAGACCAGCTCGGCATAGGCCGCCTGCCACAGCAGGAAGTTGCTGATCCGCTTCTCGCCGCTGGTGCGGATGATCATGTCAGGGTCCGGAATGTCAGCGGTGTAGAGCCGGGCCGACAGCGCGTTTTCGTCGATGGCGTCATGCGACAGGCGACCGGCGGCCACCTCCTCCGCCAGTCGGCGCGCGGCGTGGACGATCTCCAGACGTGACCCATAGCTGAGCGCGACGACCAAGGTCATCACCTGGTTGCCGCGGGTCAAGTCCTCGGCATTGTCGATCAGCCGGTTGATGTCTTCCGACAGTCGTGCGCGGTCGCCGATCACCCGCAGGCGGACACCGGCCCGGTGCAGTTCGGCGACTTCGCTGCGCAGGTAGAAGCGCAGCAGCCCCATCAGGTCGCTGACTTCCTCTTCCGGCCGGCGCCAGTTCTCCGAAGAGAAGCTGAAGATCGTCAGAGTGCCGATG
>NZ_BADK01000360.1 GCF_000333595.1 Azospirillum sp. B506
ATTTGTCCGGCGCCTTTGTCCTGGCGGCTTCCGGACTTCTGAATGGACGCCGCGCAACCACCCACTGGCGATATGCCGCAATACTGGGCAAGCTTTATCCCGACATCCAGGTGGTTCCCGATGTGCTGTATGTTGATGAAGGCAACATCCTGACCTCCGCCGGCAGTGCCGCCGGAATCGATCTTTGCCTGCATCTGGTGCGCCGCGACTTCGGAGCGGATGCGGCCAACAGCGTCGCCCGCCGGCTAGTGGTCCAACCCCATCGTGAGGGCGGGCAGGCTCAATTCATCGAAGCGCCCGTGCCCATCGCCCGGGAGGGGAGCCGCCTGGCACCGCTGCTCGACCATCTGCGCGAAACTCTGGCCGAGCCCCACAGCCTGTCCGGCATGGCGTCGCGGACGGGCATGAGCCTGCGCACCTTCCTGCGCCGCTTCCAGGCCCTGACCGGCACCACCCCCGGCGATTGGCTGTTGTCCGAGCGGCTGGCGCGGGCCCGTGACCTGCTGGAAGGCGGCACCCTGTCGGTCGAGGAGGTGGCGACACTGACAGGCTTTGGTTCTGCCGCCACCCTTCGCCACCATTTCCGCAAAAGGCTGGGGTTGAGTCCGGCGAGCTACCGTGCACGCTTCCGCCGAACCCCGGAGCCTGAACCAAAGACAAAGGGCGCGGTCGTCACCGACCGCGCCCCCTCATGATGGCCAATCGGCGGAACGATCACTTCCGCTCGATCAGCTCGACCTTGTAGCCGTCCGGATCCTCGATGAAGGCGATGACGGTGCTGCCATGCTTCATCGGCCCCGGCGGACGCGGGATCTTGACCCCGTCAGCGGCAAAGCTTTCGCAGGTGGCATAGATGTCCGGCACACCAAGGGCGATGTGTCCATAGGCGGTGCCGATCTCGTACGGCTCCTTCTGATCCCAATTGTGGGTCAGCTCCAGGACAGCGGTGTCGGACTCTTCGCCATAGCCGACGAAGGCGAGGGTGAAGCGGCCGCCTTCAAAGTCATTGCGGCGCAGCAGCTTCATGCCGAGCAGCCGGGTGTAGAAGTCCAGCGACTTCTCCAGGTCCAGCACGCGCAGCATCGTGTGCAGCAGACGGAATTCGCTCATGATCTCTGTTCTCCCGTTCAGGGTTTGACCGCTTGGGGCCTGTTCGAGCGGTGTTCGGCAACGACGTCAAGAATGGCGCGGGCGGCACGTTCGCTGGGCGGAGATTCGCCCTGCCCCAGCCACTGCGCCACTTCGGTCACGCCGTCGATCTGAGCCTGACGCGCCGCCGGATCATCCAGAAGTCGGCCAAGTTCGGCTGCCAGTCTATCGGGACGGCAATCCTGCTGCAGCAGTTCCGGAACCAGCATCCGATCGACCATCAGGTTGACGAGGTTGACGTACTTGATCCGAATCAGCCGACGATACAGCGCCACCGTCACCGGATTCAGCCGGTAGGCGATGACTGTCGGCAATCGGGCGAGCGCCAACTCCAGCGCAACCGTACCCGACGCCGCCAATGCCGCGTCCGCCGCAGCGAAGGCATCGTATTTCTCGGCGTCCCCCTCCACCAACAGGGTACGGACCGGCCAGTCGACGATGGCAGAGGCCACCCGATCGCGGACCGTCGCCACCGTCGGAACCACCGCGACAAGGTTGGGGTGGGAGGGCCGCAACAGGTCAAGCGTGGCACGAAAGTCCGGCAGCAACCGCGATACTTCGCCCTTGCGGCTCCCAGGAAGCACCGCCACGACGCGCTCAGCCGCAGCGATTCCATGGCGTTGCCGGAAACCCGCACCGTCCCCCCTTCCCGCTCCGCCTTCGACCACGGAATGGCCGACGAAGGTGCAAGCGAGTCCCTCCTTCTCGAAGTAGGGCGGCTCGAAGGGAAGGACCGCAAGCAGATGGTCGTAGATGGCGGCGTATTTTGCCGCACGCTTCGGCTTCCAAGCCCAGACCGTGGGTGCCACATAGTGGATCAACGGAATGGCGGGGTCGGCAGAGCGTATCTTCTTGGCTACCCGCACCGTAAATCCAGGTGAGTCGATTCCGACAACCGCATCTGGGCGGACACGCAGGATCTCCGTCACCGTCTGGTCGATGCGGCGAATCAGGTTCGGCAGATGCGGCAGCAATTCGAAGATTCCGAACAGCGTCAATTCGGCCATCGGAAACAGGCTGACCAGGCCCTCCGCCGTCATCCGCTCACCACCGATACCGACGAAACGCACCGTCCCGCCGGTCAGGCGCTTTGCCGCCGCCATCAGCCGGGCGCCGAGCGCGTCTCCCGATGGCTCGCCGGCGATCAGAAACAGCGTGGTGCTTCCATCCGCCACATCTTGCCCGTTCATTGCGGAACCTCGATACCGACGACGAACAGACCGAGACGATCCGCCGCTTCGGCCACGGCCGCACGGTCGACCAGAAGGCTGCCTCCTGCCTCGACCGCGATTCCTCGCAGGCCCGCGGCGGCAGCCCGTTCCACAGTGGTGACGCCCATGGTTGGCAGGTCGATGCGGCGGTCCTGACGCGGCTTCTTCACCTTCGCCAGAACCCCGCCGGGACCGGGCCGGGCGAGGCCGGCACAGCGGGCGAGCATCGCATCGGTCCCCTCGACCGCCTCGACAGCCAACACGATCCCCTGCTGTACGACCGCCCCCTGCCCAACATCGAGCGCCCCCATCGCCCGCGCAACCTCGACTGCACGGACGATGTCTCGTTCGGCCTCCGCATCGGGCGTCAAGCGGCCGACCGGCCCCCTGACGGTCAGCAGGTCCTTCAGCAAATCGTGCAATCCCACCACACGGAAGCCATCCTCCTCGACCTCCCGAACCACGGCTCGCAACAGGCCGTCGTCACCCAGGGCACGGGTGCCCACACGCGCAAGGAAGCGCGCGGTCCGCCAGTCCGGCATCAGTTCGGTAAAGGAGGGACGTTTCACCGGTCCAGCGAGAACGACCTCCCCCACCCCCTCCTCGTGGAGGCGGCGCAGGATCGTCCCCGCTGCGCCGAAGCGGCTCCAGACATGTGGCACATCGGCGACGGTTTCCGGATCGGTGTGGCCATCGAACGCAATGACGAAGACCTCACGTCCCTGACCGCGCACCGCGTCAGCGATGCGGGCGGGAAGAGTCCCGCCCCCCGCGAGGATGGCCAGCTTCGGTCCTGATGCCGGCGATCCCGTACCCTGTCGACTGTCGGCCATGGGCCGGGCGCCTCAGCTCTCGCGCGGCTGGCAGAGAGAGCGGGCTTCCTTGGCGCGGATGAAGGACAGGACGTCGGAAATCAGCGCCCGTTCGCCGAAGTCGCGCCCGACCTCCTCCACCCGCTCGGCGAAGGTGCCCTCCGGACCGAACAGCATGCGGTAGGCGGCGCGCAGGGCGTGAATATCGTCCTTCTTGAAACCCCGGCGCTCCAGACCGACGAGGTTCAGGCCAGCCAGCCGGGCGCGGTCGCCCATCACCAGACCGAAGGGGATCACGTCATTCTCGACACCGGACATGCCGCCGATCATGGCATGGGAGCCGATGCGCACGAACTGACGCACCGCCGACAGCCCGCCGATGATGACGTAATCGCCCAACGTGACATGGCCACCCAACGTGGCATTGTTGGCCATGATGACATGATCGCCGACGACGCAGTCATGCGCCACATGCGATCCCATCATGAACAGCCCGTCATCGCCGACGCGCGTGACCATGCCACCGCCTTCCGTGCCGGGGTTCATCGTCACATGCTCGCGGATCTGGTTGCGGGCGCCGATGAAAAGCTCCGACGGCTCGCCGTGGAACTTCAGATCCTGCGGCCGGTGGCCAATGGACGCAAAGGGATAGATGACGGTGTCGGCACCGATGCTGGTGCGCCCGTCGACAGCCACATGCGACACCAGCCGAACGCCATCGCCGAGCGTGACGTCGGGACCGACGACGCAGAAGGGGCCGATGTTGACCCCCTCTCCCAGCTTGGCCGCGGGATCGACGATGGCGGACGGATGGATGGTGACGGTCATTTTTCGTCCAGGATCATGGCGGAATAGACGGCTTCAGCGACGAGAACGCCGTTAACCTTGGCCTCGCCCTTGAACTTCCACACGTTGGCGCGCTGACGCTGCTTGGTGACATGGATGTGGATGGTGTCGCCGGGCGTGACGGGACGGCGGAATCGCGCCTCGTCGACGGTCATGAAATAGACCAGCTTGCCTTCCGCGTCAGGCCCGAGAGTCGCCACCACCAGCACGGCGGAGGTCTGCGCCATCGCCTCGATGATCAGCACGCCGGGCATCACGGGACGCGACGGGAAGTGACCCTGGAAAAAGGGCTCGTTGATCGTAACGTTCTTCACGCCGGTGGCACCCTCGCCCAGCGTCACATCGATCACCCGGTCGATCATCAGGATCGGGTAGCGATGCGGAATCATCTTCATGATCCGCATGATGTCGATGTCGTCGATCTTCTTGCTTTGCGCGTTGTTGTCCGCCGTCACGTCCATTGCCCGGCCGCCCGCCTTTCCACCAACCGATAGGGTTCATCGTTCCCCAAACCAGGGAACAGGCACCGCTGCCCCGATGGGAAACACCGGTGCCGTCTTGTTTGCTCCGCCTTCTTGCCCCATTTCCGCGGCAACCGCAACCGCCGAACCCGGAAACGAAACGGGGCCGCCACCCTCCCGCTCGGGACGGCGGCGACCCCGGTCAAAGCGACATCACTGCTTGGGAACGTTCAGCGCAACCTGCGGCAGCTTCTTGTTCACCCGCTCCATCACCAGATCGGTGACATCGAGTTGGGTATCCACCAGAACGAACTGCTGACGGGCAAGAACGAGGTTGGCATTGCGTTCGCGGGAGACATCCGCCACCACCTCGACCATCGTCTTGTGAACGACGGCCATCGCTTCGTTCAAGCTGGTCTCCAGAGCACGCTTGCGGGCCTGGACGGTCTTCTGGACGTCGGCCACCTGCTTCTCGAAATCACGACGCTTGGTGGCGAGCGCTTCGGGGGAAAGGACGGTCTGCTGCTTGCGCAGCTCGTCCTCGTTCTTGCGCAGCTTGTCCTCCAGCGCGGAGATTTCCTTCTGGTAGGAGTCGCGCAGAGATTCGAAGGACTTCGTGATGCCCTTCGATGCGTTGGATTCCTGCATGATCTTCTGCACGTCGATCACGGCAATGACCGGTGCCTTCAGCTCCGCACCCGGCGCCGGCACGTCGGTCTTGGGAGCCTCGGCCTTGGGTGCCGACTGGGCCTGAGCCACGGTCGCGGAGAGAACGAGACCGGCAGCCGTGACGGCCGACAGCATGGCGACGCGAAACGGCGTCTTCGACAGGGTGGATTGCATTTTAGAACCTGGTTCCGAAGCTGAAGCGGATGAGCTCTTTCTTGTCGTAGCCTTCCTTGCGGATCGGCAACGCGACATCGAGCCGGATCGGGCCGAACGGCGACTTCCACGACACGCCCGTGCCGACGGATACGCGGATGCTCTCGTCATCCTTCACGTTCGGATCTTTGATGTCGACCTTACCCAGCGTGCCCATGTCGGTGAAGGCGTGGCCAAGCAGACCGAACTCCTCCGGCAGACCGAAGGGGAAGCTCATTTCCACCGAGGCGCGGGCATAGCGGGTGCCACCCAGCGCATCGCCGGTCGAAACGTCGCGGGGACCGATACCGGCGGTGTTGAAACCGCGCAAGGTATCGCCGCCGATGAAGAAGCGGTCGCCCAGGTCCACCTTCTTGCCGAGCCCGTGGATATAGCCGATCTCACCGGTCGTGCTGAGCACCCATTGGTCCTCACCCAACGGCAGATAATACCCACCGGCGAGCTTGTTCCGCAGGAAGCGCACCGACCCGCCAAGGCCGGCGACGTCGTTGGTCAGGCGAATGAAGTACCCTTCGGTCGGCGTCAGCTTGCTGTTGCGGGCATCGTAGGTCAGTTCCTGACCGATCAGCGACGTCAGGCGTTCACCACGCTGCTCCTGAATGTACTTCGACGCGGTCGAAGGCACCTCTTCGATCAGGGTGTCCTGAAGCTGGTAATAGACCCGCTGGCGCAGCCGCTCGGTCAGAGGATAGCCAAGGCGCAGCGCGAAGCCGGTGTTCTTCTCGTTGAACGAACTCTCATCCTGGTAATTGTAGCGCGTCCGGAACACGTCCACGCCGGCCGACAGGTCGCGGTCCATGAAGTACGGCTCCGTGAAGGAGATGTCGTACAACTGGCGCCGGCTCGACAGCGTCGCACCCAGACGCAGATCCTGACCACGGCCGAGAAGATTGCGTTCGCGGATCGAGAAGTCACCCAGCGGACCGTCGGAGGTCGAGAAGCCGGCACCGATGGAGATTTCGCCGGTGGACTGTTCGGCCACGTCGACATTCACCACAGTGCGATCCGGCGCGCTGCTCTCGGCGGTCGTGATGTTCACGCGCTCGAAGAACCCCAGATCCTTGATGCGCTGCTCCGAGCGTTTCAGCTTCGAGGCGTTGAAGGGATCACCTTCCGACAGCAGCATCTCGCGGCGAATCACCTTGTCGAGCGTCCGGACGTTGCCGGAGATGTCGATGCGGTCGACGAAGGTGCGCGGCCCCTCGTTGATCTCATAAGTGATGTCGATTGTGTGGGTGTCACGGTTGCGGGTAATCCGCGGCCTAACGTCCACAAATGCATATTGCAGATCGCCGACGGCATTCGTCAGCTTGGTGATGGTGTCTTCCACCTTTTGGGCGTTGTACCAGTCGCCCTCGGTGGTGTTCACGCTGTTCTGCAGCACCGCGGGGTCGAGTTCCTTGAGCGAGGTCTTGATATCGACCTTGCCGAACTTGTAGCGCTCGCCTTCCTCGATGGTGAAGGTGATGAAGAAATCGGACTTGTCCGGCGTCAGCTCGGCGACCGCAGACACCACGCGGAAATCGGCATACCCTTCCTTCAAGTAGTAGCGGCGCAGCAGATCGCGGTCATAGTTCAGACGGTCCGGGTCGTAATTGTCGTCGGACGACAGGAAACGCCACCAAGCCGATTCCTTGGTCTGGATATTCTCGCGCAGCGTTCCATCGGAAAAATGCTCGTTGCCGATAAAGGTGATGCCACGCACACCGGTGCGCACACCTTCATTGATCTCGAACACCAGATCGACGCGGTTCTGATCGAGCTGGATGATCTTGGGTTCGACCGTCGCGCCAAACCGGCCCTGGCGGCGGTAGATGTCCTGGATGCGCTGAACGTCCGACTGGACCCGGGTGCGCGTGTAGACGACTCGGGGCCGCAGCTGGATTTCCTTGTCCAGCGTTTCCTTGTCGATGCGTCGGTTCCCCTCGAACGCGATCCGGTTGATGATCGGGTTCTCGGCCACGCTCACCACCAGCACGTCGCCGTCACGCTTCAGCACGACGTCGGCGAACAGGCCGGTGTTGAACAGCGATTTCAGCGACTGGTCGATGCGGTCGGGATCGAACGGGTCGCCCGGCTGAATCGTCAGATAGGAGCGGACCGTGGAAGGTTCGATTCGCTGGGTGCCTTCGACCCGGATGTCGCGCACCGTACCGCCACTGAAAACCTGGGCGACCATGGACCCCGTGGCACCCGCCGCCCGTCCGGGCGAGGCTGCGGTCTGGGCGTGGGCGACAGACACCGTCGTCATGGCGCAGCCGGCCAGCAGGCCCGCCACCAGAACTTTGCTCGACACCGGCAAATCACGCTCCCTGGCAAGGGGCTGGCTTTAGGAAACCAGTCCCCGGAAGAAATCGACCACGCGCAGTTGAACAAGGTCGTTCCACGTGGCGAAGACCATGAGCGTTAATACCAAGGCCAACCCAATTCGGAAACCGTATTCTTGCGCCCGCGCTCCGAGCGGCCGGCCAAGCAGCTTTTCGATGCCGTAAAAAAGCAGATGCCCACCATCCAGCATCGGCACCGGAAACAGGTTGATCAGCCCCAGATTGACCGACAGGAAGGTCATGAACCAAACCAGGGGATACCAGCCGGATTGCGCCACCTCGCCCGACATCTGGGCGATGCGGAGCGGCCCACCCAACTCCTCCGTCCCGCGCGATCCCTGGACCATCTGGCCCAATGCGGTGAAGGTCCCGGTGATCATGCCTGCGACTTCTCGTCCCGCCTGCCAAACGGCCGTCAGGGGATCGTGGCGCATCATGCCGACGCTGCCGCGGCTGATCCCGAGGAGTCCGATCTGATGGGCGTTGCCGAGTCGGTCGGTGACGGACTGCGAATCTGGCGTCGCCGTGACGGTCATCACACGTCCGTCACGCTTCAACTCGACCGCCAGCGGCTCTCCCGGACGGATCGACACGATCTGCCGGATCTCCTCGAATCGCTGCACGCCGGTGCCGTCGACCGAGAGGATCAGGTCTCCCGGCTGGATGCCCGCCCGCTCAGCCGCGCTGCCCGGCTGCACACCACCGACATCCGGCGGGGTGAAGGACTGGCCAGCGGTCATGAACAGCAGCGCCAGGACCACGATCGAAAGACGAAATGGCGATCGA
>NZ_BADK01000359.1 GCF_000333595.1 Azospirillum sp. B506
GGGCTGGCGGCGAAATCTGGTACCGCACCTTATTTTCGGCGGCGAATTCCTGGAAGGCGCGGTACTCGTCGTCCCGCCAGCTGTGGTTGCCGATATATTCGTCGAACACGATGACAGTCCCCGGCCGCACCCGATCCGCCAGTGCGGTCAGCACGGTGCGGGCCGAGGCGTAGATGTCGCTGTCGACATTGACGAAGCGCACCGGTCCGGGATGGGCGGCGAGGAAGGGCGGCAGGCTGTCCTCGAACCACCCCACATGCAGGCGGGCGTTGTCGCGCACCGGCGGCAGTTGGCGGCCGGTGGTCAGCACGCCGCGGGGAGAGTTCACCCAACCCTCCGGCAGGCCCTCGAACGAATCGAAGCCGTGGACCTCCTGGCCGGCCACGTCGGCGATGTGGTCGAGCGAGGTGCCGCGCCGCACGCCGAATTCCAGCACCAAGCCGGGCGTGCCGGCGCAGGCGAGCGCATGGCGCAGCAGCCGCCCGCTGTTGCCGAACAGGCGGAAGTCGGCGGACAGGTTGGGAAGCAGCGCCTTGGCCCCGTCCGGCAGCGGGCGGCGCTTCGGGTTGTCGCCGACCTCGGCCGCTTCAACGGCCTCGGCCTCGGCATCCCGGCCGAGTAGCCGCAGGGTGGCGGCGAGATAGCCCCAATATTTGCCGGCGGCGCCACCGCAGCGGGTGGCGCGGCGCAGGCGGCGCAGAGCTTCGTCGGGACCGTGATCGTGCAGGGCCTGGGCGTGGCTGCCGAACCAGGCTGCGGCATGCTCCGGATCGTCGGCCAGCAGCGCATTGAAATGGGCCAGCGCCTCGCCGTCGCGCCCGAGATAGGCGGCGGCCGTGGCAGCCTCGAAGCGGAGGTCGGGGGAGAGGTTGCCGGCGGCCAGCGCCTTGCGCGCGAGCGCGACCGCGTCGGTGTAGCGGGCGTCGCGGCGCAACGCTCCGGCCAACGCCGCGGTCAGGTCGGGATGGCCGGGAGCGACGCGCAGTGCACGTTCCAGCCAGGTCACGGCAGGGAGGGGAGCATTGTCGGCCTGATGGGCCTTGGCGAGGGCGGCCAGCCGGTCGGCATCTCCGGGGCTGTCGGCCAGCACCCGGCGCAGGCAGGCGATGGCCGCCGCCGGACCGCGATGGCCGAGATGAGCCAGACCGAGCAGTTGAAGCCGCGCGATGCCGGAGGATGTGCTTGCGCCGCGCACAGGCGCAGGGCGGGGCGGTAACGGCGCGCGTCGATCAGGGCGCGCGCCTCTTCCAATACAGGGTCAGCGGTCAAAGCGACTCGTCGTCAGGGCAGCCGGCGGAAGGTCCAGACCGACGCCGGCGGCAGGTTCCGGGCGATCCAGGCATGACGCCGCGGCTTCAACCGCAGCCGCCGGATCAGTTCCGGATTGACCGGGGCGAAGGGACCGTAGGTGAATTGCACGAAAACCCCGTCGGGCGCCAGCACGGAAAAAGCGCCGCGCACGATCCGCGCCTGAACCGACAGCGGCATGGCGATCAGTGGCAGGCCCGATACCACGGCATCGCAGGACTCCCAGCCATGGGCCTGGACGATCCGGTGGACCCGCGTCGCGTCGCCGCGCACCACGGTGGCGCTGGGGTGCAGCATCGACAGATGATCGGCGAAGGCAGGGTCGAGTTCGACCATCAGCAGATTGTCGGGGGCAACGCCGTGTGCCAGCAGGGCCGATGTGACGGGGCCGGTGCCCGGTCCCAACTCCACCACCCGCCGGGTGGGGCTGCAGCCGGCGGCCTTCGCCATCGTCCGGCACAGCTCAGGTCCGCTTGGAGTTACCGACGCGACCTTCAAGGGTGAGCGAATCCAGCGCTCGACAAAAAGCTTGCGTTCAGCAAGTGACATCGACCGACCTCCCAACAGACGCCGGATCAATTCCTCGGCTCTGCTTCAACCCTTTTTACTGAGTTACGTTTCATTGCGCCAGCTGAATGGATTTTGAATGATCGTTTAACAAAACGGTGACGTCGCGATGACAATTCCTTTTCACCCGCTGCTGCGACCTGCTCTCGCGGTTGCGGCATCGTACGGGCGATGTTCTCCTTTTCTTCCACTGGACCGTTGACAGGGCCGTAACTGCCGGGCACCGTTGCCAAACCGGAAGGACGCCGGACGGACAGAGGACCAGGGGACCGGAACAGGACATGCCGACGCTCGCACCCGATCATTCGGATCTGTTCGACGATACGGGCAAGCCGCCGCGGCTGTTGGAACTCGACGTCGCCAGGATCATGCGCAATCCGAGCATGCCGCGCCGTCACTTCGACCCGCAGGACATGCAGGGGCTGGCCGACTCGATTGCCCATTACGGGCTGAAGCAGCCGGTCCTGGTCCAGGAGGTTGTCGGCGGTCACCGCCTGGTCGCCGGCGAGCGGCGGCTGCGGGCGCACGAGATGTTGGGACTGGCGACCATCTATGCGCTGGTCACCTCCGGCAACCCCGACGAGCTGACACTGGTGGAGAATGTGCAGCGCGTCGATCTGGACGCGCTGGAACTGGCGGAGGCGCTGGCCCGGCTGATCGACCGCTTCGGCTACACCCAGGAACAGCTTGGGCGCATCATCGGCAAGAGCCAGAGCAACGTCAGCCATACCCTGCGGCTGAACAGCCTGCCGGAGACGATCAAGCAGGAATATGCCGCCGCCCATCACGACGTCTCCCGCTCCACCCTGATCGAGATCGCCTGGATCAAGGACATGGACGAACAGATGGCCCTGTGGGAACAGGTAAAGGCCGGCGACGGCACCGTCCAGGCCGCCCGCAGCCGCAAGGATGCCGCCAAGGAGCCGTCGCTGCGCACCATGTCCGCGGTCGGGCGCTTCCTCGACGCGCTGCGCCGCGCAACCGCCCGGCTGGGCGACCCGCGCGAACACCGCGCCTATGTCGACGACATGCAGCGGCGTGAGCTGATCAGCCTGCGCCGCCGCATCGACCTGTTGCTGGGCGACGATCCGATGGTGGACTGAAGAGCCGTTCCGGTCTTCAGTCGTTCAGAAATGGATTGTACAGCCGCTCTTCACCGAAGGTCGACATCGGGCCGTGGCCGGGGATGAAGGCGATGTCGTCGCCATAGGGGAACAGCCTGTCGCGGATCGAGGCGATCAGGTCGGCGTAGTTGCCCTTGGGGAAGTCGGTGCGGCCGATGGACCCCTGGAACAGCACGTCGCCGACGATGGCGAGCTTGGACGGGCGGTGGACGAACACGACATGGCCGGGGGTGTGGCCGGGGCAGTGACGGACCTCCAGCGTCTGGTTGCCGACGGTCACGCTGTCGCCCTCCTCCAGCCAGCGGCCGGGAGTGAAGGAGCGGACCGGCGGGAAGCCGAACATCTGGCTCTGCATCGGCATGCCGTCGATCCAGAACTGGTCCTCGCGATGCGGTCCCTCGATCGGCAACGACAGTTTGTCGGCGAGATCGGCGACGCCGCCGGCATGGTCGATGTGACCGTGGGTGACCAGGATCTTCTCCAGCGTCACCCCCTTCGCGTTCGCCGCGGCCTGGATGCGGTCCAGGTCGCCACCGGGATCGATTGCGGCGCCCTTCATCGTCTCGGGGCACCAGAGCACCGTGCAGTTCTGCTGGAACGGGGTGACCGGAACGATGGCGTACTGCATGTCCTGACCTTCGACTCTGCGGGAAAATGGCGGAATGATCCGGTGGGCAGGGCGACCTTAACGCGCCTGCGACGGCTGCCGCAAACCATTCGCGCAAAGCCGGTCGCATTGCCCGGAGAATCTGGCTAAGGTCCGCTGGTCCGGCCCGGGATAGCGCCTTTGGGTGGAATACCAGGCCGGTACGAATTGTTAACCATTGAAGCTTTAGACCGGGGCGGACCTCATTGCCGCCGCCGCAAATCACACGGATTCCGCCGGAATGCTGTCGCAGAAAGCCAAATACGCGTTGCGCGCCCTGATCATGCTGGCGGAGAAGGACAATGGCGAACTGATCCTGATCGCCGACATCGCCGAGCGCGAGAACATCCCGCGCAAGTTCCTGGAGGCCATCCTGGTCGAGTTGCGCAAGGAGGGCATCCTCTTCGCCAAGCGCGGCAAGAGCGGCGGTTACCGGCTGGCTCGTCCCGCCGCCGAAATCACCTTCGGCGAGGTGATTCGCCTGATCGACGGCCATCTCGCCCCGATTCCCTGCGCCAGCAAGGCCTCCTTCCGGCCGTGCGAGGACTGCATCGATACCGAGACCTGTTCGGTCCGCTGGCTGATGGTCCAGGTGCGCGATGCCACCGCTGCGGTGCTGGACAACCGGACGCTGGCCGATGCGCTGCGCCACCGCCAGTCCACTGGCAACATCGCCGCCAATTTCGACATCTGACCCTCCCTGTCCACATCTCCCGTCCTGCCGCCGCGCGGAAATCGCATTTGAGGCGGCGACCGGCCACCCGTATGGTTGGGCAACCGTAGATTTTGGAGGGATGAGCATGTCTGACGAGAAGGTCGCCGTCATCACGGCCGGGGGCAGCGGCATGGGGGCGGCTTCGGCCCGCCGGCTGGCGGCCGACGGGTTCAAGGTCGCGATCCTGTCCTCCTCCGGCAAGGGCGAGGCGCTGGCCGGCGAACTGGGCGGCATCGGTGTCACCGGGTCAAACCAGTCCAACGACGACCTGAAGCGCCTGGTCGATGCCGCCATGCAGCGCTGGGGCCGCATCGACGCGCTGGTCAACAGTGCCGGCCATGGCCCGCGCGGTCCCCTGCTGGAGATCAGCGATGAGGACTGGCATCGCGGCATCGAGGTCTATTTCCTCAACGTCGTGCGGGCGGTCCGGCTGGTTGCCCCGATCATGGTCGGGCAGAAGGCGGGGGCCATCGTCAATATCTCCACCGCCTGGGCCTTCGAGCCGAGCGCGATGTTTCCGACCTCCGCCGTCGCACGGGCCGGTCTGGCCGCCTACACCAAAATCTTCGCCGAGCAGTATGCGGCGGAGAATGTGCGGATGAACAATGTCCTGCCCGGCTGGATCGACAGCCTGCCCGCGACCGAGGAGCGGCGCCAGAGCGTGCCGATGCAGCGGTACGGCAGCAGCGAGGAGATCGCGGCGACGGTGGCCTTCCTGGCCTCGCCGGGCGCCGGCTACATCACCGGGCAGAATATCCGCGTCGATGGCGGGCTGACCCGGTCGGTTTGATCCCCCGATCTCGACCGGGCCGTGGAAACGGAAAGGGCCGGCATTTCGCCGGCCCTTCTTTCTTTCTGACCTCAGCGCCAGATCAATCGGCGCCAGCTCAATCGGCGAAGGGGTCCGTCATCAGGATGGTGTCGTCGCGTTCCGGGCTGGTCGACAGCAGGGCGACCGGGGCCTGGATCAGCTCCTCGATGTGGCGGACATACTTGACGGCCTGGGCCGGCAGCTCCGCCCAGGAGCGGGCGCCGCGGGTGGTGTCCTTCCAGCCTTCGAAGGTCTCGTAGATCGGCTCGACACGGGCCTGGGCGCCGGCGTTCGACGGGTAATAGTCGATCTCCTGGCCGTCCAGCTTGTAGCCGACGCAGACCTTGACCTCGTCGAAGCCGTCCAGAACGTCCAGCTTGGTCAGGGCGATGCCGTCGATGCCGCCGGTCTTGATCGCCTGGCGGACCATGACGGCGTCGAACCAGCCGCAGCGGCGCTTGCGCCCGGTGACCACGCCGAACTCCTTGCCCTTCTGGCCGATCAGCTCGCCGATCTCGTCCTTCAGCTCGGTCGGGAAGGGACCGGAGCCGACGCGGGTGGTGTAGGCCTTGCAGATGCCCAGCACATAGCCGACGGCGCGCGGACCCATGCCGCTGCCGGCGGCGGCGTTGCCGGCCACCGTGTTGGAGGAGGTGACGTAGGGATAGGTGCCGTGGTCGATGTCCAGCATCGTGCCCTGGGCGCCCTCGAACAGGATGCGCTTGCCGGCGCGGCGCAGCTCGTCCAGCTGCTTCCAGACGACGGCGGCGTAGGGCAGGACCTGCGGCGCGATCTCGCGCAGCGGCTCCAGGATGTCGGCCGGGGTCATCTCCGGCGCGCCCAGCGCCCGGAACAGCGCGTTGTGGTGGGCGAGCAGGGCGTCGACCTTCTCCACCAGCACGGCGTCGTCGGTCAGGTCGCACAGACGGATGGCGCGACGGGCGACCTTGTCCTCATAGGCCGGGCCGATGCCGCGGCCGGTGGTGCCGATCTTGCCGGCGCCCTTGGCCTCCTCGCGCGCCTTGTCGAGCGCGCTGTGCACCGGGAGGATCAGCGGCACGTTTTCGGCGACGATCAGGTTTTCCGGGGTCACCGAGACGCCCTTGTCCTTGATCGCGTTGACTTCGCGGATGAAGGCCCACGGGTCGAAGACGACGCCGTTGCCGATGACCGACAGCTTGTTCTGGCGCACCACGCCGGACGGCAGCAGGCTCAGCTTGTATTCGACGCCGTTGATCACCAGCGTGTGGCCGGCGTTGTGACCGCCCTGGAAGCGCACCACCACATCGGCCCGGCTGGACAGCCAGTCGACGATCTTGCCCCTGCCCTCGTCGCCCCACTGGGCGCCGACCACCGCACGTTTGCCATCTCTCGTCTCCGCAAAACTCAAAAGGAACCGCTCAACCTCCCGATCACCGCAGGGTACCATCCGCACGCGTGGGGGCCCGTTCTCCTGAACCAACTCACTGAACCCAGGGTCACCCGGCCGGCTTGACGTCCCCGCCGGCCAGCCAATGGCCGCACTGGAGCCGTCTGGCTTCCGCGGCCGCATCGGTCACCGGGGCCAGCCCGGCAACCGTCACCCACCCGTCGGCCCGCAGCCTGCGCGCCGTCTCCCAACCGCTGCCATGCGGCACATAGACCCGGCCCGGGGCCTTGGCCGCCGGAACCGCGCGCAGCAGCGTGTCCATATAGAGCGTGAAGCCGGTCGCCGGCTCGCCGCGCCCATCGCCTTTGCCTTCGCCCTGGGCGCCGGCGCGGTAGCGCCCGCCCTGTCCCAGTTCGCCCGCGGCGCGCGAGAACAGGGTGAAGCTGAGGCCGGTCTGGTATTCGAAGCCGCGATGTTCCACCAGATCGATGGTCACCGTCAGGTCGGGCATCGCCGCGCGCAGCAGGACCAGCGTGTCGGTCAGCCGGCGACGGTCCTTTTCGGCCCCCTCCGGCAGCGGCAGGGCAGCAAGCGCCTGCATGGCGCGGTCGGCGGGGCCGGAGGCGCTCATCAGCGTTTCGAGCAGCTGTGCAGCCGGGCCGCCGACGGCTGCCACCGCGGCCGAGTCCTTGCGGTCGAGTGCGGCGCGCAGCTGCCGGATCTCCTCCTCGCCCAGGCCGAGCCCGGCACAGATGCGCGATACCATGGTGGGCACGCAGAGATCGACCGACAGGTGCGGCACGCCGATGGCGGTCAGCGCCTGGACGGCCAGCAGGACCACCTCGGCATCGGCCTCGGCCTCCAGCGCGCCGATCAGCTCGACGCCGACCTGGGTGAACTGGCGTTCGGGGCGCAGCTGCGACCCCTTCACCCGCAGCACCTGCCCGGCATAGCACAGGCGCAGCGGCCGGGCTTCGTTCTTCAGGCGGGTGGTGGCGATGCGGGCGATCTGCGGGGTGATGTCGGCGCGGACCGCCATCATCCGCTGCGAATGCGGGTCCATCAGCCGGAAGGTCTGCTTGGACATCGCCGCGCCGGGGCCGGAGAGCAGGTTCTCCTCGAACTCCACCAGCGGCGGGTCGACGCGGCGGTAGCCCTGCGCGGCGAATTCCGCCAGCAGGCGTTCGACGGCCGCCGCCTCATGCGCCGCCTCGGACGGCAGCACGTCGTGCAGTCCGGCGGGAAGCAGGGCGGAGCTCAGTGCGTCGGCGGGCATGACCAGCGTGTCTCGTTGCAGGCAGGGACAGGGATGCCGCGGCGAATGTCGGGCACACGGGGCGGGCTAATACCCGACCCCCGCTCCGCATGCAAACGGAAAAGCCCCGCACCGTGGCGGTATCTCCCCTGCGCGGGCGATTTCGCCGCAGGAGGAGGAGAGGGATGGGGAGAGGGCGACCGCCGCGATCCGGGATCAGCCGGCGTCGGCCGGGCCGGCATCCTCGTCCATCGCAAGCGGCAGGTCGAGGCCGGGAACGGCCGGCGTCACCACGGCGAAGCTGCTGCCGTCGTTCTTCGGGCGCAGCACGGTCAGCGGCGAGCCGACAACCAGGAAATGGATGATCTCGGCGATGTTGGTGGCATGGTCGCCGATGCGCTCCAGATTCTTCGCCATGAACAGAAGATGCGTACAGGGCGTGATGTTGCGAGGATCCTCCATCATATAGGTCAGGACCTCGCGGAACAGGCTGGTGTAGAGGTCGTCCAGCTCCTCGTCGCGTTCCCAGGCGGCGATGGCCTTGTCGACATCGCGCTCGATATAGGCGTCGAGCACTTCCTTCAGGATCGCCTCTACCAGCCGGCCCATGCGGGGGATGCCGGCGGCCGGGCGTACCGCCGGCACCTGGGCCAGCGCCAGCGACCGCTTGGCCACGTTGGCGGCATAGTCGCCGATGCGCTCCAGATCGGCGGAGACCTTCAACGCCGAGACGATCTCGCGCAGATCCTGGGCCATCGGCTGGCGCAGGGCCAGCAGCCGCACCGCCTCCGCATCGATGTCGCGTTCATAGGCGTCGAGCCTGGCATCGGCCTGCATGACCTGGGAGGCCAGCCCGACGTCGCGCCGCGTCACCGCCTTCACCGCGGCTTCAACCTGCGCCTCCGCCACGCCGCCCATCTGGGTAACGAGGTTCGACAGCCGCTGCAATTCCTGCGCGAAGGAGCGGACGATGTGTTCGGTGCCCATGGTCGGTCGCGACGCTCCAATGTTTCCCGTTCTAGCTTTCGCGGCCTGTGGGGCCACCACGCGCGGGACGTGCATATTAGCCTGTGGTCATGACGGCGGAATGGCGGGATTGTTTCATTTTCTTGACAATCGCGCGTGGTCCGGGGCCTGGCCATTACTGGCGGCATCGCTGTGACAGTCCCCGGTGGGTGCGTATTGGATTTGAAGTGGTCCGGTAACTTCGCTAAAGGGAACATAGCCATATTGGATCCGTCCGTAGGGGGTAGTCCCCCCTGCATTGACCGGGAGGCCGTTTTTCATGTCCGTCGCGCTCCAGATGCATTCTTTTCGGAAGCCTGCCCGTGCGCTCGCCGCAGGAACCCTGCTTCTGCTGGCTGCATCCCCGCTCGCCTTCGCAGCCGATCCGGCGCCGGCCTCCGGCGGTCCCACCGCACTGGTTGAGGATGTGACGGATGGTGTCGATGGCGTGCAACCGATGGATTACTTGGCGGCTGGACGCAAGGTCACGTTGAAGGCCGGGCAGACCCTGACGCTGAGTTATCTGGAATCCTGCGTGAACGAGACGATCACCGGCGGTTCGGTGACCGTCGGCGCCCGCGAGTCGGCAGTGCAGGGCGGCAACATCGACCGTCACACGCTGCCCTGTGACGGCGGCAAGCTGCTGCTGGCCTCCAACGAAGCCGGCAAGGCGGGGGTTACCGTCTTCCGCAGCGCACCCATCGCCCTGCCGGGCATGAAGGCACCGCCGCCGAAGCCCGATCTGACGCTGTTCAAGACGCATCCGGTGCTGGTTCTGCCCGCTCCCGGCCCGGTCGCCATCGAGCGGCTGGACGTGCAGGGCGTCGCTTCGGTCACGGTCAATGTCCCCGGCACCGCACTGGACACCGCTAAGACCGGCGCCGGGCTGGAACCGGGGGGCCTTTACAAGATTTCCGCCGGGCAGAAGTCTTTCACCGTGAAGATCGACGAAAAGGCGACGGCCGGCGGCGGGCCGGCGCTCGGTCGGCTGATTCGCTTCTGAGCGGCGGGCACGACCGTTGAACAGGAAGAGGCTGCCCCGGCGCGTCCGTCTGATCCTGCTCGGCGCGGTGGCGCCGGCGGTCGCGTCGCTGCTGGTGCTGGCGGTCTCATCCGCATTGCAGGGGCCGTCGATCGACAGCCTCTATTGGCTGCGGGAGCAGGTGCATGGACCCCGTCCGGGCGCCGAGCCGCCGCCGGTGGTGGTCGTCGGCATCGACGAGGAGACCTATCGCCGCCCGCCCTTTGCCGGCACGCCGCAGGCGCTGTGGGGGCCGCGGCTGGGGACGGTGCTCGGTGCCATGCTCGACGGCGGGGCGGCGGTCATCGGCCTCGATCTCGTCCATCCGACCTCGGTCGAGACGCTGATCCCCGGTTTCGAGCGGGACTATCTGCTGACGCTTCGCCGTGGCGGCAAGGAGGGGCGGCTGGTGCTGGCCAAGGTGCAGCATCAGAGCGAGCCGCTGATGCCCCATCGCGGCTACATGATCGCCGCCGGTGTCAACAATGTCCGTTCGGTCAATCTGGTCGAGGATGCCGACGGCGTGCTGCGCCGGGTGCCGCTGACGCTGGCCGTCGCCGGTCCCGATGGCCAGCCGAAGGCCGAGCCGGGCATGGCGGTCGAGGTCGCCTCCCGTGCGCTGAAGGCGCCGCTGGAGCGTGGGGCCGACGGCACCGTCACACTGGGCGGCTACCGGGTGCCGGGCGGGGAGGGCAACCGGCTGCTGGTCAACCATGCGACGGCCGCGGGCGCCATCCCGACCTATTCGCTTGCCGATCTCCATGCCTGCGCCGAGGCCGGCAAGACCGACTTTTTCGCCCGGCATTTCAAGGGCAAGGCGGTGATGGTCGGCACCGTGCTGGATGTCGAGGACCGCAAGCTCTCCTCCAACCGCTGGGTCACCAAGCCGGAGGGCGTGAACCTTCCCGAACGCTGCGCCCTGCCGGTGATGAATGAGCTGTATGTCGCCGGCCGGACCCGTGACAGCGTTCCTGGCGTCTACATCCACGCCGCCGCCATCTCCAACCTGATTGCGCACAACGCGCTGGAGGAAGCCGGCCGGCCTGCCTCCGCCGTCCTGGTCCTGCTGCTGGCCGGTCTGGCCGCCGTGGTGACGCTGGCGACCCGGCCGGCTGTGGCTGCGGCCGGCCTGCTGCTGCTGCTGGCTGGGTGGAGCGGGGTGGCGGTGGAGGCGTTCCAGACCGGACTGGTGCTGCCCTTTCTCCAGGCGGCGCTGGCGGCGCTGCTGGTTTTCCCGTTGGCGCTCGGCTTCCGCTTCGCCTTGCTGGACCGCGACCAGCGGCACATCCGCAATGCCTTCAAGCTCTACCTGCCGGGATCCCTGATCGACGACATGATCGCGTCGGGCCAGTCCCCCAGCCTGGGCGGGGAGGAGCGCGACCTGTCCATCCTGTTCTGCGACATTGCCGGCTTCACCAAAATGTCGGAAGGGATGGAGCCGGAAGCCCTGGTCGCCGTGCTGAACCGTTATTTCACGGTGATGACCGACATCATCGAGGCGCATGGCGGTTTCGTCGACAAATACATCGGCGATGCGGTGCTGGCGGTGTTCGGCGCCCCCTATGCCATCGACAACCATGCCCGTGCCGCGGTGTCCGCCGCCCTGGCGATGCGTCAGGCGATGGCGGATGACCCGACCCTCCTGGCGACTGCCAGCGGACGCGGGTCCAACCGCATCGGCATCGCCACCGGTCCGGCGCTGATCGGCAACATCGGCTCGCCCCGCCGCTTCAACTACACGGTGATGGGCGACACGGTGAATCTGGCCTCCCGGCTGGAGGGTGCCAACAAATACTACAACACCGTCCTGATGGTCAGCGGCGAGACCATGCGCCACCACGGCGATCCGGAGGCTTTCCGCGCGCTCGACATCGTGCAGGTCGTCGGCCGCAGCGAACCGGTCGAGGTGTTCGAGCCGCTGTCGGATGCCCGCCGCGCCGACCCGGAGGACCGTGCCCAGCGCGCCGCCTACGCGGCCGCCCTCGGTCATTGGCGTGCCGGCCGGTTTGAGGAGGCCGCCGCCGGGTTCCGCGCCCTGATGGCTGGCGACGGTGCGGCTCTGGCGATGCTGCGCAAGGCGGAAAAGCGCATCGGCCTGCCGGCTGCGCCAGATTGGGCCGGCGTGACCGCCCTCACCGACAAATAGCCCCATACCGACATAGCCCACAACGCATTGACCGTGTCCCGAACCTCCGATCCCGCCATGCCGAATTCCGCCTCGCGCCGCTTGCACCGGCTCACCCGCCTGTCCGTCCTGCTGCTGGCCGGTGTCGCCGCTCCGCTGCCGGCGCTCGCCCAGGCGGTTCCGCCGGTGTTGCCGCCCTCGCTCGACCCCAACCGGCTGGATCAGCGCTTCGAGCGACCAGCGGTGCCGCAATCTTCGCCTGAAATCGAGATGCCGGCGCCAGAAAAGGCTCCGCCGCCCCGCGATGCGGAGCGCATTTCCCTGACGCTGACCGAGGTCCGGATCGACGGCAACAGCGTCTATGACAGCGACAGCCTCTCCGCCCTCTGGCGGGACAAGCTGGGCAAGCCGGTGACCCTGGCCGATCTTTACGCCATCCGCGACGCCATCACTGCGCGCTACCGCAATGACGGCTATGTGCTGTCGCAGGCGGTGGTGCCGGCCCAGCGCATCCGCGACGGCATCGTCCGCCTGCAGGTGGTGGAGGGCTATGTCGACGAGGTGGTCGTCCAGGGCGAGGCAACGGACCGGCTCGGCCTGTTGCGGCGGATGGGGGAGAAGATCAAGGCCTCCCGCCCGCTGCGGATGGCGGACATGGAGCGCTATGTGCTGCTGGCCGACGATCTGCCCGGCGTGGCGGTGAAGACGGTGCTGGAGGCGTCGCCCGATACTCCCGGTGCCTCGCGCCTGACCCTGACCCTGGAGCGTACGCCGCTCAACGGCTTCCTGTCGCTGGACAACCGCGGCACCCGCGCCATCGGGCCGTTTCAACTGACCGGCGTCACCAGCGTCGAGGATCAGCTCGGCCTGTTCGAGCGGACCACCGCCCAGGGCATCGTCACCCCGCAGATTCGCGAGCTGCGCTTCTTCGATGTCAGCCAGCTCGTGCCGGTGGATGCCGAGGGAACGACGGTGGAGTATGGCGTCCGCCGCTCCTGGTCGCAGCCGGGCGACAGCGTCCGTCCGCTCGACCTCTACAGCCTGACCACCTCGGGCCGTGTGGGGGTATCGCATCCCTTCATCCGCAGCCGGACCGAGACCCTGCGTGCCGGCCTTGGCTTCACCATCCGCGACAGCCGCACCGACGCGTTGGGCGACAAGCTGTCGCAGGACCGGCTGCGCATTCTGTCCGCCAACGTCTCCTACGATTTCGCCGACGGCTGGGGCGGGGCCAATCTGCTGACGGCGGAGCTGAGCAAGGGGCTGGACATCCTGAACGCGACGGAATCCGGCAGCGCCAACCTGACCCGCAGCGGCGGGCGCAGCGATTTCCGCAAGCTGCTGGTCTCGGCCCAGCGCAACCAACCCTTGACCGATTCGCTGATCCTGGCCCTGTCCGGCGAGGCGCAATACAGCCCCGACCAGTTGCTGTCATCTGAGGAATACGGGTTGGGTGGCAAGCAGTACGGTCGCGCTTTCGACCCGTCGGAACTGACCGGCGACAGCGGCTTCGCCAGCCGGGCGGAGCTGCAATACATCCTGCCGGTCCAGGAGGATGGGCTGGATTACGCCATCACCTACGGTTTTGGCGATTATGGGGCGGTCTATAATTACGAGGGCGGCACGCGGCATGGCCGCCGGTCCCTCGCGTCGGCCGGCGTCGGCCTGCGCTTCGGCGTGTTCCGACGCATCGACGCCAGCGTGGAACTTGCCAAGCCCTTCATCACGACGCCGATCAGCACGCAGGACCGCGCGACACGCGCCTTCTTCACCCTGTCGACGCGGTTCTGAACGGCTGCGACGGATCCCGTGCACGCAAACCGCCGTGCGGTCGGCCTGTTACGGCCAACCCGCGACGGCGGTCCCTTGTATAATGCGTGCCGTCAGATCAGTTCGACCCGCTGGGCGACCGGTGCATCCTCCGACCCGACGGCCAGATAGCGCACATCCTCACCGTCGGCAACGATGTCCAGACCGGACTGGCGCAGCGTGGCACGGTCGAAATAGACGGTTGCGCCATCTTCCCACGGCTCGATCAGGCCGGATTGGCTATCCAGATTGTACCAGCGCACCGTGCCATAGGCCATCGTGGCCGGGCCGCTCGGCTCCGCCTGCCGTTCGCGCCGTTCACGCGGCGGTTTCGGCGGGCGGATGAAGCTCTCGCCGCCATCCTCGGGCTGTGCTCCCAGTCCGGGAGGCTGGCCGACCGGTTGCGATGCCGAAGCGGTGGCGCGCGGCGGACGCTGGTTGCGGGCACGGGGGGCTGGCGGAGTTTCCGGCGGCGTGGCGGAGTGAATGGCGACGACTTGCGGCCCCTTGGCACCCTGGGCCAGGTCGCAGACGACCGTCGTGCCCTCGACCGGGTTGGGCAGGGAGGCGGCGGCCAGGACCGAAGCGTGCAAGAAAGCCTCGCCGGAGCCATCGGCGAGGCGGACGAACCCAAAACCCTTTTCCGGCTTGAACCACTTTACCGTCGCGGTGACGTTCGTCGCGGTGACGTTCTTCAACTCTTCGCTCAAGACAGGTCCCTTTCACGTCCTGTAGCCGGGGAAGGGCGGCCCTGACGCTGAACTGGGCGCGGCACCGCTGTATGACCAAGAACAAGACCCCGGCGACTATGAGCTTATCATGAAAATCCGGAAAGTGACCAGCGCGGTGATGCTCTGTTGCGCGGCCCTGAGGGCTGGGACCGCGCTGCAGCCAAGCGAAACCCGCATTGCGCGCATTGAAGGAAGCGGAAGCTGGTCTTTAAAAAATTTCATTTTCATAAACAACACCGGATTAAAATGACTCCAAATCGGGTGTGATGCTTATAAGATAAATAGACGATCTTGCAGACAGAACCTGTCCATCAGTAGTAGTCGCTACGTAAATAAAATTTTAACTAAAAAATTGGACTCATGCCTCCATCAGAACGGAGGAATGACTTATGACGACCACCGACCAGGCCGCTTTTTTCGTGTCCACCAAGGGCAATGACAGCTGGTCCGGGCGGCTCGCCGCTCCCAACGCCGACGGCACCGACGGTCCCTTCGCCAGCCTTGAGAAGGCTCGGGATGCGATGCGGTCGAGCGACATCGATACCACCTATGTTCGCGGCGGCACCTATCGCCTGAATAAGACTCTGATCCTCGATTCCCACGACGACGGCCACAGCTTCCTCGCGTACAAGAGCGAGACGCCGGTGCTGAGCGGTGGAGAGCGGGTGACCGGCTTCAGCTACGAGGGCAAAGGGCTCTATTCCGCCAAGCTGTCATCCGCCAACGGCCTGGACGTCAGCATCGGCGGCGTCCGCCAGCATGCAGCGCAGACCGGCGACTTCGACCCCGCCCATGCTGCGACCAGCGGCTGGCATGCGCTGAAGGCCAACTCCACCGGCGCCAGCAAGACCAGCTTCAATTTTTCCGCCGGCGACATCCCGTCGGGCCTGAAGCCCCATGACGGGCTGGTCGTTCAAACCTTCGACACCGAACGGCTGAGGGACGACATTTCGCCTGTGAAGTCGATCGACCAGTATCATCATACCGTGACACTCGACGACGCGGCCTCCTATGGCCTGCGCAGCGGCGGCACCTATCGGGTGATGAACGACGCCTCGCTGATCCGCGACGCCGGTGAATTCGGCTGGCGCGCCAGCGACGGCAAGCTGGTGGTGAAGCCGGAGCATGCCGGCAGTTTCCAGTCGGACGGCGTCGTCGTCGCCCGGCTCGGCACTTTGATCAAGACCAGCAATGCCAGCAACATCAGTCTTGAAGGGCTGACCTTCTCCGACACCCGCTATGACGGCGCAGCGCTGTCGATGCAGGGCGGCCACGACAACTCGGTCGGCGGCAATCATTTCGTCAATGTCGGCACGGCGGTCTCGCTCGACGGCACCGACAACAGCCGCATCGCCGGCAATCACATGGAGCAGCTCGGCGACAATGGCGTTTCGATGATCCACGCCGCCAACGGCAACCGCATCTACGCCAACAGCATCGAGCATATCGGCCAGATTACCAAGGGCGGGGCCGGCATCGGCGCCGTCGGCAGCAGCAACACGCTGGTCAGCAACAACGACATCACCGATGCCCCGCGCTATGGTGTGTCGTTCAAGGAATGGGACGACGGCCAGCTCAACCGTAACAACATAGTCCAGTTCAACAAAATCCACCATGTCGGGCAGGAGACCGCGGACGGCGGCGGCATCGAGATGCTCGGTCGCTCGGCCAAGGACATGGGTTCGGTGATCCGCGGCAACGAGGTGATCGACACCGGCGGTCTCGCCACCGATGGCAAGGGCAACTGGCTGACCGACCACAAGGGTTGGGGCATCTCGCTCGACGATCTGACCAGCGGCGTCATCGTGCGCGATAACTTTGTGAAGGGGTTCGCCTGGGCCGGCATCTATGTCCATGGCGGCGACAACAACCTGCTGGAGAACAACTTCGGCATCGCCAGCCGCCCTGAGGACGCCTTCATCCGTCTGGAATGGGTGCCGAAAGCGGGCGCCGAGGCCCGTCCCCATGACAACATGGTGATCCACAACCTTGCGGCCGGCGACATGCCGATCGAACAGTATTGGAAGCTGCTCAGCCCCGGCCGGCTGACCATGGACGGCAACGTGGCTGCCAACGGTCGTGGCTTTGGCCCGAATGACGCGGTCTTCAATCCGGGTTTCCGGGACAGCGCCCATGCCGACTATTCGCTGAAGGACCACGCCCCGGTTTTGTCCCACGGCATCCATGACCTTAGTTGGTCGTCGATGGGAACGGACGGCTACGACACCAACAGCAGCATGGCCCAGTTCTGGGACCACGCCGCCTTCTGATGGGTTGGGCCGTCGATCTGTCCGGTGCCCCTCCAAAAAAAACGACATTGGAGTAAAAAAAGGTCTTGCATGGGTCGGGGGGTGCCGCCTATAAAGCGCCTCCCGACGCGAACGACGCCGGCGCCGCCGAACCGGCAGCGACCGACACGCGAACGGGAAGCCCGACAAACCGGTGCTTGCGATCCGAACCCCAGGGTTCGGGCGAGCTTCCGGTTTCTGCATCGGGCGGGTTCTTTGACAAGTTTATACCGTGTTGTGAGAAGGGATGCGCAGGCGGCGGCAGTTGGTAGCCGTTGCGGCCTTGTGGTGTTGGTTCTTTTGGGGATCGGCACAATGAGGATCGTCTGTGCATCTTTTGAGCAGAGAAACTGTGAACAGTATCGACGTTTCAGGAGATCGCTATCGGCGGTCCTGTCAGTCGTGACTTTGGTCACGATCTGAACCTGAGAGTTTGATCCTGGCTCAGAACGAACGCTGGCGGCATGCCTAACACATGCAAGTCGAACGAAGGCTTCGGCCTTAGTGGCGCACGGGTGAGTAACACGTGGGAACCTGCCTTTCGGTTCGGAATAACGTCTGGAAACGGACGCTAACACCGGATACGTCCCCCAGAGAAATTTGGGCGGAGAAAGTTTACGCCGAGAGAGGGGCCCGCGTCGGATTAGGTAGTTGGTGAGGTAATGGCTCACCAAGCCTACGATCCGTAGCTGGTCTGAGAGGATGATCAGCCACACTGGGACTGAGACACGGCCCAGACTCCTACGGGAGGCAGCA
>NZ_BADK01000358.1 GCF_000333595.1 Azospirillum sp. B506
CGATGCCGGAATGCTGCGGACCTGCTTGTAATAGTCCCACGGCGCCTTGCTCTCCGCCGGACCTTTCACCTGGTACAGGTCGAGGTCGTACAGCACGCGGCCGTCCTTGCGGATGCTGCCGGGGGTGCCGAAATAGTCTGTCGGCATCGCCTTCATCGCGGCGGTCACCGGTTCGGCCTCGGTGGTGCCCGCCGCCTCGACGCCCTTCAGCCAATGCAGGGTGGCGAGATAGGTGTTCGCCTGCTCCTTGGTCGGCATCTTGCCGTGGCGGTCGAAGAAGCGCTTGGCCCAGGCGCGCGTCCGGTCGTTCTTGTCCCAATAAAAGCCGCTGGTGACGTACAGCCCCTTGGCAAGGTCGGCCGGCGCAGCGGAGCGAGCAATTGAGCTTTGTCCTGTCGTCCGCCGTCCGTGCCCTGTCGCTGATCGCCGCCCTGGCCGTTTCCGCTCCGGCTTTCGCCGCCGAACCCGCGCCGGCGGCCGGTTGCCAGCTGCCGCGGGGCGCGTCGGCGCTGTCGGTGCCCCTGACGCAGCTGTCGCAGCGCATCGCGGCCGGGATGCCGATCCGGATCGTCGCCATCGGCTCCTCCTCCACCGCCGGGGCGGGGGCGAGTTCGCCCGACAGGGCCTATCCGGCCCGGCTCGACCATTATCTGAGCGAACGGTTCCGCAACGCCGACATCGCGGTGCTGAACCGCGGGATCAACGGCGAGACCGACGACCAGACCGAGACGCGGATCGAGGCCGACGCGCTGGGCGCCAAGCCCGATCTGGTGATCTGGCAGGTCGGCGCCAACACGGTTCTGCGCGACGGCGACCAGTCCTTAAGCGAACGCTCGGTGCGGCAGG
>NZ_BADK01000357.1 GCF_000333595.1 Azospirillum sp. B506
GACCATGTGGTTCTGCGGCGCGGTGTATGTGATCGGGTCCACGCTCATCAGGTAGGCATAGGCGTCGGCGATATCGGCGTCGCTCATCTTTCGATAATGCACGTAGGGGAACGCCGGATAGAGG
>NZ_BADK01000356.1 GCF_000333595.1 Azospirillum sp. B506
TTCAGACCCTGAGGCCATAAGGCCTGGGAGCTGATCGACAGGGCCGGCTGCCGCGGACTGTCCATCGGCGACGCCCAGGTGTCGGAAAAACACTGCAACTTCCTGATCAACAACGGCACAGCCACCGCCGCCCAGCTGGAAGCGCTGGGCGAGGAGGTCCGCCGCCGCGTGTTCGCGACCAGCGGCGTGACGCTGGAGTGGGAAATCAAGCGCATCGGCATCGCTGCCGCCGAAGAAAGCACCGCCCAATGACCGAAGCCCTGCTCCACGCCCACAAGAAGCATGTCGCCGTCCTGATGGGCGGCTGGTCGGCCGAGCGCGAGGTGTCGCTGGTCAGCGGAGCCGGCGTCGCCAAGGCGCTGGAGGAGGAAGGCTACCGCGTCACCGCCATCGACGTGCAGCGCGACCTGGGCGGACTGATGCATGCCCTGTCCACCCCCCGCCCCGACGTGGTGTTCAACGCCCTGCATGGCCGCGGCGGCGAGGATGGGACGATCCAGGGCGTGCTGGAATTCCTGGGCCTGCCCTACACCCATTCCGGGGTCCAGGCCGCCGCCGTCGCCATGGACAAGGCGATGACCAAGCGCCTGCTGGACACCGTCGGCATCCGCTCGCCCAAGGGCATGGTGCTGTCCCGTGGGGAGATCACCGGCGGCAGCCACCCCATGCCGGCGCCCTATATCGTCAAGCCTGTGGACGAAGGCTCGACCGTTGGCGTAACCCTGGTCCGCGAGGGGCAGAACAGCCCGGTCGGCGATGCGTGGACCTTCGGTGAACGTGCGCTGGTCGAGGAGTTCATCCCCGGTCGCGAGCTGACCGTGGGCGTCATGGGCGACCGCGCTTTGGCGGTGACCGAGATCGTCTTTCAGGCTCAGGTCTACGACTACACCGCGAAATACAGCGCCGGCCATGCCGTCCACACCATCCCCGCCGCCATCCCCGAGGCGGTGGCGGAGGAGGCGAAGCGGCTGGCGGTGCTGGCGCACCACACCCTGGGCTGCCGGGGCGTGTCGCGCAGCGACTTCCGCTGGGATGACAGCCGGCCGGGAACGGACGGCCTGTACTTCCTGGAGATCAACAACCAGCCGGGCATGACGCCCCTGTCGCTGGTGCCCGAGCAGGCCGCGCATGTGGGAATCACCTACGGCGCGCTGGTCGGCTGGCTGGTGGAGAATGCCGCATGTCAGCTCGCCTGATGGCCAACCCGGACTTCCGCGCCGCCGCCGGTGCGCGCGCCCGGGACGAGATGCCGGTCCCGCCGCGCGCCATGGCCGCGTCGGCGGAAAAAGGCAAACGGCGCCGGGCCTGGCCGCGTTGGACCCGCTCCGCCGTCAAGACGGCGCTGCTGCTGGTGCCGGTGCTCGGGCTGACCGCCGCCGCCGGCTCCGCCTGGAAGCGCGGCAATCTGGCCGACACGGTCGAAGCGGCACAGGAGAGCGTCATCCGCCTGACCGGCGACATGGGTTTCCGCCTGTCCGAGATCCTGGTGGTCGGCCGCAGCGAGACCGAACGCGACGTGGTGCTTGACGCGCTGGGCGTGCGCCGGGGCGAGCCGATCCTGTCCATCGACCTGGCCGATGCCAAGCAGCGGCTGGAGGAACTGCCCTGGGTGTCGTCGGCCTCGATCGAGCGGCGCCTGCCGGGCTTCCTCTATATCCGCCTGTCGGAACGCCAGCCGATGGCGATCTGGCAGCATGAGCGCCAGTTTACCGTCATCGACCGCGCCGGCCGGCCACTGGCCGACGCCGCGGAACTGGCGCGCCGCGGCAACCAGCGGATCGAGACTTTGCCGCAGGTGATCGGCGCCAACGCCCCGCAGCAGGTCCACACCCTGCTGTCGGCGCTGGAGGGAGCGCCGACCATCGCGCCGATGCTGTCCTCGGCAAGCTGGATCAGCGATCGCCGCTGGAACCTGCAGCTCAGCAACGGCGTGACGGTGAAGCTGCCGGAAGGCACCGCCGAGATGCGCCGCGCGCTGCGTCAGTTGGAGCAGATGCACACGGCCAGCCATGTGCTCGACCGTGACATCGTCGCCATCGACCTGCGCCTGCCCGAGCGTGCCGCGATCCAGACGTCCGCCACCGCCCAGCTTCCCGGCTGGGAGGACGACGCGAAGAAGAAGAACGGCAAGAAGTCGTAAGACGGGACAGTGAGACTTGGCGGCGACAGGCTCTTGTGGGGAAGCGCCAATCGTCGACTGACAGGAGTTGAGGGAAAGTCTTGGGGGGCATGTTCGGGATGGGATTCAACGGCGCCAAGAAGCCGAAGCGGCCGGCCCGTGGCGGGATCGTCACGGCGCTGGACGTCGGCTCGACGAAGGTGTGCTGCGTCATCGCACGGATGGAGGAACCCGGCTCCCTCCGCGTGATCGGCGTCGGCCACCAGATCGCCACGGGCATCCGCGCCGGGACCATCATCGACATGGAAGCGGCGGAGACCTCGGTCGGCGCCGCCGTGCATGCCGCCGAACAGATGGCCGGCGAGACGGTGCATGACGTCGTCGTCAACCTGTCGATGGGCCATCCGCGCTCCCACGCCTTCACCGCCACCGTCCCGGTTTCCGGCCAGGAGGTGACGGAGGGCGACATCCGCCGCGCCATGGCCCATGCCCGCACCCTGCAGGCCGGCCCCGACCAGGCGCTGATCCATACCATCCCGCTGGGCTTCAGCCTGGACGGCAGCCGCGGCATCCGCGACCCCAAGGGGATGAGCGGCCACACGCTGGGCGCCCAGCTGCATGTCGTCACCGCGGCGGCCGGCGCCATCCGCACGCTGCACGCCTGCATTGCCCGCTGCCACCTGAACATCGAATCCATCGTGGTCAGCCCCTTCGCCTCGGGTCTCGCCTGCCTGGTGGAGGACGAGATGGAGATGGGGGCGGCTTGCGTCGACATCGGCGGGGGCGGCACCACCATCTCGATCTTCGCCGAGGGCAATCTGGTGTGGACGGGCTGCGTGCCCCTGGGTGGCCGGCACGTCACCAACGACATCGCCCATGGGCTGGCCACGCCGCTGATCCATGCCGAGCGGCTGAAGGTGCTCTATGGCAGCGCCCGGGTGAACCCGGCCGACGAGCGCGAGATGATCGAGGTGCCGCAGATCGGCGAGGACGAACGCAGCGGCAGCGGCACCGCCAGCCACCCGCGCTCCTTCCTGGTCAGCATCATCCAGGCGCGGATGGAAGAGATCTTCGAGGAGGTGCGCAGCGCCATCGAGCAGTCGGGCCATGCCAAGCTGGTCGGCCGCCGCGTCGTGCTGACCGGCGGCGCCAGCCAGCTGCCCAACACGCGCGAGATGGCCGCCCCCATCCTGGACAAGCAGGTCCGCATCGCCCGCCCCACCCGGATCGCCGGCCTCAACGAGGCGCATGGCGGCCCGGCCTTCTCGACGGTGGCGGGCCTTCTCCTACATGCCGTCCGCAACCCGACGGAGCTGATGGTGACCGGCCAAGAGGCGGTCGCGTCAACCGGGCTCCTCGGCCGCGTCGGCCTGTGGCTGCGGGAGAACCTCTAGATGAGACCTCCCATCGCCGCCATTCACCGATTCCCGAACGGACAGACACCGGACACAACCGGGCGCCGGTCGCGGCATATCAAACATCAAACCCAACGAAAACAGGTTGTGGAGGCCTGAACAGAATGATCAACGTGACCATCCCCCAGATCGAGCCCGAGCTGAAGCCGCGCATCACCGTGTTCGGCGTCGGCGGCGCCGGCGGCAATGCCGTCAACAACATGATCAAGTCGAACCTGGAAGGCGTGGACTTCGTCGTCGGCAACACCGACGCACAGGCGCTGAAGGGGTCCTTGTGCGAGAAGCGCATCCAGCTCGGCACCGGCACCACCCGCGGCCTGGGCGCCGGCTCCAAGCCGGACGTCGGCCGCGCCTCGGCCGAGGAGCAGATCGACGAGATCGTCCAGTATCTCGAAGGCTCCAACATGGTCTTCATCACCGCCGGCATGGGCGGTGGCACCGGCACCGGTGCGGCACCGGTCATCGCGCGTGCGGCCCGCGAGCGCGGCATCCTGACCGTCGGCGTCGTCACCAAGCCCTTCCATTTCGAGGGCGGTCACCGCATGCGGCTGGCGGAAGGCGGCATCGCCGAGTTGCAGCAGTATGTCGACACCCTGATCATCATCCCGAACCAGAACCTGTTCCGCATCGCCAACGAGAAGACGACCTTCGCGGACGCCTTCAAGATGGCCGACGACGTGCTGCATTCGGGCGTGCGCGGCGTCACCGACCTGATGGTGATGCCCGGC
>NZ_BADK01000355.1 GCF_000333595.1 Azospirillum sp. B506
CCCCCTCCCGATGCTCAAGAAGAGGCAGAGGATGGCGCCGCCGCAGGACAGCAGCAGCGACATGATGAGCAGGGAGAGTTGAATCATGGGTCCAGCCCCTCCAGCGAGGCGAGCGGCGTTTCAGGACTGACCGGTGCCGCCGCGGCCAGCGTGCGCTTGACGGCGGCAGCCTGGCGGGTGGCATCGGCGTCTGCCGCGTAAAGGGCGGCGGTTGGGCACACGCGCACGCAGGCCGGGCCGTCGCCGGAGAAGGCGCAAAGGTCGCATTTCACCGCCACGCTCCTGACGCCGATGTCCCAGGCCAGCAGCGGATCGAGCGCCGCCGAATGGCTGGGTGTCGCGGTGGCGATGCCGGCGACTCCGGCGATCCCGGTGCCGCTGGGCGTGATGGCGCCGAAGGGGCAGGCCAGCGCGCACATCTTGCAGCCGATGCAGGCCTGCTCATCCAGCAGGATGCTGTCGGCGGCATGGGTGATGGCGTTGACCGGACAGACGCGGGCACAGGGCGCGTCCTCGCACTGATGGCAGAGGACGGGGCCGGTGTCGTCGCCGATCCGCATGACGGTCAGCCGGGGATGCGCCTGCAGCCCCTGTTTCTTGTGTGCCTCGGTGCAGGCCGCCATGCAGGTGTTGCACCCGATGCATTTTCTCGGTTCCGCGATAACGAAGCGATTCATGTCCAAACCTCCGGCTTCCCGGGCGGGTGCGTCGAATCGGTCGATCAGGAGTTCCTTGGCAAAGCCCGGTAACAGGGAAAGCCCGATAAGAAAAGCTGATCGCCCAATAAGAAGACAGTATTGGCTCGCGCACGCCCCCACGCCGCCTGTTGTCACGGACGGTGTGGCAGAAGGAGAGCCAGCTGTTGCGAATCTTTGTCAAAATGGCGGCCGTTTTCGTGATCGCCGTTGACTTGCTCACGCTATTCCCGTGGATGACGCGATGTCAACTAGACACATAAAAAAAGTGGGTATAAGGTGCGCGACACAAAGACCGGGGGTCAGAAGGTGTTTTGATTGGTAAAATACCCCCAGTGAACTCTGATAAGAAAGACAGGATACTCGATAGGATCGGCTTATCGGCGTCGATTACTTTTAAAGATCGGGCGATAAGCGATTTCAATCGGACGTGAAGCCACCGGTGCCCGCAGCGGCCAACCGGCGCGTAACGCCAGGGAACAGTGAAGCGATGCCGGGGCGGCTCCGTCCGACGGCCCCCTCCGGCTGCCAACAAGGACGACGGGAATGAACAGATTCGTCACTGCCAACCCGAGCAAGTGCATCGGTTGCCGCACATGCGAGATCGCCTGTGCGCTTGCCCATTCCGAAGGAGCCGGCGTCGAAGGACTGGCGCCGGAAAGCTTCAAGCCGCGCATCCGCATGGTGAAGACGGCCGACGTCAGCACCGCGGTGATGTGCCACCATTGCGAAGACGCGCCCTGCGTCAACGCCTGCCCGAACAACGCCATCGTCTACCGCCAGCACAGCGTGCAGGTGGAGCAGGAGCGCTGCCTGGGCTGCAAGAACTGCGTGCTGGCCTGCCCGTTCGGCGTCATGGACGTGGTGACGGTGCCGGCGGTCCGGCAATTCGCCGGCCTGACGCTCAGCCTGGGCGTCAAGGCGCAGGCGCACAAATGCGACCTGTGCATCGAGCGTGGCGACGCCGGCCCGGCCTGCGTGTCGGTCTGCCCGACCAGCGCCCTGACCCTGATGGACCGGGAGGCGATGGACGAGACCCTGCGCCGCCGCCGGGAGCGCGCCGCGCTGGAAGCCGCCGAAGTCGCGGCCTGATCCACGGTCACCACCCCATCACAGCGGCCGGCGCACAGCCGGCACAATCGAGCGAACACCGAGGTCGAGATGGAAAAGCATATGGCGGTCTGCCCCTACTGCGGTACGGGCTGCAAACTGAATCTGCTGGTCGAGGGCGGGAAGGTCGTCGGTGCCGAGCCCCTCAATGGCGTCACCAATGAAGGGGAACTCTGCCTCAAGGGCTATTTCGGCTACGACTTCATCAACGACACCAAGCTGCTGACGCCGCGCCTGCGCAACCCGATGCTGCGCCGCTCGCGCGATGCCGCGTTCGAGGCGGTGTCGTGGGACGAGGCGATCCAGTACGCGGCGAAGAGGCTGGGCGAGATCAAGGCCAAATACGGTCCCGATTCGATCATGACCACCGGCTCGTCGCGCGGCACCGGCAACGAGACCAACTATGTGATGCAGAAATTCACCCGCGCGGTCCTCGGCACCAACAATGTCGACAATTGCGCGCGCGTCTGCCACGGCCCGTCGGTCGCCGGTCTGCAGGTGACGCTGGGCAACGGCGCCATGAGCAACTCGATCCCCGAGATCGAGCACACCAAATGTGTCCTGGTCTTCGGCTATAACGTCGCCGACAGCCATCCGGTGATCGCCAAGCGCATCATCAAGGCGAAGGAGCGCGGCGCCAAGATCATCGTCTGCGATCCGCGCAAGATCGAGACGGCCCGTCTGGCCGACCTGTGGCTGCCGCTGAACAACGGCTCCAACATGGCGCTGGTCAATGCCTTCGCCAATGTCCTGATCAATGAAGGGCTCTACAACAAGGAGTATGTCGCCAATTACACCGAGGGCTTCGACGAGTACAAGAAGATCGTCGACAAATACACCCCCGAATACGCCGAGGCGATCACCGGCCTGCCGGCCGACGACATCCGCGAGGCGATGCGCATCTATGCCGCGGCACCCTCCGCCACCATCCTGTGGGGCATGGGCGTCACCCAGTGGGGGCAGGGCGTCGATGTGGTGAAGGGGCTGTCGGGGCTGGCGCTGCTGACCGGCAATCTCGGCCGTCCCAATGTCGGCGTCGGCCCGGTGCGTGGCCAGAACAACGTCCAGGGCAGCTGCGACATGGGCGTGCTGCCGACCGAGTTCCCCGGCTACCAGAAGGTCACCGACCCGGAGATCCGCGCCAAGTTCGCCAAGGCCTGGGGGGTCGACTCGCTGCCCGGCGAGATCGGCTACCGCCTGACCGACGTGCCGCATCTGGCGGAAACCGGCAAGCTGAAGGCGATGTATGTGATGGGCGAGGATCCGGCCCAGACCGAGCCGGACCTGACCCAGGTGCGCAAGGGCTTCGAGGCGATGGAGTTCGTCATCGTCCAGGACATCTTCATGACGAAGACGGCGATGTTCGCCGATTTGATCCTGCCGGCGACCTCCTGGGGCGAGCATGAGGGCGTGTTCAGCGCCGCCGACCGCAGCTTCCAGCGCTTCACCAAGGCGGTGGACGCCAAGGGCGACGTCAAGCACGACTGGGAGATCATCAGCCTGCTCGCCACGGCGATGGGCTATCCCATGCATTACAACAACACCAAGGAGATCTGGGACGAGCTGCGTGGGCTGTGCCCGATCTTCTATGGCGCCACCTACGAGAAGATGGAGGGGCTGGGCGCGGTTCCGTGGCCCTGCCGCGACCTCGACTCGGCCGGCTCCAAGTATCTCTATGAGGGCAACGTCTTCCAGCGGCCGGGCGGCAAGGGCCTGCTGTTCGCCACCGAATGGCGCCCGCCGCAGGACCAGCTGACCGAGGAGTTCCCGCTGATCCTCTGCACGGTGCGCGAGGTCGGCCATTACTCCTGTCGCTCGATGACCGGCAACTGCGCCGCCCTGCAGACGCTGGCCGACGAGCCCGGCTATGTCACCATCAACCCGAAGGACGCCAAGGCGCTGGGCATCCGTGACCAGGAACTGGTCTGGGTGTCGTCGCGCCGCGGCAAGGTCATCACCCGCGCCAGCGTCACCGACCGCACCAACAAGGGGGCCGTCTACATGACCTACCAGTGGTGGATCGGCGCCTGCAACGAGCTGACCATCCACGCCGTCGATCCCATCGCCAAGACACCGGAATACAAATACGCCGCCGTCCGGGTCGAGCCGATCGCCGATCAGGTCTGGGCCGAGAATTACGTCCAGCAGGAATATGCGAAGCTGAAGGGCGGTCTCAGCAATGCGGTGACCCGTGCGGCGAAGAAGGCCCCGGCCTTCGCGTGAGGTTTGGGAAATCCCCCTCTCTCCATGTCCTGGGGAGAGGGGATTCCTCCCGCTTTCGAGACGAAGGACCCAGCCCATGCATGAGATCGCTCTCTGCCAATCCCTGCTGGAACAGGCGATGAAGGCACGGGAGACCAGCCCTTTCGCCAGGGTGGTCCGGGTCAGCCTGTCGGTCGGGCAGCAGAGCCGGGTGCAACCGGACGCCCTGCGTCACGCCTTCGACCTGCTCAGCCGCGACACCTTCCTGGAGGGTGCCGATCTGCGGATCGACCAGCCGCCGGGCGAGGCATTCCGGCTCGTGGAGATGGAGGTGTCCTGACCGAAAAAGATTTGTGGGCCTACGATGCGTCGCAATGCCGCTGCGGCAGCCCGCGCGGCGACGCCGATATATGACTCGTATCAATGATGTTGCTCGGGTCCTGATCGATAAGTTCCCGAACCACGCGGTGACAACGTGGCGGGAGGAGGCCCGGCATGCAGGAGAAGCTTGAGTTTCTGATCGCTCTGGCGACCGAGAAGCATTTCGGTCGTGCGGCGCAGGTCTGCGGCGTGTCGCAGCCCAATCTGTCCGCGGCTATCAAGCAGTTGGAATCGACCCTCGGGGTGCCGTTGGTCGACCGCGGTGCCCGTTTCATCGGCTTCACCGCCGAAGGGGAGCGGGTGCTGGATTGGGCGCGGCGCATCGTCGGCGACTACAAGGCGATGCGTGCCGAGGTCGAGACGATGAAGCAGGGGCTGACCGGCACGCTGCGGCTGGTGGTGGTGCCGACGGCGCTGCCGATGGTCCAGCGGCTGACCGCGACCGTCTGGTCGATGCATCCCGGCATCAAGATCACCATCGCCTCCCACAGCTCCACCGAGATTCTGTCCAGGCTGGAGAATCTGGAGGCCGAGGCCGGCATCACCTATCTCGACAACGAACCGCTGGGCAATGTGGACGAGGTGCCGCTCTATCATGAGCGCTACCATCTGATCACGGCGGCCGACGGTCCGCTCGGCGGGCGCGACAGCGTCACCTGGGAAGAGGCGGCGACTCTGCCGCTCTGCCTGTTGAACACCACCATGCAGAACCGGCGGATCATCGACCGCGCCTTCGCCGAAGCCGGGGTGCATGCCGAACCGATGCTCGAATCCAACTCCATCGTCGTGCTGACCAATCATCTCTGCACCGGCATGTGGTCGACGATCATGCCGCGGATCATGGCGGAATCGCTGCTGCTGCCCCCCAGCATCCGTGCCATTCCCATCGTGGCGCCGGAGCTGTCGACCCTGATCGGCCTGGTGGTCGCCCGGCGCGATCCGCAGCCGCCGCTGACCGCGGCCTTGATCGCCGACGCCCGCCGTCTGGCGCCCGAACTGGCGACGGTCGCCTGAGGGCGCCCGGTTCGGCCGATACTGCCGGCTCGCATAAAAATCGCGAGGGGATGGAAAAAGCGCTTGCGCCGGTTCGGTCGGACGGCCTATACACCGCCTCCCGCGACGCAGCACGGTCGGCAAGACAGTGTCGCTTCAAGGGAAACAGCGGTCTTCGCAAGTAACTGCCGAAATGCCTCGAAAAAAGAGGTTGACAGCGAAAGTAAAGACCACTAAATAAGCCGAACACGACGCGATGATCCAAGACGGAGCGTCGCTGAAATGTTCGGAAGCGGCGCTCTGGTGCTGCGGGTTCTTTGACAAGTTTATACCGTGTTGTGAGAAGGGATGCGCAGGCGGCGGCAGTTGGTAGCCGTTGCGGCCTTGTGGTGTTGGCTCTTTTGGGGATCGGCACAATGAGGATCGTCTGTGCATCTTTTGAGCAGAGAAACTGTGAACAGTATCGACGTTTCAGGAGATCGCTATCGGCGGTCCTGTCAGTCGTGACTTTGGTCACGATCTGAACCTGAGAGTTTGATCCTGGCTCAGAACGAACGCTGGCGGCATGCCTAACACATGCAAGTCGAACGAAGGCTTCGGCCTTAGTGGCGCACGGGTGAGTAACACGTGGGAACCTGCCTTTCGGTTCGGAATAACGTCTGAAACGGACG
>NZ_BADK01000354.1 GCF_000333595.1 Azospirillum sp. B506
CTGGTGAAACGGCCCTCTCGGCGGCTGGCGACCTCCAGCACACCGAAGGTCTCCCCTGCGCCCCGGACGATCACGTCGATGACGCGCTTCACCCCATGTTCGACCAGCAGGTCGGGGTTGCGGAAGCGGGTCTCGGTTCCGAGATCGTTTGCGATCACCGGCTCGCCGGTCTTCAGCGCATAACCGGCGGGAGAGGCGAGGTCGGCGCCGACCGCCCGCCGTCCGACCACGCCGGGGTTCCAGCCGACGCCGGCGCGGACCAGCAGGCGGTCCGTACCGTCAGGCTCCATCTCCCGTTCCAGCGCCCTGCACAGGTCGGCTTCCAGCCCTTCCGCGCACAGGGCGGCCGCCTGCTGCAGAAGGGCGGTGAGGTCGGTGCTTTTCAGGGCGGCCGTGCCGAAGCCGGCCAACAGCTCCTGCTGCCTCTCCCTGCGGGCGAGGGTTCTGGCAAGGAGGGCGCTGGACGGGGGTGTGGTCTGGGGCGCTTGGGTCGGAGGCATGAACCCTGTAGGGACGGGAATGGACTGCAACAGGAACAGCCGGCGGCAGCTTTCGGTCACCGCGGCGTGGTGGGTACCGCTTCTCACCCCATCCGCTTGCCAAGGGAGCGCCCCTGAACCGGCAGGCCGGCGCGCTGGCCCGTGCCGGAACCGATCCAGCAGGTGGCTTCGTCGTGGTGTCGAGCCGCTGTTCCTTCGGCATGGTTCACCGGACCGCTGCCGCCGGCATTCCGCGGATCGCGATGCCCGATTGAGCAGTCAGGCCCGAAACACAAAGCCCGCGGACCGGTTCGTCGCCGGCCCGCGGGCGTTGTGTCTCAGCGGGTTGCCATCAATGCGTCGCCGCCGGCTGCCCCACCGACGACAGCGGCTTGCGCGACGGCAACGGGGTCAGGCCGCCCAGCCCCTTGCGGTAGATCAGCCAATAGATGCCGCCGACGAACACCGAACCGCCGACGATGTTGCCGAGCGTGGCGAACAGCAGGTTGTGCAGGATGCCGCCCGCCGTGATCATCGAGACGTCCAGCCCGGCCGGCACATGGCCCGTCACCTTCAGTACATAGGCCAACGGCAGGAAATACAGGTTGGCGATGCAGTGCTCGAACCCGGCGGCGACGAAGGCGGCGACCGGCAGGGTCAGCGCCACGATCTTGTCCGTCACCGTGCGGCCGGCATAGGCGAGCCAGACGGCCAGGCAGACCAGCAGGTTGCACAGGATGCCCTTGAAGAAGATCGTCACCGCGTCGGGTGCGATCTTGCCGATGGCGAGCTTCAGGACGGCGGCGCCGACCGCACCGTTGTTCATCTCGGTGTGGTGCGACATATAGATCAGGAAGACGAGGCCCATCGCCCCGACGGCGTTGCCGATCCAGATCGTCGCCCAGTTGCGCAACACCTGTGCCGTGCTGATCTGCCCGTTGGCCCGCGCCATCACGATCAGGCAGTTGCCGGTGAACAGCTCCGCCCCGCCGACCATGACGATGGCGAGGCCGAGCGAGAAGACCAGCCCGCCCAGCACCCGCTGGACGGCGAAGCTCAGCGCCGGATCGGCCAGCACGATGACGAAGAACATGCCGCCCAACCCGATGCCGCCGCCGGCGACCACCGCCAGCATGAAGCTGGGCAGGAAGGGCATCGTCGCCTTCTTCACCCCCAGCTTTTCGACCTTGTCCTGAATCTCGGCGGGCGAATAGGCGTCCATGCCGAGAACCGGTGTGTCTTTCGATGCAGGATCCGCCATGGCGGTGTCCTCCGCTTGCCTTGAGTTGTTCCGGACACGGTCTGTCCCGGCGCCTGCCGACGGATGTGCAAGGGGTCGTCGGCCAGGGGGAGGGGCGACCGGCAATTCAGCGCCGATCGGTGACGCCGTCGGCGTCCTGTTCACTGCCCGGAGCGTTGCGACAGGAGAGGCGCCGGCGCTCCGGGGTACTGTTGTCAGCCCACCGTTTCAGCCCACTGTCTCGTAGGCCTCGAACCCCTCGCCGCGGACCAGCCGCTCGTGAACGGCTTCCACCGAGTTGCGGATCGTGCTGGTGACCGGTGCGAAGAAGCTGGTGTCCTGCGGCTGGATGCCGAGGAACAGGATCTCCGGCACGGTTTCCCGCAGGCTGTCGATCAGGAAATTCAGCGGGATGGCGTGGGTGGTGACCATGAACTGCTCGGCGACGTTGTCCTGCTCGATCAGGCGGACTTCGCCCGGCGGCAGCTCCATGTCGGCGGCGTCGACGATCAGCACCCGCTGCGGCGCCAGCGAGCGGATGTGGTGGGTGTGGTTTTCCGGGACATCCTCGCCATCGACCACGGTCCAGCCAGGGGCCGGCTGCTCGTCGAGCAGCTGGGCCAGCAGCGGGCCGGCGCCGTCGTCGCCGCGCAGGACATTCCCAACCGTGAATACGACATCGGTCATGACAGCCGTCTCCCCATCAGATAGATCGCGGGTTCGCGCCGGATGGCGTCCAGCGCCGTGCGCAGCCGGTCGAGCCAGGCCGCCACGTCGGGCGGGGCGGTGGGCAGCGCCGCCTCGACGGCCGTCATCAGCGGCCGGATGTGGGTGCTGTCCACCGTGATCTCGCCGAAGCGCAGCAGGCCCGACAGCTTGCGGTGCGCCTCCTCATTGTCCTTCAGCGTGTCGAGAACGCGGTCGAACACCGCGGTGGTGCAGCGGAAGGCCGGCTTGAAGCAGTCGAACACGCCGATGTGATGCCCGATGGCCAGCGAATAATAGACCACCTGCCGGGCATCCTCCGGAATATCCTCCTTGCGCTCCAGCACCTTGGCGTTCAGCTGGTAGAACACCACCTCCGGCGCCGCACCCCGGCCGGCGCGCAGGCCGGGGATGGAGCCGGGATCGGCGGCCTGTGCGAGGCTGGTCATGGCGTCTCTCCCCGGATGGCCTGCTGCACCACCTCGGCCAGGCGGCCGATGATCTCGGCGCGGCGCGGGTCGCGCTCCTCGCCGATGGCCTCCAGCATCCGCTCGGACAGGCTGAAGGATCCCGGCGTGTGCGCGTGCCCCTCCAGCAGGGCCATGAACTCCTCGGCGATGTCGCGGCCCTGGCGGTAGCCGGCCATCCGCCGCGCCTCGCGTTCCAGCCGGACCCGCAAGGCATAGGGGATGTCGGGATGGGGCAGGGCGGCGGTCTCGCCGGCGGCCTCGACATGGGTCTCGGCCTTCAGCTTCTGCTCCAGCAGGCCGAGCGCCACGGCAAAGCCGTGGATGGTCGCAGCCGGCGTCGGCGGGCAGCCGGGGATGTAGACGTCCACCGGCACGATGTTGTCGGTGCCGCCCCAGACGCAATAGAGGTCGTGGAAGATGCCGCCGGTGCAGCCGCAGGCGCCGTAGGACACCACGATCTTCGGATCGGGCGCCGCCTCGTAGGCGCGCAGCGCCGGCATCCGCATGGAGCGGGTGACGGCGCCGGTGAACAGCAGGATGTCGGCATGGCGGGGCGAGGCCACCACCTTGATGCCGAAGCGCTCCGCGTCGAACACCGGGGTGATGGACGAGAAGATCTCGATCTCGCAGCCGTTGCAGCCGCCGCAATCGACGCGATAGACGTAGGCGGAGCGCTGGATGTTCTTCAGCAGCGCCTTCTTCATCGTGGCGATCTGTTCGCTGGTGGAGACCGGCGACATCTCCGCCACCAGGGTCTTGGGGTCTACCGGGACGTTCATGGCGTGGTCTCCAGTTCCTTGGCCGGCTTTCCGGTTTTCGAGAGGCCGGCTTCCATCTGCCGGGCGATGCCCATGCCGGCGATGTGGTGGACATCCTGGGCGCGCTTGCAGGCCGGGCAGGTCGCGGCGGTCAGGCGCAGCCGGTCCGCCTCTTCCGCACTGCGGGCCGACTGGCTCAGCAGGCGGGCGACGTAATCGACCTCCTTGGCCGGGGCGAAGGGCTTGCCGCAGCAGGCGCAGTCGGCCAGCGTGAAGACGGCCTTGCGCGTCAGGTCGGCCTTGCTGCCGACCGCCAGCTCGAAATCGTCGGACAGGCGGATGGCGCCGGTCGGGCAGGATTCCTCGCAGCGGCCGCAGAAGACGCAACGCCCGTAATTGATCGACCAGGTGCGGCTGCCGGCGGCGGTGTCGGTCTCCATCTGGATGGCGTTGGCCGGACAGGCGACGGTGCAGGCAGCACACGCGATGCAGTCCTCAGCCTTGTGTTCCGGCTTGCCGCGGAAGTCCTTGCAGACCGGCATCGGGGCGAAGGGGTATTTGACCGTCGCCTCGCCCGTGCGGAAGATTTCCTTGAGTAGCTTGAGCATGTCCGCCCCCCGTCACTTCAGCGGTGAATCCGTGCGTTCGCGGCAGTAGCGCTCCATCTCCTTGTAGGCGATGGTCTTGGAGCGCTTCTTGCGCACGTCCACCACGGTCACGCGGTCGGTGCAGGAATAGCAGGGGTCGATGCTGCCCACGATCAGCGGGGCGTCCGACACCGTATTGCCGCGCAGCATGTAGCGCAGCACCGGCCAGTTGTTGTAGGTCGAGGCGCGGCAGCGCCAGCGGTAGAGCTTCTGGTTGTCGCCGGTCATCGACCAGTGGATGTCCTCGCCGCGCGGCGCCTCGGTGAAGCCCAGCGCGAACTTGTGCGGGACATAGGTGAAATCCTCGGTCAACACCGGGCCGGCCGGGGCGTTGTCCAGCAGCTTCTCGATGATCCACAGGCTGTCGAAGAACTCCGCCACCCGCACCAGGGTGCGGGACAGCACGTCGCAGCCCTGTTCGACATGGACCGGCATGTCGAGCAGCTTGTAGCCGGCGAAGGCATGGTCGGCGCGGGTGTCGCGGCGGTGGCCGCTGCCGCGCACCACCGGCCCGACCGGGCTGTAGTCGCGGGCGATCTGCGGGTCGAGCCGGCCGACGCCCTTGACGCGGCCGCTGACGTTGGCGGTGGACAGCAGCACGTCGACCAACCGGGTCACGTCGTCGCGCAGCTCGGCGACCAGTTCGCGGGTCTTGGCCTGCTGGTCGCCCAGGATGTCGCGGCGCACGCCGCCGATCAGGTTCAGCGCATAGGTCTTGCGCGCCCCGGTCAGCAGCTCGGCCAGCGTCATCGCCTTCTCGCGCACGCGGAAGAACTGCATGAAGCCGGTGTCGAAGCCGATGAAATGGCAGACGAGGCCGAGATTCAGCAGATGGCTGTGCATCCGCTCGGTCTCCAGCAGGATGGAGCGGATGGCCTGGGCGCGCGGCGGCACCTTGATGCCCAGCGCATTCTCCACCGAACTGGCATAGGCGACGCTGTGGGCATAGCCGCAGATGCCGCAGACGCGGTCGGCCAGGAAGGTGACGTCATTGTAGCCCATCCGCGTCTCGGCCACCTTCTCCATGCCGCGGTGGACGTAGAACATGCGGTAATCGGCGTCGATGATGTCCTCGCCATCGACGAACAGGCGGAAATGGCCGGGCTCGTCCGAGGTGATGTGCAGCGGCCCCAGCGGGACGACACGGGTCTCCTGCTTGGCCTCGTTGATGAACTGGTAGGTCTCGTCGTCGCTGGTCGGCGCCGGGCGCAGCCGGTAGTCCATCGAATCCTTGCGCAGCGGATAGAGCTCGTCCGGCCAGTCGTCGGGCAGGACGAGGCGGCGTTCGTCCGGCAGCCCGACCGGGCGCAGGCCGAACATGTCGCGCACCTCGCGCTCGCCCCAGACGCAGGCGGGCACCCTGGGGGTGACGGACGGGTATTCCAGCGTGTCGGCCGGCACCTCGCAGCGCACCACCACATGGCACTTGTCGCCGCCCTCCATCGACAGGACGTAATAGACGGCGTAGCCGCCGTTCAGCGGCCGTTCGTCGTTGCCGACGACCACCGACAGCCAGCCATTGTGGTCGTAATAGAGGCTGGCGACGACGTCGGGCAACGAGACCGGCTTGACCGTGATGGTGACCTGGGACTCGGTCTGCCAGGATTCATCGAGGATCGCATGGGGCAGGCTCTCGCGCAGGGAGGCGATGTAGCCGCTCCCGACCCGGTCCGGAGTGAGGATGTTCATTTGGAGATCTCCGTCTGCGAGAGGCTGCCGGTCACCAGCTGTCCGCCGGCGCGGACCGTGTCGTATGTTTGCCAGGGGGCGGCCACCACCGGGCGGCTGTCGCCGTTCATCACCACCGTCGTCGCCTGCTGCACCAGAGTGGACAGCGGCTGCGGCACGGCGAAGCCCAGCGTCAGCACCAGCACCGCCAGCACGCCCAGCGGGGCGAGCGCCTTCCAGCCGACGTCACCCTTCGCCATCGTCTCCGGGCTCTTGCCCAGCACGCTGTCGGCGACGATCTTCACCAGACCGGCGATGGTGATGCACAGGAACAGCGCGCACAGCGCCATGATCCAGCCATAGCCTTCGTTCAGCCCGGCCATGAAGACCATGAATTCGCTGACGAAGATGTTGAAGGGCGGGAAGCCGGCCAGCGCCAGCGCGCAGCCCATCATCAGGAGGCCGGTGGCTGGCGCCACCCGCAGCACGCCCTTCACCGCCCGCAGGTCGCGGGTGCCGTACTTCATCAGGACGTTGCCGGCGCTGCAGAAGAACAGGGCCTTGGTGACGCTGTGGTTGATGGCGTGCAGCAGCGCCGCGGCGATGCCGAGCGGCCCGCCGACGCCGAGTGCCACCACGATCAGCCCGACATTCTCGATGCTGGAATAGGCCAGCTTGCGCTTCAGATCCTGCTGCACGAAGAACAGCAGGGAGGAGACGCCGACCGACAGCAGGCCCAGCGTCAGCAGCAGCATCTGCGGGAAGCCGGCGCCGACCGTGCCGACGGTGATGACGTAGAAGCGGATGACGATCAGCAGCGCGCATTTCAGCAGCACGCCCGACAGCAGGCCCGACACCGGGCTCGGCGCCTCGGAATGGGCGTCGGGCAGCCAGGCATGCATCGGGAAGATGCCGGCCTTGGTGCCGAAGCCGATCAGGGCGAAGACGAAGGCCAGCTTGACCAGCATCGGGTCCAGCTCGGCGGCATGGCCGACCAGGGCCGTCCACAGCACCGCCTGGTGCGGGTCGGCCAGCACGTCGGCGGCGTTGGAGAAGACCAGCACCGTGCCGTAGAGGCCGAAGGCGACACCGACCGTGCAGATGATGACGTATTTCCAGGCCGCTTCCAGCGAGGATTTCTGCCCGTACAGCCCGACCAGGAAGGCGGATCCCAGCGTCGTCGCCTCGATGGCCGCCCACATCATGATGATGTTGTTGGCGGTGACCGCCAGCAGCATGGTGAACAGGAACAGGCTGAAGAAGCCGTAGTAGATGCGGACCTTGCCGGCGTCGATGGCGCCGGACTCCAGGTCGTGGCGGATGTAGGCGATCGAATAGAGGCCGGTCATCAGCCCGACCACGCCGATCAGCATCATGAAGACGGCGCCGAGCGCATCGACGAACAGCCAGTCGCCGAAGGCGGAGATGGCGCCGTTCGACAGCACCTGGATCAGCGCCGCGATGCTCAGCAGGAAGACATAGCCGATGGAGCCCAGATGGATGCGCTCCAGCAGCGTCACGCTGCCCGTGTCGGTCGCGAAGGCTTCAGGCAGCGACTCCCGGAACCAGGGCAGGGTCAGCAGGAACAGCGCCACCGCCAGCGGACCGATCAGCAGAAGTGGGGGAAGGATCGAGGGTACCATGGCGGTCATCCCTTCAGGCTCGTGAGCTGGCGCGCGTCGAGCGTGTGCAGCGTGTCGAAGATCCGCGATCCCAGCGCCGCCATCACCACCACCGCGAAGATGGCGTCGGTGGCGATGCCGATCTCCACCAGCTCCGGCGCGTTGGGGGCCAGCAGGGCCAGGGTCAGGTGCGACCCGTTCTCCATCAGGCAATAGCCGAACACCTGCTTCAGGATGTTCCGCTGCGCCACGATGCAGGCGAGGCCGATGAAGAACAGGGCGAGCGACACCGCCAGCGCCGGCTTGATGGCGTCGGCCGCCGGCAGCGTCACCTTGGACGCCACGACGAAGCAGAGGATGAGGGCGACCGCGGCGCCGACGATGGACAGCGCCGTCGGCATCACCGCACCGGTGCCGATGGCGGGATCGCTCAGCCGGCGGAAGGCGCGGTACATGATGGCCGGGACCAGGATCACCTTGGTCAGCAGCGCGGTGAAGGACCAGAGATACAGCTCGCCCGACCCGGTGGCCCCCGCCAGCGCCACGAACAGCATCACCAGGATGAAGCTCTGCAGCGCATAGAAACGGGCGGAGTTGGCCGGATTGCCGGCGAGCGTGACCAGAAGGGAGCTGACGATCAGCAGGCCCGACAGGCCGTTGACGATGAGAAATCCGTTCATGACCGTTCCCTCCCTCAACCGAGCCACGAGGCGGCGATGGAGCTTGAGACCACCGTCATCGCCATCAGGGCCACCAGCACGAACTTCATGCCGGCCGGCAGCGGCGCCGCCGCGGCCATGGTGGTGGACGGCTTGCCGGGCACCGAATGGCCCAGCCATTTCAGGAACCAGGCGAAGGAGCCGACCGATTCCGCCAGCGCGATGACGACCAGCACCATCAGCGCCCAGTGATGCGCCCCGACCTCGAACCCGCCGGCGAAGATGGCGAATTTGCTGAAGAAGCCGTTGAAGGGCGGCACGCCGGTGATCGCGAGCGCGGCGCAGACGAAGGCGACGCCCAGCAGCGGCGATTTGGTGACGATGCCGCGCAGCGACGGCAGCAGCCGGGTGCCGGCGGTGTAGCTCAGCGCACCGGCGACCAGGAAGAACAGCGTCTTGGCGAAGGCGTGGTTGAAGATGTGGGCGATGGCGCCCTTGAAGGCGAGGTCGGAGCCGAAGACCGACAGCGACAGCGCCAGCAGGATGTAGGCCAGCTGGGTGATGGTCGAATAGGCGAGCAGGCGCTTCAGGTCGACCTGCGGCAGATACATGAAGAAGCCGTAGACCAGGGTCAGCACCGCCATGATCGAGCCGACCCAGCCGACGATCTCCGGCGCGCCGCCGGCCGACATCAGCCCGCGGGCGAAGATGTAGACGCCGACCTTCACCATCGAGGCCGCATGCAGATAGGCACTGACCGGGGTCGGGGCCTCCATGGCGTCGGGCAGCCACATGTGGAAGGGCAGCTGGGCCGACTTGCCCCAGGCGGCGACCAGGATCGCCAGCAGCACCGCCGCCTTCATCCCCGGCGCCAGATCGGCGATGGCGGTCAGCGCGAAGGTGCCGGTCGACAGGAACAGCAGCGCCGCCGCGACATAGAGGCCGAGCGAGGCGACATGGGTGACCAGCAGCGCCTTGGCCGCAGAGCGCAGGGCCTTGGGCGATTCGTAATAGCCGATCAGGGCCCAGGAGCAGGCGCCCGTCAGCTCGAAGAAGGCGAGCTGGCCGACCACGGTGGAGCTGAAGACCAGCCCGGTCATTGCACCGATGAACACCAGCAGGAAGGCGTAGTAGCGCCGCCGGCCGATGTCGGGATGCTCGCGGTTGCCGGCGTTCAGGTAGGCGGCGGAATAGACCGCCACCAAGAGGCCGATGGCGATCACCGCCAGCGCGATCAGCACGCTGACGCTGTCCACCACCAGCCCGAGGATCGAGACCGATCCGAAGGAGATCAGCTCATAGGTGCCGCCGACCTTGCCGTCGCCGAGCAGCGACATGGCGAGGATGGCGATCACCGCGACGGTGGCGGCGGCGAAGCCCTGGCACAGCCATTTGGCCGATGCCCGTTCCGATGCCGCGATGGCCGCCGCACCGCCGAAGGGGACGAGGATGGCGGCCAGCGCCAACAGCCCGAGCGGTTCCGTGGGGAGTGTTATCATGATGCTGCCCCTCGCCGGCTCACAGGCCGACCAGATAGAAGACGAAGGCGAGCGAGGCGGCGCCGACCCCGATCCAGCTGTGCTGGGGGGTCAGGCGGAAGCGGACGCGCGCGACGCTGTTCTCGACCACGCCGACGGCGGCGAAGATCAGGACCAGCTTGATGGCGAAGGCGACCAGCCCGAACAGCAGCCCGAAGAACGTCATCTCGGGGGCGCTGCCGAAGGGCAGGAAGACGCCGACGAACCAGGCGACGACGACCGTCTGCTTCAGCGCCATCGCCCACTTGATCAGCGCCAGCGACGGGCCGGAATATTCGGTCAGCGGTCCTTCCTGCAGCTCCTGCTCCGCCTCCGCCATGTCGTAGGGCAGCTTGCCCAGCTCGATGTAGATGGCGTAGGCGAAGGACAGGGCGGCGATCACCGTCGCGGTCGCCGACCGCACATGGCCGTCGGCGATGGCGCTGCCGATGGCGCCGAGGTTGGTCGAGCCGGCCAGCAGGGCGGCGACGAAAAGCGACAGCAGCATCACCGGCTCCACCAGCACGCCCATGGTCAGCTCGCGGCTGCCGCCGATGCCGGAGAAGGAGCTGCCGCTGTCGATGCCGGACAGCGAGAAGAAGAAGCGGGCGAGCGCGAACAGATAGATGACCGTGATCAGGTCGCCGATGGGCGCCACCGGCGTGAAGCGGGTCAGCATCGGGATGCCCATGGCGATGACCAGCACCGTCGTCAGCATCACCGCTGGCATCGCCCGGAAGGCGAAGCCGCTGTTCGGCGGGTTCAAATCCTGGCGGGTCAGCAGCTTGGCGATGTCGCGATAGTCCTGCAGCAGGCCCGGCCCGTGGCGGGTGTGCAGCTTTGCCCGGACCATGCGCGACAGGCCGGAAACCAGCGGCGCCGCGGCGAGCAGGAGGAGCGCCTGGAACAGTCCCAGGATCAGGTGTGAGAAGGTCAGCATGGCGTCCTCCCGTCAGACGGCCAGCGCCAGCAGCGCGATCAGCGCCGCGACGATGTAGAGGCAGTAGATGCGGAAATCGCCGGCCTGGATGATCTGCAGCCACTTGCCGCTGGCATCGACCGCACCGGCGATCGGGGCGATGACGTTGCGGTCGGCCAGCGGTTCGGTGCGCCGCGCCAGCGTGACCACCCGCTCGAAGCCGTGGGCGATGCCGGTCCAGCGCCCGGCAATCGCCTGGCGCATGCTGTAGAGCGGGGCGAAGAACATGCGGATCGGCTGGGCGAAGCCGCCGGCGCTGGCGGGCATGTGGTGGTCCGGCAGATAGCCGGCCGCCCAGGGGGCCGCCACCTTGCGGTCGCCGCCGCGCTTGGCCGCGAAGGCCGCCTTCAGCGCGATGGGCAGGAAGGCCATGGCGATCAGCAGGATGGCGATCAGCGGGGTGGAGAGCGTCGCCTGCTGGGCATCGCCCGGCAGCAGGGTGGCGCCGACCGCCAGCGTCACCGGAGCGGTGCCGATGGTCGCCGCCGCGATGCGGCCCATCACCGGCGCCACCAGCGGGGCCAGCAGGCCGAGTGCCACGCAGGCGACGGCCAGCACCGCCATGCCGGCGACCATCGCGGCCGGCGCCTCGCGCGCCTCCTCCGCATGATGGCTGCGCGGCGCCCCGGCGAACATGATGCCGTAGGCCTTGACGAAGCACATCACCGCCAGCGCGCCGGTCAGCGCCAGCATGACGGCGGCGATGGGGGCGGCGAACTTCACCAGCGGGGTGCCGTCCAGCGCCGCGGCGAACAGCGCCTGGTAGGTGTACCATTCCGACACGAAGCCGTTCAGCGGCGGGATCGCCGAGATGGCCAGCGCGCCGACCAGGAAGGACAGGGCGGTCCAGGGCATGTTGCGGGCCAGCCCGCCCATCTCCTCCATGTCCTTGGTGTGCATGCGGAAGATGGTGGAGCCGGCGCCGAGGAACAGCAGGCCCTTGAACACCGCATGGTTCAGCAGGTGGTAGAGGCCGGCCATCAGGCCCAGCACCGCCAGCACCGGCTGGTGCAGCGCCATGCCGATCATGCCGGTGCCGACGCCCAGCAGGATGATGCCGATATTCTCGACCGAGTGGTAGGCGAGCAGCTTCTTGATGTCGTGCTCGGCCAGGGCATAGACGACGCCCAGCACCGACGACACCGCGCCGAAGGCCAGAACCAGCAGGCCCCAGCCCAGCATCGCCGGCCCGGCGCTGGCGCCCAGCAGGTCGATGCCGACCTTGACGATGCCGAAGACGCCGATCTTGATCATCACGCCCGACATCAGCGCCGAGGCGTGCGACGGGGCGGCCGGATGGGCGCGCGGCAGCCAGATGTGCAGCGGGATCATGCCGGCCTTGGCGCCGAAGCCGATGAAGGCCAGCAGGAAGGCGACGCTGTCCAGCGGGGCCGGCAGCGGATGGGCGCGGAAGGCGGCGAAATCGAAGCTGCCGGCCTGGTTCGCCATCAGGAAGAAGGCGGCCATGATCAGCACCGAGCCGCCATGGGCGACCAGGAAATAGAGGAAGCCGGCGCCCACCGCCTCGTCGTCCTGGTCGAAG
>NZ_BADK01000353.1 GCF_000333595.1 Azospirillum sp. B506
GCGGGCGGGACGTGTGAGACGGTCGACGATATCCTGCCCGCTCCCTACTGCCGCAACCCCATCTGCCGGTTCATGCGGACCACCAGATCGCGGAAAGGGCCCAGGCGTTGGGCGAGATAGCGCAGGTAGGACCGGTTGATCGGCGCGTTCTTGTCCACCGTCGCCAGGGAGACGGCGTAGAAGCGCGCGGCCAGCCGCGGACTGTCGATCCGCCGGATCAGCTGCTCCAGGCATTGCGGTTCCTCCACCGCTTGTTCGAGCCGGCTTAGGGCCTCCCCGTCCAGGCTGCTGGTGCGGAGCCTGCTGCGGATCCGGCCTCGGTCCGTCGCATCCAGCTCGCCGTCGGCGTGGGTGGCGGCGGCCATGGCGCGGACCAGAAGATCGGTCTCCTCGGCATTGGCGGTCCGGAGGTCGGTGGGCGCGCGGTCGAGCAGCTGGTGACGGTTGCGCAGATGGGCGTCGAGGATCTGGCGGGCCAGCATCGCGTGCAGCGCCGGTTCGTGGCCCAGGCGGGGCTTCGGCGGTGTGGGGTCGGCGATGGGGGCGGCATCCGGGGTGGAAGCCTCCGGCTTGCCGCCGAACAGGCGCTTCAGAAGGCCGGTCTGGGAGGCATCGGTCATTCGGTGGCTACTCTCCGGCCGGCTGCGGCCGGCCCTGCATGGCGGTGTCGATCTGGCCCAGCAGCCGGGAGAAGTCGACGGGCTTTGGGTGATAGTCGTCGCAGCCGGCCTGCAAGGTCTTCTCGCGGTCGCCGGACATGGCATGGGCGGTCAGCGCGATGATCGGAATGCCGGCGGTCTCATTCCCCGTTTTCAGTTCGCGGGCGGCGGTCCAGCCGTCGATCACCGGCAGGTTCATGTCGAGCAGGATGACGTCCGGCCGTTCGCTGCGCGCCATCTCCACCCCCTGGCGGCCGTCGAAGGCGAGAACGACCTCGAACCCGCGCCGTTTCAGCCGGCGCGACAGGAAGTCCCAGATTTCCTCGTGGTCTTCGACCAGCAGCAGCTTAGCCATCGGTTCCTCCTGTTCCGTCGGCACGGCCGGCCCCCGGCCCCCGGATGGGGGCAGCGGGGCGCAGGCGTGCGATCGCTTCCTTCAACTCCTCGATCACCCCGTCCGCTCCGTCCTCTGCCATCGGGATGATGTCCTGCACCCGGCCGCGCAGCTCCTCCGTCTCGTCCTGTGCGATCTTGTGGGCGGCGACGACGATGACCGGGATGCGGCTCCAGTCCGGATTGCGGCACAGCGCCTTCAGGAAGCCGAAGCCATCCAGTCTGGCCGTGAAGGGGTCGAGCAGGATCACGGTCGGCGATGCGGCGGCCAACTGGCGGTATGCCTCCTCCTCCGTTTCCGCTTCGACGACCTGCCAGCCGTCGCGGCCCAGCTCGGCGCCCAGCAGGCTCCGCGTCTCGTCATCCTCCAGCAGCACCAGCGCCGTGCCGGGGGCCTGCCCGCCGAGGCCGCCCAGCACCCGGTGCAGGCGCTGCCAGTCCACCGGCTTGGTGAAATAGTCGGCGGCCCCCAGCGATAGGGCCAGCCCCTTTTCCCGGCGGGACGAGACGATGATGACGGGGATGTCGGCGAGGTCCGGCTCCGCCTTCAGCACCGACAGCACCGACCAGCCGTCGGTCCGCGGCATCATCACGTCCAGCAGGATGGCGCGCGGACGGATCTGCCGGGCGATGGAAAGGCCTGTCTGCCCGTCGGCGGCCAGCGCCACGCCGAAGCCTTCCCGGTGCAGGAAGCGGGCGAGAAGCTCGCGCATCGCCTGTTCATCGTCGATGATCAGGATCGTCTCGCGCGTTGCCGCCGTGGACTGTACCCCCTCAACCGGCAGGGGGCCGGTGTCGGCGGCGCCGGGCAGCCGGCCGTGCCGCAGGTCGGCCGGCAGGCGCAGGGTGAAGCTGGTGCCGCTGCCCGACGCGGTGTCGACGGAAATTTCGCCGCCCAGCATGTCGACGAAGGCCTTGGTGATCGCCAGACCCAGCCCGGTTCCGCCGAAGCGGCGGGTGGTGGAGCTGTCGGCCTGCATGAAGCGCTCGAACAGCCGGCGGACCTGTTCCGGCGTCATGCCGATGCCGGTGTCGCTGACACGGAAGACGACCATGTCGATGGGGGCATCGCCTGTCGAGGGGGCGCGTTCGACCGACAGGGTGATGGTGCCGTTCTCGGTGAATTTGGCGGCGTTGCTCAGCAGGTTGAACAGGCACTGGCGCACCTTCACCACGTCGGTGTGCATGTACCCGACACCGTCGGCCACCTCCACCGCCAGCCGGTTGCCCGTCTTCGACACCAGCGCCCCCACCGTCGCTGCGACCTCGCGCGTCAGGTCGGCGATGTCGGCGTCCTCGCCATGCACCTCCATCTTGCCGGCCTCGATCTTGGAGATGTCGAGGACGCCGTTGATCAGGGTCAGCAGATGACGGGCGTTCGCCTCGATCTTCTCCAGGTCGGGTAGCATGCTGTCGACGCCGAGATCGGCCAGTTCCTCCTCCAGCATCTCCGTGTAGCCGATGACGGCGCTGAGCGGCGTGCGCAGCTCGTGGCTCATGTTGGCGATGAACAGGCTCTTGGCCCGGTTGGCCTCCTCCGCGGCGAGGCGGGCGGCCTCCAGCTCCTCCTCCACCCGTTTGCGCACGCTGATGTCCTGCATGGCGCCGATCATGCGCAGGGGCTTGCCGATCGGGCTGCGCAGCACGAAGCCGCGGTCGAGGATGCTGGCATAGCTGCCGTCGGCGCGGCGGAAGCGGTATTCGTCGTTCCAGCGTGTGCCGCCGCCGTCGATCACCGTATGGATGCCGGTGACCACATGGTCCTGGTCATCGGGATGGATGTGGTCCATCCACCAGGCGGCGGAGGTCTCCGACGCATCGGCGCCATAGCCGAAAAGGGTGCGCACCGCCTCGTTCCAATGGATGCGGTCCGACGACAGGTTCCAGTCCCAGATGGCGTCATTGGTGGCCTGGGCCGCCAGCCGGTAGCGCTCCTCCGTCTCGCGCAACGCCTCCTCGGCGCGGCGGCGCGTGGTGATGTCGGTGTGGACGCCGACCCATTCCTGAACGGCCCCGCCGGCATCCAGCAGCGGCACGGCACGGACCAGCATGTCGCGATAGACGCCGTCGTACCGGCGCAGGCGGTGTTCGGCCTTGTAAATTGTCCGCCCCGCCCGCGCTGCGCGCCAGGCTTCCGATGTGTGGGGGCGGTCGTCGGGATGGATGGCCGCGACCCAGCCGGTGCCCTTCAGCTCGTCGAAGGTCTGGCCGGTGAAGCTGCTCCAGCTCGGCTGCGGAGCCTCGAAGCGGCCGGCGCCGGAGGTGTACCAAACGATGGCGGCTGTCGCCTCGACCAGCGAGCGGAAACGTTCTTCGCTGAAACGCAGCTTCTCCTCCGCCCGCTTGGCGTCGGTGGTGTCCCAGGTGACGCCGATCAGGGTCAGGCTGCGTTCCGGCGTGCTGTCGGTCACGACGCCGCGCGCCGTTGCCCAGCGCACCTCGCCGGACGGCAGCATGATGCGGAATTCGGCGTCATACTCGCCGCGTTCCCGCCGGGCGGTGTCGATGATCCCGCCGATCCGCGTCTGGTCGTCGGGATGGACGCGGCCGGTCACATCGGCTCCGCCGATCGGCTGGTTCGCCGCGAAGTCGAAGATCTCGCGCAGGCGGGCGTCGGCCTCGATGCGATCCTCCTCCAGGTTCCACGACCATGCGCCGATCCGCGCGGCCTGGAGCGCCAGTTGCAGGCGCCGCTCCGCCTCCATCACCCGGGCTTCGGCCTTGCGCTGTTCGGTGACGTCGGTGTTGGTGCCGAGCCAGCGCAGGATCCGGCCGTTCCGGTCGCGCACCGGCACGGCGCGGGACAGGAACCAGCGGTATTCGCCGTCCTTGCCGCGCAGGGGGAAGGTGTCCTCCCATGGTTCCCCCGTGCGGATGGCGCGGAAGAAGCCGTCGGAGGCGCGGTCGACATGGTCGGGGTGATGGACGCTCCGCCAGTTCCAGCCCTCCGTTTCGCCCGGTTCGGCGCCGGTGAAGTCGTACCAGCGGCGGTTGTACCAATAGATCG
>NZ_BADK01000352.1 GCF_000333595.1 Azospirillum sp. B506
AGCCCCTCCGCCCCCGGCTTGCNAAGGCGTCGCCCAGCCGTTTCAGGGCGCGGGCGAAGCGGAGGGGGCTTCGAGGAACAGCGTTCCTCCAGATGCTCGCTGGTCTGGCGCAGCCGCTTGCACAGCACGCTGATGACACGGAAAGCCAGATCCGGCCGTGCCGTCAGCACCGGCATCAGCTGCGAGCGGTCCAGCACCAGCAGGTCGGTTTCCTCCAGCGCCACCGCGTCGGCGGTGCGCGGCTCGCCATCCAGCAGGGCGATTTCGCCGAACAGGCCGCCCTTGTTGATGATGCTCAGCACCAGCTCCTTGCCGTCCATCGAATGGCAGCAGATCTTCACCCGGCCGCGGATGACCGCCATCATGCTGTCGCCGGGATCGCCCTTCTGGAAGATCATGGCGCCGCGCTGGTGGTGGGACAGCCGGGCGGCGGTCGCCAGCCGGTGCCGCTCCTCCCGCTCCAGATGCTTGAGCAGGAAATGCCCGGCGAGGACGAGATCCTTGTCGAAATTGATCCGTATCGCGGTCACGGCTGCCCCCTTGGCTGAGCTTCGGCTGAAGATGCGGGCGGTCCCAACCCGCGCATGCTACGCCGGCAACCGAACCGTCCCCCACTGTCAAAGGCGGTAGGCCGTCCTTGGCACTTCTGCTCCGTTCGTGTGAATGGCGAACGCGCAAAGGGCGGCCGGCATTGGCCGGTCGCCCTTTTTCGCGTGGTGGGTCCATGGGGTGTGGGCAGCGGAGAATTTCTCAGGGTGGCAGCGGCTGCGGGTTCAGCGCCCGGCCCTGGTCACCGGGGGGGCCGGATGCGGGGCCCTGCTGGAGGGTTTGCGTGTCGGACAGGCTCGGCGATGCGGCGAAGGCAGGTGCCGTGGCGATGGTGGCGAGCGTCAGTGACAGGATCAGGAGGCGGGACATGGCTGTTTCTCCGGTTCGGGGGTCGGTTGGGGGATCAATCGATGTCCGGGTCGTCGTCGTCCTCCAGGGTCAGGGAATGTGCCCGATGGTCGAAGGGGAAGCCCTTGCGGTCGAGGAGGCTGCGCAGATCGGGGGCCGCCGGGCGGGAAAGCTGGTCGGCCTGCGCATCGGGAACGACCTCCGACTGCGGGTCGGACGGGGTGGCCGTGCAGCGGGTCCGGCCGTTGTGCGTCACGCAGCTCAGCGTTCCCGACCCCCGCATGCAGACGGTCTTGCCGTTCACGGTCTGGCAGGAGAGGGAGTCGGCCTGCACCGGGGCAGCCATGACCGCGAACAACAGGGCGGGTGCCGCGACGGCGAGGAGTGTCGGGAGCGTCGGCATCGGTGGCCTCCCGGGTTGGAGGGGAAGGGATCGCTCAGCGGCGCAGGCCGGTCAGCGATTGGGCGGCGCTGTTGCCGATCCCGGCGGTGACGTTGGTGCCGACCCCGACATTGGTGCTGACCAGGGGACCGCGGCCGCTGAAGTTCAACCCGACCTGGACACCGCTGCCCTGGATGCCCAGCAGTTTCTGACCGGCGCTGTTGCCGATTCCGGCGGCGACATTGGTGGCAGTGCCGACATTGGTGCTGACCAGCGGGCTGACGCCGTGGATGGGAGCGCCGCCCCCGCCCTGAAGGAAAACACCCTGCTGCTGTGCCGAGTTGCCGATGCCGGCACCGACATTGGTGGCGTTGCCGACGTTGGTGCTGACCAGCCCGGGCACCGCCATCATTGACGGCATGCCGGGGCCGGCAGCGGGCTTGTTTTGCGCCAGGGCGGGGGTGGCGAGCAGCATGGCGGCGAGCGTGCCCAGAACATAGGTGCGGATCATGGCGAGGGTTCCTTCGGTTGGGGACGGGGCGTCGGGCTTCCGCGCCCGTGGTCCTGGTGGTGTCCTGGTGGAAAGCTTAGTGAAGCGCCTGCATGGCTTCTGTGAGCTGCCCCACAACCGCCGGCGGATTTCCCGCGGGATTGCGGAGAGAGGCGCTGCGCAGAAAAATGCTCCGGCCGTTGCCGGCCGGAGCGAGGTCAGGGAGGAAGCCGGGAGGAGGGGGCGGTCAGCGCTGCTTCACGAGCGCGCTCTGTCCGGCAAAGTTGCCGACGCCGGCCGACAGGTTCTGCATCGAGCTGTGGTTGAAGGGGCCGATCAGGCCGCCCGACCGCTGCAGCACGGTGCCGCTCTGCAGGGCGGTGTTGCCGATGCCCGCCGCCGCGTTGCCGACAGTGGCGACCGAGCCGCCGCTCAGCAGGCCGCCGCTCCGCTGCATCACCGTGGCCATCTGGCCGGCGTTGTTGCCGATGCCGGCGGCGGTGTTGCCGATTGTGGCCGACGAGCCGCCGTTGAACAGGCCGCCGCTGCGCTGCTTCACGAAGGCACCCTGTTCGGCCGTATTGCCGATGCCGGCGGCGAGGTTGGACACGCTGGCGGTGTTCGGGCCGGCGAAAGGACCCTTGGACTTCTGCATGACCAGCGCGCTCTGGTTGGCGGTGTTGCCGATGCCGGCCGCGGTGTTGGAGATGTCGGAGATGTTCTGGGCCATCGCCGGGGCGGCGAACAGGGCGAGAGAAGCGAAGCCGGTCAGCAGGGTGGTGCGGATCATGGTCTGTCTCCAGGTTCGGGGCCGCGGGGCGCGGCGTGTTGCCGATGAACAGACCCTACCCAAGCGCCGGATTCCGGGATGTGAGCCGCCCCACACTCTTCCGCCTTTTCCCGACCGGCGCTGTTTTGTGCTGTCCTGCGCCGTCCGCCGGATGGAGGCACCTGCGGTCCCTCCCAATTGCGGCCGCGATCTGTCGCCCGGCATTGTCGTCTTCGGACGCTGTGCGGTGGGGTGACATGAAGCGGGTTTGGGCCGGCACGACCCTTGGACTGATTGTCCTGCTGAACGGTGTGTTCGGCGGCCTGCTGTCGGCGGAGCGGCGGGCAGACGTGCAGGCCATGGCCGATGTGGCTTCGCTCGCCACCTCCCACAGTGCCGAACATATGGACGAGGTGATGGACATCGCCGACCGCACCATGTCGGTGGTGTCGGAATTCATGAGGATATCCGTGCGGATCAACGATCCTGAAACGGCCGACATCCACCGCCTGCTGGTTCATCAGCACCGGATCACCCCAGGCTTGCGGGGTCTTTTCGTCGTTTCGCCGGACGGACACCTCGCATACGATTCGCGCTCCCCGCATCCCGCATCCCTCGATCTGACCGATCACGATTTCGTGCAGCATCACCTCACCGGTGGGGCGGATATCCTGTTCATTGGAAAGCCGGTGGTCAGCCGGATCAGTGGAGAATGGATGGTGCCGGTCAGCCGGCGCGTCGAGGACCGGTTCGGACGCTTCGTCGGGATCGTCACCGCGGCTGTCGATCCGGACATCTTCTTCGCGATGCTGAAAGCCTCGCCCTTGCCGGAAGGCATGCAGGCGGCAATCGTCTCTCCCGCCGGTTTCCTGTTCGGTTGCCTGCCCAGCAACGATTGTCTCGGCAGCTCCGCTCGCGACTGGCCGCTGTTCCTTCACCAGGCGCAGAACCCGGCGGCCATCGTCACCACGACGCGAGGCTCCATTTTGCCGGGGATCGTCGGCCCCGGCGCCTATCGCGCCAGTCCGCGCTATGGGATCATCGCGGCGGCCAACATCGAAACAGGGGAAGCGATTGCGGGATGGCTCAGCCGCCTGCCCGTCTTTTTCGTGCTGGACCTCGTGCTCTGCGGCGGTGGAGCGGCGCTGTCGGTCATTCTCTACCGGCAGGTCACCCGGCGGCGCCGGGCAATGCAGGAGTTGGCCGAGGCGAATGCCAGCTTGGAAAAGCGCGTTGCCGAGCGCACAACGGCCCTCCAGCGCAGCGAAGCGCGGTTGACTGCCTTCGTGACGACGGCGCGCGATGCGATGCTGGTGGTGGACGGCTTCGGCAGGATCCAGTTTCTCAATCCCGCCGCGACCGCGCTGTTCGGCTATGCCGACGCCGACATGAACGGCAGAAGCATCGATCTGCTGGTGCCCAGTCGGTTGAACGATCATTGGGATCCCGAGGGCTTTGCGAACAGCGGATCGGGACAGGCGGGTGCTGTCCGCGAACTGGTGGCGCGGCACCGCAGCGGCGCGGAATTCCCGGTCGAACTCACGCTCGGCGTATCCCACAGCGAGGACGGGTCGATCTATGTCGGCGTTCTGCGCGACATCCGTGAACGCAAGCTGCAGGAGGAAAGGCTGTGGCAGCTCGCCAACCTGGATCCGCTGACCGGATTGCTCAACCGCCGCGCCTTCATGGAGCGCGGCACGGTATTGCTGGAGGAGGAATGGCGGCGGGGCGGGACGGCCAGCATCCTGATGATCGACGCGGATCACTTCAAGTCGATCAATGACGGGTTCGGCCATCAGGCCGGCGACGATGTGCTGCGCGTGCTCGCCGGCATTCTTGGGACGGCGGTGCGCGGCGGCGATCTGATCGGACGGCTGGGAGGAGAAGAGTTCGCCATCGTCCTGCCGGGCGCCGACGGTGCCAATGCGGACCGCATCGCCGAGCGGCTGCTGGCGGACGTCCGTCAGGCACGGGTGCCGGTCCCCGGCGGACTGCTGACCGTCACCGTCAGCATCGGCATCAGCGTGGCCGGGCGGAGAAGCACGCTGGACCAGCTGCTGGCGACGGCGGACCGGGCGCTGTATGCGGCCAAGACCGCGGGACGGGACCGGCGCGCCGTCGCGGCATGAAGGCGGGCGGCCGCGCGGTGGGGCGGAGTGGGTAGGTCGGAAAGGGTGGGGACTTCAATAGCGGCCATGCGTGTTCGAGTGCGGCCGCTGCGGGAACGCGGCCGTGTGTGCGGGGTTACCATCGGGCGCTCTCGACGAACGGACCCCCGATGACCCTTCAGCAGTTCATGGCCTTCGCGCTGGTGGGCATCGTGGTGGCGATGCTGGTCTGGAACAGGTGGCGTTTCGACGTGGTCGCGGTGCTGGCCCTGTTGGCCGGCGTGTTCCTGGGGCTGGTCCCGGCGAAGGAGGCCTTTTCCGGCTTTGCCGACGACATCGTCATCATCATCGCCTCAGCCCTGATCGTCAGCGCCGGCATCGCCCGGTCGGGCGTGATCGATGCGCTGGCGCGGCCGGTGGCGGCGACGCTGAGCACGCCAACGCGGCAGATCGCCTTCCTCTGCGGGGCGGTCGCCTTCATGTCGGCGCTGATGAAGAACATCGGCGCGCTCGCCATCTTCCTGCCGATCACCATGCAGCTGGCCCGGCGCCACCGCACCGGCGCGCACCGGGTGCTGATGCCGATGGCGTTCGCCTCGCTGATGGGCGGGCTGATGACGCTGGTCGGGACCTCGCCCAACATCATCGTCTCGCGCGTGCGGACGGAGATCGTCGGCCAGCCCTTCTCCATGTTCGACTATCTGCCGGTCGGGCTGGGCATCACCGTGGTCGGGCTGCTGTTCCTGATGGTCGGCTGGCGGCTGCTGCCCCAGGACCGCAGCGGGGCGCGGTCGGCGGAGGAGACCTTCGCGGTCGAGAACTACGCCAGCGAAATGAGGCTGCCGGCGGGGTCGTCCTTCGTCGGACGCACCGTCCGCGATGTCGAGGCCCTGGCGGAGGGCGAGGCGCAGGTGATCGGCCTGATCCGCGAGCGCTTCCGCCGCTATGTGCCCGACGGGCATTGGACCCTGATGGCCGACGATGTGCTGGTTCTGGAGGGCGACGCCCCGGCCCTGCAGCGCCTCGTCCAGGGCGCCTCGCTGGAGCCGCTGGGCATCCTGGAAGGGGTGGAGGGCGAACTTCTGGCGGTCGAGGCAGTGGTGACGCCGGACTCGCCGCTGGCCGGCCATTCCGACCGCAAACTCGATCTGCGGCGGCGGTTCGGCGTCAGCCTGCTGGCGGTCAGCCGGACCGGCGAGCGGATCGCCCGGCGCCTGCACCATGTGATCTTCAGGGAGGGAGACCTGCTGCTGTTGCAGGTGCCGGCGGAGCGCTATCCGGATGCGCTGGCCGATGCCAACCTGATCCCGTTGGCCGAACGCCGGCTGCAGATCGGCCGGCGCCGGCCGGTCTGGGTCCCGGTCGGCATCCTCGTCATCACGATGCTGGTCCTCGCCTTCCATCTGGCGCCGCTGGCGGTCACCTTCCTGGCGGCGGCAACGGCGATGATCGTCACCGGCGTGCTGAGCGTCGAGGATGCCTATCATGCGGTGGAATGGCCGATCATCGTCCTGCTGGCGGCTCTGATCCCGGTCAGCGGAACCCTGGAGAGCACCGGGGCGACGCAGCTGATCTCAACCCTCCTGGCCGATGCCGCGCGCGGCCTGCCGGCGGTGGCCTGCGTCACGCTGATCATGGCGGCGGCGATGGCGGTGACGCCCTTCCTGAACAACGCGGCGACCGTGCTGGTGATGGCGCCCATCGGCGCCGGCGTGGCGCAGCAGCTGGGGCTGAGCCCCGATCCGTTCCTGATGGCGGTGGCCGTCGGTGCCGGCAGCGATTTCCTGACGCCCATCGGCCACCAATGCAACACGCTGGTCATGGGGCCGGGCGGCTATCGCTTCGCCGACTATCCGCGGTTGGGGGTGCCGCTGTCGCTGATCATCCTGGCGCTGGGCACCTGGCTGATCGTCACTGTCTGGCCGTTGAGCGGCTGAGGGCCTCCGTTGCCAAAATTCCAAACGACGAGGATCGTGATCGTGCTGGTTTCCGAGATCATGGCGAAGGCACTGGAGTTCATCTCGCCGGAGGCCACCGTCCAGGACGCCGCCACGCTGATGGGGGAACTGGATGTCGGCGCGCTGCCGGTCGGGTCTGCCGACGACCTCGTGGGCATCGTCACCGACCGCGACATTCTGTTTCGGGTGGTGGCGGAGGGTGGTGACAACAGGCGGATGCGGGTGCGCGAGGTGATGTCCAGTTCGCTGTTCAGCTGCCGCGACACTGACACGCTGGCCACCGCCATGGACATCATGGGCGCCTACCATGTGCGGCGCCTGCCGGGTGCTGACAAAGGCGGGCGGGT
>NZ_BADK01000351.1 GCF_000333595.1 Azospirillum sp. B506
AGCGCTCCTTGTAAGCCGGCGAGCTTGGTAAAGGTAGGGGAACTCGCCCAGCACCGCCAGCCGCAGGGGTGCCAGGTCCTCCAGCCGGTCCGCCAGGAGGGAGTCGGTCAACCGCTCCACCCGTACGCCGTTCCCGATGTCGCCCGCCAGGGCGTTGCCATGCAGCCGCCGCCGGTCAGGTGGCAGGGGCTGCGTCGGAAGAGCGGCGGCGAAGCCCTCTTCCGGACGACCCCCCGCGCTCACCGTGCCGGCACCGGCAGGAAACGGCGCAGGAAGGCGAAGCGTACCGGGCGCGGTGCGGCGGCGGTCCGCCCAAAGCTTTGGGTGATGCGGTCGAGGATGATCGCCAGCAGCACGACGCTGAGTCCGCTCTCGAAGCCGAGCGCGATGTCCAACCGCTGAATGCCCTGCAGCACCACGTTGCCCAGACCGCCGGCACCGATCATCGAGGCGATGACGATCATCGACAGCGCCATCATCATGGTCTGGTTCACCCCGGCCATGATCGACGGCAGGGCGTTCGGCAACTGCACCTTGAACAGCAATTGGCGGTCATGGCAGCCGAATGCCTTGCCGGCCTCGACGATCTCGCCCGGAACCTGCTGGATACCCAGCGCCGTCAGGCGCACGGCGGGCGGCATGGCGAAGATGACCGTGGCGAGGATGCCCGGCACCCGGCCCAGGCCGAAGAACATCACGGCCGGGATCAGATAGACGAAGGCCGGCATGGTCTGCATGAAGTCCAGCGAGGTGCGGACGATGCTTTCGACCACGCGGTTGCGGGCCATCCACACGCCCAGCGGCACGCCGAGCAGCAGGCAGAGCAGGGTGGAGGTCAGGACCAGTCCGAGGGTGGAGGCGGTCTCCGTCCACAGCCCCATGCCGACGATCAGCAGCAGGGAGGCCACCGTGAAGACGGCGAAGCCGACGCCGACGCGCCAGAGCGAGACCGCGACGATCAGGCCGATCAGCAGCCAGGCCGGCGCCCCGACCAGCACGAAGTCGATGGCGCCGCCGAATCCGTTCACCACCGTCGAGATCGCGTCGAAGGTGGATTGGAAATGGTCGAGCATGAAGGTGACGAGATCCTCGACCCACTTGCCGATTCTGATTTCAAAGTCCATCGGTCAATCCCCCCGAACCAAGGTGTGGAGCATGAGAGCGCGCGAGATGGCGCCGAGGAAATTGTGGTCGTCATCGACGACCGGCACCGGCCATTCGCTGTCGGCGACGAGGGCGAGCAGGGAATGGATGGGAGCGGCGGCATTGACCGTCTGGACGTCGGGCAGGAAGGCGTTGACGAAGCGTGGCTGCGGACCCTTCAGTTCCCGTTCCAGCGTCGCCTGCGAAACGATCCCCTCGAAACGTCCGTCCTGCGTGCGGACATAGCCGAAATTATGGTGGTTTTCGCGCAGCTGCTGCAGGGCGGGGGTCAGTTCGCCGGGAAGACGGATGACCGTGTTGGTCGCCTCGTAACGCGCCACGTCGCCGGCGCGCAGCACCTTTGAGGCATCGACGTTGCGGAAGAAGGAGCGGACGTAATCGTCGGCCGGACGGCTGAGAATCTCGTAGGGCGTGCCGACCTGGACGATGCGGCCGCCCTCCATGATGGCGATGCGGTCGCCGATGCGCATCGCCTCGTCCAGGTCGTGGGAAATGAAGACGATGGTGCGCTGGTGCTCGCGCTGAAGGCGCAGCAGCTCATCCTGCATCTCGGTGCGGATCAGCGGGTCCAGCGCGGAGAAGGCCTCGTCCATCAGCAGGATGGTCGGGTCGTTCGCCAGCGCGCGGGCAAGGCCGACGCGCTGCTGCATGCCGCCGGACATTTCGCGCGGGTAGCGGTGGGCGTAGGTGCCGAGGCCAACCTGCTCCAGCGCCTGCTGTGCCGCCTTGTGGCGCTCGGCCTTGGACACGCCGGAGATTTCCAGGCCGAAGGCGGCATTGTCCAGCGCGGTCAGATGCGGCATCAGGGCGAAGGACTGGAAGACCATGCCCATGTTGCGGCGGCGGGCCTGGATCAGATCGGCCT
>NZ_BADK01000350.1 GCF_000333595.1 Azospirillum sp. B506
GCGGACGGATGGTCCCGTTGCGCATGCCATGGCCCGGTGCCGCGCCGGGGGTGCCGCCGACCAGCAGGCTGCCGGCGGTCATGTGCAGGGCGGCGTAGGCGCCGACATCGCCGCCGACGGCGATCAGCCCGCGCCGCATGCGCTCGCCGACGCGGTCGCCACATCTGCCCTGGACGAGGATCCGACCGCCGGTCATCCCCGCTCGCTCGCCGGGCAGGGCGCCGCCCAGCCCATCGCCGGCATCGCCGCCGATGGACAGCACCCCGCCACGCATGGCGGCCCCGGCCGCCGATCCGACCGCCCCCTCCACCAGCAGGGCGCCCCCGCTCATGCCGGTGCCGGCGCGATGGCCGGCCGGACCGGCGACCCGGATGGTGCCGCCGGTCATCCCCGCTCCGATGAAGTCGAGCCGCCCGTCTCCCTCGATCTCGATGACCTCGCCCGGATCGCCCGCCAGATCGAACAGGTCGCCGACAGCGACCTGACTCCGGCCGAACCGCAGCGGCAGGACGGCGATTTCCGCCAGGCCCAGCCCCGCCAGCCGGTGCGGCGACAGGGGAGAGGCGTCGATGCGGCCGGTCAGCGGCCCTTTCAGACGGAAGCTCAGCACGCTCATGGCAGCAGCTCGTGAAGGTGGAAATGGTGGCGGCCCAGCTTGCCGCCGTAATTGCCGGCGGTGACGCCGCAGATGCCGGAGCCGCGGCCGCGCCCGATCAGGCATTTCAGCCCGGCGGTCATGGCGGCGGCGACATCGGCGGCGGTCAGCCCGTCGATGACGATCTCCAGCACCGATTCAACCTCTGCCGGCAGGCGGGACCGGGGCAGGCCGCGCAGGGTCGGGCAATAGGCGTCGTTGGTGGAGGCCGGCATTCCCTTGTACTTCGCCCCCACCTTGGAGCCGGAACGGACGACCCCGCCGGGGAAGGGCAGCACCACGTTGGGCACGGCGCGCATGGCGTCCGCCGCCGCTTCCGCCGCCTCCAGCGCCGCCATCCGGGCATCGGCGAGGATCAGCAGGTTGCCGCCGCCGACCGCCGGAACGCTCCAGCTCGTTTCCTCGCACAGGAACTCGCCGTCCATCACCGGGATGCGCCAATAGCGGCGCCCGCCCAGCAGCTTCGACATCTGTTGGCCGTCGCCGAAATAACGCAGCTTCTGTCCCATCGGGATCCGGTCCTCCTTCGTTCCGCGCGGCACGCCGGCGAAGCAGGCGGTGCCTGGGCAGGTCAGGATGCATTGGCCGAGCCGGGTCTCGACCTGCTTGCCCAGCACGCTGCGCCCCGTGGCGAAGAACAGCAGGGCGACGCCGGGGCGCCCGTCCGGCGTCTCCTCCGGCGTCAGCTCTCGTTCGATCCCGGCTTCGCAGCCGCAGGCGATGACCGAGGTGGCGAAGCCGGTCGCCGCCGTGCCGGCATGGCGGGCCCAGGCCAGCGTATCGGCGGTCACGATCAGCCGGGTCGCCTTCATGTCGAAGGCCTCGGCATAGCTGTTCTCGATAAGGATGCCGTTCAGAAGCATGAGTCGGACGCCGTCAGGGTCGGGACGATGGACAGGCCGCCGCGGCCGCGGTCGAGGATCTCGCCGTCCGCGATGCGGAAGTTGCCGAGCCGCACGGTCTGGTGATCCTCGAACCAGGGCTTCAGCCGCCGTTCGATGGCGGAATCGAACGCCGGCCGGACGACGATGGTGTCGCCCCAGCCGGTGGCGGTCAGTTCGCCGCTGCGCGCCACCGGCCGGCCGTTCTTGAACACCCACGCAGGTGCCGCGAACATCGCCTCGCGGTCGGGGAGGTCGTCATACACGACCACGTCGGCCACGGCGCCGGGGCGCAGATGGCCGCGGTCGCGCAACCCCAGCACGCGGGCGGGGCCGGCGCGGGTCATGATGGCGATCTCCTTCAGGCTGTATTCGCGGTCGATGGAGCCGAGCCGGCTGTGCGCTGCCACGTCGGGGTTGATCCGCGCCAGCTGCTCGTTGCGGAAGCTGCGGTCCATCAGCAGCCGGATCAGGTGCGGATAGCTGGTGAAGGGGCCGCCATTCGGATGGTCGGTGGTCAGATAGACCCGCCAGGGATCCTCGATCAGCAGGAACAGCTCCAGCCCGATGGCCCATTGCAGGGCATTGACGAAAGCCTTGTCGCGGTAGCGGAACGGCACCAATCCGCAGCCGCCGTCGCATTCGATGTCGGTGCACACCCATTTGCGCGGGCTGGCGAGACCGCTGTTGCGGAACTGCGACATGATGTCGGCCGACGCGGTGATGGTCTGGCCGAAGACGATCTGGCCGACATCGACCGAGATGTTCGGGCTGCGGTTCACCGCTTCCGCGATCTCGGCGGCGGCTGAGGAGAAACGGCGGTCGCCCTCGGTCCCGTAGCTGTGGAATTGCAGGTGCGTCAGGTGGGCGGGCAGGCCGTCCAGCGCGGCGATGGTATCGCGCGTCACAGATTCGTTGCCGGGGATGCCCAGATTGTTGCAATGGATGTGCAGCGGATGCGGCACCCCCAGGTCCGACAGCGCGGTGGCCAGCGTGATCAGGATGCGGCGCGGCGTGATGCCGTAATGGGGATGCGCCTCGTCCAGCTCCAGGCGGCGCTGGTTGAATTTGAAGGCGCTGATGCCGCCGGGATTCACCACCTTGACGCCGACCGCCTGGGTGGCGTGCAGGATCCAGGCGACATAGTCGTTGACCTCCGACTGGGTCGCCCCGGCGGCCAGCCGTTCCAGCAGGAAATCGTCGTTGCCGAGGACGGCATAGCAGCCCTTGTCGATGATCGGGACGTCGGCCAGCTCAAGATGCGTGTGGCGTGCGTTGGACGGCAGCATCGCCGGCTCGAACGCCGCCGTGTAGCCCATTTCGGTGTAGCGGTAGCCGGTGACGAAGCTGGACGGGGTGAACAGGCCGCTGCCCGACCGGCGCAGGCCGTCCGGGCCGCTGCCGTGCTCGCGATGCTCCTCCGGCAGCAGCAGGCGGGCGAGGTTCACCTTGCCGCCGCCGATGTGGCTGTGGATGTCGATGGCGCCGGCCATGACGATGCGGCCGCCCAGGTCGATCACCTCGCCGATGCGGGCACCCTCCGGAGGCGGGGCGGCGATGCGGCCGTCCTTCAGATACAGATCGCGCAGTCCGTCGTCCGCGCCCATGGCGGGATCGCAGACACGGCCGCCGCGCAGCAGGGTGTAGGCGTCAGACATGCGCTGTCTCCCGGATCGCGACGGGAAGAGGTGGGGTGGGAAGCCGGTCGAGCAGGGCGTTCAGCACCGACGCTGCCGTCGGCAAAGTGACCGATCGCAGGCGGCGCAGGGGTAGGGCGGCGACACCGTCGCCGCGGTGGATGCTGCCGGCATGGTCGAGGCCGGGGATGGCGACCGGAATCAGCACCTCCGGGTCATAGGGCAGGGGTTGTCCAGGGCGGGCGAGCACGACCATCGGTGTGCGGGTGTCCGGCAGTTCCGCGCCGTTCAGGGCCGACAGCCAGACAAGCGCGTCGATCCCGCCCCCGGCCAGCAGGCCTTTCAGCCGGTAGCGCAAAGGATCGTGCTCCGGCGGGCCGGCTCCCAGGCGGGAGCGCAACGGCACGCCATACTGCCAGGCGCAGACGTAATTGGCGCCCAGCGCGTTGCCCTTGCCGCCCAACGGCAGTCCGGCACAGCGGGTGGAGACATTGGCGCTCACGACCAGCCGGTTGAAGGCTTCGATGGCGATATCGCCGTCCGCCGGATCGAGAGTGGCGGCGATCCAGCCGACGACGCCGAAGCGTGCCTCGAGCAACGCGGTGCCGACACGGGCGAGATCCTCCATCGCGATACCGCCCACCCGGTGTCCACGCGGGGTTTCGCCAGCCATCAGCTGTGCCAGGGCGGCGGCGATGGCGGGGGCGTGGGTCAGGTCGGCGGTCAGGCGCTCGAAGCCTTCCGGCACCGGCCCATGACCGGGACCGATGAGAAAGCCGCGCGCGGCGCCGGCATCGCGGAACAGGGCGGCCGGCGGATGGACGATGCGCTCGAACAGGCGGGGCGCATGGCGGTCGAACTCTGCCCCGAACAGCACGAACAGATCGGCGCGGTTGCGCAGCTCGCCGAAGGTGGCGGTCATCGCACCGCTCACCTGGAGGGCGCGCAGGCCGTGGAACAGGCTGTCGGACGCCGCGTGGTCGACCACCGCCCCCAGCCGTTCCGCCAGTGCCAGCGCGGCGGAGATTCCCTCGGTGTCGGCGGCCAGTCCCCCGACGGCCGGCGAGGTGGCGGCCCGCAGCACTGCCGCCGCCGCGTCCAGCGCCTCGTCGAGCGGTACGGCCCGGCCCTTTACGAAGCAGTGGGCCGACAACGCCGGAAGCGCGAACAGGGTGCGCGCCCGTGCACAGCCGTTGGCGGTCACCCTGATCTGGCCGGTCCGGTCGCGTGCGACCGTGAGGTCGTCGCAGGCCATTGCACAGAATGGGCAAACGACATCGCTCATCGGCGATGGGAGATCGGTCCCACCGGGCTCGTAGTCCATGTCCCAGACCCCATAGGTGATGTCGATAGTAGGAAGTATTTAAAAAATAACGCGCGAAAATGCGTCTCATTTCCTAATAGGAACAAGCATTCGGCGGTCTCTTTTTTGTTTCATCATATACTGAATAATCCGTTTTTATTGAAGTTCCCATTGATTTTGCTGCCGTCGATTTTATTATGTTCAAAAGGCGGCTGGTCGCCTTGGCTTTTGCGACAGGTAGGCCATGATTTGCGGCGAACAGCACAGGACGGTCGAAGCGGTGCGGGTGGAGGTGCCCGCACGGCTGCATCTCGGGTTCCTCGACATGGAGGGCGGGTTGGGCCGGCGCTTCGGCAGCCTGGGCCTGACGCTCGACGGGCTGGGAACGGAGTTGACGCTGGAGCGGGGCGAGGCGGCCAATGATACGGCGGATCGGCCTGCCTGCCGGGCGCGGGGGTATCTTGACCGGCTGTGCGATGCGCTGGACCTGGAGAACCGCTTTTCCCTGCGCCTCGGCCGGACGATTCCCTCCCATTCCGGGCTTGGGTCGGGCACACAGCTGGCGCTGGCCGTCGGGGCGGCCCTGTCCGCGTTGACCGGCCGGCCGCTGCCGCCGCGCCGGGTCGCCAGCCTGCTGGATCGCGGGGCGCGGTCGGGCATCGGGGTCGGAGCCTTTGAGCAGGGCGGCGTGATCCTGGATGGCGGCAAGGGTGCGCTCGACGAGCCGCCGCCGGTCATCAGCCGCATGGCTCTACCGGAGGCATGGAGAGTGCTGCTGGTGTTCGACGACGCCAACCGTGGCCTGTCGGGAACGGCCGAAACGGTCGCCTTCCGCGATCTGCCGCCCTTTCCTGCGGACAAGGCCGCCTATCTGTGCCGGCTGGCGCTGATGGTCGGGTTGCCTGCGCTGGCGGAAGGCGATGCGGTCCGGTTCGGTACCGCGGTGACGGAACTGCAGAGCGTGGTCGGCGACCATTTCGCCCCGGCCCAGGGCGGCCGTTTCAGCAGTCCGGACGTGGCCGAGGTGCTGCGCTGGCTGCCGTCGGTGGGAGCGACGGGCGTGGGGCAGAGTTCCTGGGGGCCGACCGGATTCGCCATCTTTGGCGATGCAGGATCGGCGGAGCGCGCCGCGGAGGGCGCGCGCGCACGCTGGCGGACGCGGGCCAATCTGCGCGTCCTCGTCTGCCGGGGGCGTAACCGTGGCGCGGTGGTGGAGCCTTTCGTCGAGCACAGCGCAGTCGCTGCCGGATATGAAACAGTCGCAAAAAAGACAGCGTGAAGCCATTAAGTGAAAGACAGTGCCGTGAAGCGAACCAAGGACTTCGTTTCATGGAAAAGCCCTACATTATTCACGCTATTACTCCGGTAAAAGCGGTCAGTCCATTTGATATCAATATGGCGTGCGATGCCGGTTATGGCGTTGTGGTGCCGTACACCAATGTCGAGACTGGTGAAGTTCCGGGTCTTGTCCAGGACATGATCTTTTCGCGTGCGCCGGGCGATGCCAAGCGGACCGGCCTGTTCATCGCCGGCCGCGACATCCTGAAGGCGCTGGACATGCTGGAGGCGGCCCGCCGGGCCATGGTGCCGCCGTTTGAAATTTCCGTCTTCGCCGACCCGTCGGGCGCCTACACCACCGCCGCGGCGATGATCGCGAAGGTCGAGGCCCAGCTTGAGAGGGCCGGGATGGGCCTGGCCGGGGCGCGGATCGCGGTGTTCGGCGGCAAGGGGCCGGTGGGCGGTGTCGCGGCGGTGCTGGCGGCGCGCGCCGGAGCGTCGGTGCAGCTGGTCGGCCATGACGGTGCTGCATCCGTTGCCGAGCGTGCGGCCTCCTACCTTCAGCGGTTCGGCGTAACTCTGGGTGCGGTGGACGGCTCGACGGACGCGCACAAGGGCACCATCCTGGCGGAGACCGATGTGGTGCTGGCGGTCGCCCGCGCCGGCGTGCAGGTGCTGAGCCGCGCGCAGATCGCCGCCGCGGGTTCGGTGCGGGTGGTGGCCGACGTCAATGCCGTGCCGCCGGCCGGCGTGGAGGGGGTGGACGCCTTCAGCGACGGTGTGCCCATCGAGGGGACCCACGCGGTCGGCATCGGTGCGCTCGCCATCGGGAACGTGAAGTTCAAGACCCAGCATGGCCTGTTCAAGGCGATGCGCGAGGCGGTGAGGCCGGTTTATCTGGCGTTCGACGACGCCTTCGCCCTGGCCCGCGCCCAATGCCGGAAAGCGGCGTGATCCTGGTCGCCGCCCTGTCGGGCCGGGCCATCGCCCAGGCGGTGGCGCGTACCGGCGCCGTTGTGGCGACGCTGGACCAGTTCGGCGATGCCGATCTGCCGGCGCCCGCAAGCCGCGTGCCGGGCGATCCCCTCGTCGGCTTCGATGGGAAGGCGCTGATCGCCGCCGCTCGGGACCTGGCTTCTCCGGGCAGCGCATTGGTCGTCGGATCGGGGTTCGAGCAGGCGCCCGATCTGCTGGCCGCCCTGATGCAGGCGGGTCCCTACCGTCTGCTCGGCAACCGGCCGGAGGTGGTGCGGGCGGTCAAGGATCCGGCCTGTTTCGCCGCGCGGCTGGCGACGCTGGGGCTGGAGGCTCTGGGCATCTCGCATCCGGACACGCGGACCGAAGCTCCCCTTTGTGTTGCGCCGGAGACGTGGCTGGTCAAGCGCACCGGGGCGGCCGGGGGGTGGCACATCGCGCCGTGGGACGGCGGTCCGCTGCCGGGCGGGCATTACCTGCAACGGCGGGCGGTTGGCCGGCCAACCTCCGTCGCCTTCATCGCCGACCGATCCGGCCGGTGCGAGCTGGTGGCGATCAGCCGGCAATGGGCCGATCCGACGCCGGGTTCGCCCTTCCGCTATGGCGGGGCGGTGCTGCCGGTGGCGCTACAGCCGTCGCTGATCGACCGGCTGGCGGAGGCGGTGCGCCGCATCGCCAGGGCGTTCGGTCTGGTCGGGCTGAACAGCCTGGATCTGCTGGTCGACGGTACGGGCATCACGGTGCTGGAGGTCAACCCGCGTCCGGGTGCCACGCTCGACCTGCTCGAACGCCACCGGCAGGGCGGGGTGATGCGTGCCCATCTCGACGCCTCCGCCGGACGCGACTGGAAACTGGGGGCGCCGCGGCCGGGCGTCATCGCCGGGGCGGTCGCCTACGCCGCCGCCGCGCTGACGGTGTCGGACAAACGCACCTGGGCACCCTGGTGCGCCGACTTGCCCAGGGCGGGCAGCACCATCGAGGCAGGGCAGGCGCTGTGCAGCGTCACCGCCTGGGGCGGGGACGAGGAGGAGGCGCGCCGCCGCCTGTCCCGTCGCATCGAACGCATCGTCGCGGACTGCGCACCGCGGGCCTGCCTTTTGGAGAGAACCACCGATGTCTTCCCTTCCCTTCAGTGTTAACCGGCTCGCCGCCCCGCTGGTCCATGCGCTGGTGGCGGATGCCGCCCTGCTGCGGATCGGGGTGGAGCAGCATCCGGCCGGCTGTACCGTGATCGACGCCGGCATCGACCGGCCCGGCAGCCTGGAGGCCGGACGCCGCATCGCCGAGATCTGCATGGGCGGCGCCGGCAGCGTGCGCATCGCCATGGATTCCCCCTTCGCCCATTGGCCGGCGCAGGTGACGGTGGGCGCGGCCGATCCGGTCCTGGCCTGCCTGGGCAGCCAATATGCCGGCTGGAGCCTGTCCGGCGAGAAATTCTCGGCCCTCGGTTCCGGCCCCGGCCGCGCCCTGGCGCTGAAGGAGCCGCTGTTCGCCGAACTCGGCTATCGCGACATGGCCGACCGTGCCGTGCTGGTGCTGGAGACGGACAAGCGGCCACCGGCATCGGTGGTGGAGAAGGTGGCGCGCGATTGCGGCGTGCCGATAGAGCGCGTGACCCTGATCCTGACGCCGACCCGCAGCCCGGCCGGCATCGTCCAGGTCGTCGCGCGGGTGCTGGAGGTGGGACTGCACAAGCTGCATGCCCTGCATTTCCCATTGGAGCGGGTGCGCGACGGCGTCGGCTGTGCCCCGCTGCCACCGCCGGGCCGGGATTTCGTCCAGGCGATGGGGCGGACCAACGACGCCATCCTGTTCGGCGGCAGCGTCCATCTGCTGGTCGACGGGCCGGACGACGACGCGGCCGATCTGGCGGCCCGCCTGCCCAGCTCGGCCTCCACCGACTACGGCCGCCCCTTCGCCGACCTGTTCGCGGCGAGCGGCTACGACTTCTTCAAGATCGATCCGATGCTGTTCAGCCCGGCCCGCGTGATCGTCACCGCCTTCGAGAGCGGCCGGAGCTTCAGCGCCGGGACGCTGGCTCCGGCTCTGCTCGACCGCTCCTTCGGCATCGGCGGCTAGGAGGCCTGGCCATGGGGCGGACCCGAATCGCCATCTTCGTGGACGGCGCCGACTGGCACACCCGTCGGCTGAGCGCCGCCTTTGCCCGCCGCGGCGCGGAGGCCGTCCCGGTGCCGCTGGGCGCCTGCGGTTTCGGTCCGGACGGGCCGATGATTCCGGGCTTCGACGGCGGACTGCCCGACGCCTGCCTGGTCCGCACCATTTCCGCCGGCAGCTTCGAGCAGGTGACGCTGCGGCTCGGCATGCTGCATGCGCTGGCCCATCGCGGGGTGCCGGTGGCCAACAATCCGGCCTCGATCGAGCGCTGCGTCGACAAGAGCGCCACTGCCTTCCGGCTGGCGGCCGCTCGCGTGCCGACCCCGCGCACCTGGACCGTCGCCGATCCCGTCCAGGCGTCCGCCATCCTGGCCGCCCTTCATGCCGAGGGCCGGGCCGCGGTGCTGAAGCCGCTGTTCGGGTCGCAGGGCAAGGGGCTGCGACGGCTCGATCCCGGCATGGAACTGCCGGTACCGGATGAGGTCTCCGGCGTCTATCACCTGCAGGATTATGTCGGCGCTGCGGATGGCGGTTGGTTCGACTGGCGCGTCTTCGTGGTCGATGGGCGTCCGCTCTCCGCGATGGTCCGCCAGGGCGACCACTGGATCACCAATGTGAAGCAGGGCGCACGCTGTCATCCGGCCAATCCGGTCGGCGTGCTTGGAGACCTGGCCGTGGCCGCCGCCGCCGCCGTGGGGGCCGATTATGCCGGGGTGGATGTCATCCGTGCGCCCGATGGCCGCTTCCTGGTGCTGGAGGTCAACAGCATGCCGGCATGGCGTGGCCTTCAGGCGGTGACGCCCGTGGATGTGGCGCAGGCGCTGGCCGATCTGGTTCTGGCCCGTCTGGCGTCGACCCCGCCGGTGTCGGCGGACGCCCGGAGGGCGGGATGAGCGCCCTGCTGCCGACGCCGGGTCGCCATTGCCGGACCCTGGTGGAGGAGGCGGTGTTCACCGCATGCCGGCTTGAGCTGATGGCGCTGAAGCCCGGCAACGTCCACATCCATGCCGAAGGCCACGGGATGACCGTGGCGCAGTTCCTGGACAGTGCAGCCGCCATCGCTCCGATCCTCGCCACGCCGGGCCGCAGGGTGGGGGAGGCGATCCTGCGCGCCGTCGAGGCGACGCAGGGCGTTGCCGGCTGCAACACCAATCTCGGCATCGTCCTGCTGCTGGCGCCGCTGGCCGGCGCGGCGCTGTGCCGCGACAAGGGCGAGCCGCTGCGGCTGCGGCTGGCGCGGGTGCTCGACGGGCTGGGCGTCGCCGATGCCACCGACGCCTTCGCGGCGATCCGCCTGGCGCTGCCCGCCGGGCTGGGCGAGGCCCCGCAGCATGACGTCGCCGAGGCGCCGCGGATCGACCTGCGGGCGGCGATGGCGACTGCGGCCGACCGCGACCTGATCGCGCGGCAGTATGCCACCGCCTTTGCCGACGTCTTCACCTTCGGCGTGGCCCGCGGACGGTCGGCGTTGCGTCGCGGCGCCAGCGCCGCGGAGGCGGCGAGCGCCATCCATCTGGGATTCATGGCGTTGCATCCCGACACCCACATCGCCCGCAAACATGGCGCGGCGGCGGCGGAGCGGGTGCGGGATCAGGCATTCCGGCTGGAACGGCGTCTTTCCACAGGCCCGACTTTCGGCAGTCACGCCGGAGCGGCCCGCCGGCTCCTCGCTTTCGACCGCGCGCTGAAGCGCCGCGGCCTCAATCCGGGCACGTCCGCCGATCTGACGGTGGCCTGCCTGTTCGTGCTTCGGCTGGCCGGCGAACTGCCGGCCGGGCCGTGGCCGCCGGAGAACAACCGGCGGAATCTGATCGAACCAACCATCGCAAGGGATGCGCAATGCCTAAGATCGACAAGGTTATGGTCGGCGAAGCTCTGGTGGGCGACGGCAACGAAGTCGCCCACATCGATCTCATCATCGGTCCGCGCGGCAGTGCCGCCGAAACCGCCTTCTGCCAGACCCTGACCAACCAGAAGGAAGGCGTGAACGGCCTGCTGGCCGTGCTGGCGCCGAACCTGATGGTCAAGCCGTCCACGGTCATGTTCAACAAGGTGACGATCAAGAACGCCAAGCAGGCCGTGCAGATGTTCGGGCCGGCCCAGCGCGCCGTCGCCCTGGCGGTCGCCGAATGCGTCCAGGACGGCACCATCCCGGCGGACGAGGCCGACGACCTGTTCATCTCGGTCGGCGTCTTCATCCACTGGCAGGCGGAGGATGACCGCAAGATCCAGGACTACAACCATGAGGCCACCAAGCTGGCGCTGAAGCGCGCCATCGCCGGCAGCCCGACCGCCCAGGAAATGCTGGACGGCATGGCCGCGGCGGTTCACCCGTTCGCCGCCTCCTGATCGGAGACGAAACGAGCGAGCGTTCCGGCGTCGAGGCGCCGGTCGTGGAGAGCGCTGGCCACCAGCACGGCATCGGCGCCATGCGTGGCCAGCGCGTCCAGATCCGCCGCATCGCGCACGCCGCCGGCCCCCCACACCCGAACCCCCGGGCGTCGGGCCGCCAGCGTGACGATGCGGTCCAGGTCCGGACCCTCGCCGGAGCCGACCCGGTCCAGCGTCATGGCGATCACCCGCGCGGGCCAGCAGCCGGCATCCTCATGCAGCGCCGCCGGTCCCAGCGCTTCGCCCCGCCGGAGATCCAGCGACAGCGCCACCCGGTCCTCACCGGTCAGCGCCAGCGCCGCCTCCAGCGTCTTGCCGTCGGTCTGGCTTTCGCTGCCGATCACCAGATGGCCGAGGCCGGCATCGAGCCAACGGCGGCAGTCGTCCGGCGTCGCCAGCCCGGCATCGACCCAGAAGGCGACCTCCGGCCAGCGCGCCTGGAGAGCGGCCACGGTGGCACGATGGTCGCCATTCCCGCGGATCGCGTCGAGATCGGCGACATAGCAGGCGCGGAAGGGTTGCAGCGCCAGCAGCGCGGCCACGATATCCTGCGGTGCCGATCCAACGGTCAGCCCGCTTTCGATGGGGCGGTAGCGGTCGCGCTCCCCCCGCTTGGCATGAACCACCTGCCCGCCCAGCAGGTCGATGACGGGAACGATGTCCATGGAGAACAGCCTTCGTCGGATTCTGGTCTGCGAGTATGTCACCGGCGGCGCACTGTGCAACGGGCCGCTGCCGACGGACCTGATGGATGAGGCCAACGCGATGGTCGCGGCCCTCGTCGGCGATCTGGTCGCGCTGGATGGCATACACGTCACGCTGTGCTGGGACAACCGGCTTTCCCCGCCGTCCTTTCCGTCCGACCGGGTCGCCCTGTTCCCGGTGACGCCGGGCGAGGAACCGGAGGCGCGCTGGCGCGCGGCCGCCGCCCTGTGCGACGTGGTCTGGCCGATTGCGCCGGAAAGCGACGGTCTGCTGGGTCATGTCGCCGCCCTGTTCCGCAGCACCGGCCGGCCGGTGGTCGCCTGCGCTCCCGACGCCATCGCACTCGCATCGTCGAAGACGGCGACGGCGGCCCGGCTGGCCGCCCACGGCATCGCAGCCATTCCCACCGTTCCCTTGGGCGCCCCGCCGCCGCCCGCCACCCGCCATGTGGTGAAGCCGGACGATGGTGCCGGCTGTCTCGACACCTTCATCGTCGACGAGATCGGCGCCTGGACTCCTCCACATGCCGGGCGCTGGATCGTCCAGCCGCTGGTGGAGGGGGAGGCGTGCAGCCTGTCGATGCTGGTCGATGCCGCCGGCGGGGTGCGGCTGCTCGGTTGCAACCGTCAGACGGTGGAGCGCGGGGAGGGGAGCTTCTCCTTCCATGGCGTGGAGGTCGGTGCGATGGAGCACCGCCGTGCCGCCTGGGAGCCGCTGGCCCGCGCCATTGCCGCGGCGATTCCGGGCCTGCGCGGCTATGTCGCCGTCGATCTCATCGACCGGCCTGACGGCCCAGAGGGGAATGGCCCGGTGGTGGTGGAGGTGAATCCGCGCCTGTCCGTCGGCTATTCCGGGCTGTCGCGGGTGCTGGGCTGGAACCCGGCGGGCGATATCCTGGCTCTGTTCAACACCGCATCGGCCGACGCAGGCCGGGAGGGCGTGCATGTCTGACATCGTCGGATCGTCCATGATCGGCTGGGACATCGGCGGCGCCCACCTGAAGGCGGCCTGGGCGGAGAATGGCCGTTTGCGCGATGCGGTGCAGGTGCCATGCCGGCTCTGGCAAGGGCTGGCGGAACTGGACGCGGCCCTCGCCACCGTGCTGGAGCGGCTGCCGGCCGACGCCGACCATGTGGTGACGATGACCGGCGAACTGGTCGACCTGTTCGACGACCGCACCCAGGGCGTGCACACGCTGATCGACCGGATGGCGGCGGCACTGCCGCAGGGGCGGCTGCGAATCTATGCCGGCCGGCGCGGGCTTCTGTCGCCCCGGGAGGCGCGTGGACAGGTGATGGAGGTGGCCTCGGCCAACTGGATGGCGACAGCCGCCGTGGTCGCCCGGCGCCTGCCGGCGGCGCTGCTGGTTGACATGGGCAGCACCACAACGGACATCGTGTCGGTGCGCGACGGCGCCGTGGTGGCGCGTGGCGTCACCGATCACGAGCGGATGGCGGTTGAGGAACTGCTCTATACCGGACTGACCCGCACGGCGGTGATGGCGATGGAGCGCACCGCCCTGGTCGCGGGCGAACGCTTGCCGATGATGGCCGAATATTTCGCCACCAGCGCCGACCTCTACCGTGTGCTGGGCCGGCTGGACGAGGCCGCGGACCAGCACCCCGCCGCAGACAACGGGGCGAAGACGATCGAGGCCAGCCGGCGCCGTCTGGCCCGCATGGTCGGGCACGATGCCGGCGACTACGATCCGGCGGTCTGGCGGGCGATGGCCGGCGACCTGACCGAACGCCAGTTGCGCCGCATCCACGACGCCGCTTGTCGCGTGTTGTCGGCCGGAGAGTCGTCTCTTCCGGATGAGGCTCCTGTGGTCGGGGCCGGCGTAGGTCGTGCCGTGGTGAAGGAGGTGGCCGCTCGGCTTGGCCGCCCCTATCGGGACTTCTGCGACGTGGTGGACGCCCCTGGGCAGGGTTGGGTCGCCAGCTGCGCGCCCGCCGCCGCGATGGCGTTGCTCGGTTGAGGGCAATGAGATGAGCCGCGCCTTCGTCAAGGAAAGCGACGCCGAAACCGAGGGGCCGCTGCCGCAGATCAATGGACCTCTGCATGTGTCCGCCGCAACCGTCGCCGCCTGGCAGGAGGAACTTGCCGCGGCCGACGCGGACATCGCGAAATTGCGCGGTTCCGATACGCCGGAGGACCGGCAGGCGATGAGCAGCGCCAAGCGGCGAGCCGACCTGCTGCGCGCGCGTCTGGCCGCCGCCGTCGTGGTCCGCCCGGCCGGTCCGGCGGAAGAGGCCGGCTTCGGCTCCGTCATCGTCGCCGAGGATGAAAACGGGCGGCAATGGACTTTCACGTTGGTGGGTGGGCAGGAGGCCGATCCTGCCGCCGGTCGGATCAGCTGGCAATCGCCGTTGGGTGAGGCTCTGATCGGGGGGCGGGCCGGCGACGTGGTGGACTGGCCGCGCCGGGATGGCCCGCTGTCCCTCACCATCCGTTCGGTCTCGCCACACTGACCGCTTACAGGAAATCCAAGAATTTCTTCTGTGTAGGCGACGGGTTCTGGCCAATCCACGACAGGTCACCAAAATTAGATTCAGTAGACATGCGTAATTAAACTGTCATAAACTGTGCCTCTCAACTGAAAAATCTTAGGCAGTTCGGGATTATCCCCAGAACAGTCGGTACCACTCCAACATAGTGGTTCCGATCTCGAAGAATTGTGTCTTTGAACAGGGAAAGAAAGGACGCAGATGAAGACGCTTTTCCGGTCCGCATTTCTCGCGGGCATGGTCGCGATGGCCCCGATGGCGGCCATGGCCCAATCGGGCACCGCCCAACCGCTCGCGCATTGGCCGGCGGAAGCGGCGGCGAGCCTCAAGACGCTGGTGTCCGCCAATGCCGGCAAGGGTGCCTATGCGGTGTTCGATGCCGACAACACGCTCTACCGCTACGACCTTGAAGAATCCCTGCTGCCCTATCTGGAGCGCAAGGGCGTGCTGTCGCGCGAGAGCATGGATCCCTCCTTGAAGATCATCCCGTTCAAGGACGTGAACGGGCACAAGGAAAGCCTGAACAGCTATTATTACCGGCTGTGCGAGATCGACGATCAGGTGTGCTATCCCTGGGTGGCGCAGATCTTCTCCGGCTTCACCCTGACCCAGTTGAAGGGCTTCATCGACGAGATGCTGGCCGACGGCAAGCCGATCCCCGCCACCTATTACGACGGCGACGCGGTCAAGACGGTCGAGGTCAGTCCGCCAAAATTCTACACCGGCCAGCAGGAGCTGGTGAACCACCTGACCGCCAACGGGATCGAGGTCTATGTCGTGACCGCCGCCAGCGAGGAATTGGTGCGGATGGTCCTGTCCGATCCGAAATACGGCTACAACATCAAGCCGCAGAACGTCATCGGCGTCACCATGCTGCTGAAGAACCGCGCCACCGGCGAGGTGACCACGGCGCGCAAGCTGATCGCCGATGGAAAATACGACTGGGCCAAGACGATGGACCTGGAACTCGGCACCTATCTGTGGGCGCCGCTGACCTGGTTTGCCGGCAAGCACGCGGCGATCCTCACCTACATCGACCAGTGGAAGAAGCCGGTGCTGGTGGCGGGAGACACCCCGACCAGCGATGGTTACATGCTGCTCCATTCCACCGACGCGGCGAATGGCGGCGTCAGGGTCTGGGTCAACCGCAAGGACAAATATATGAAGCAGATCAAGCAGATGTGGGAAGCGGCCGCCGCTGGCCAGGCGGCGCAGAATCTGCCGGTCCTCGCCGACCGGAACTGGGTCGTCGTCCAGCCGAACGACATCCAGTGACGTCGGCGGCTCTGGCCGGCCGTTTCTGAACACACGAAGGCCCCGACCGTTTCGACGGCCGGGGCCTTCCCTTTTATCGATCGGCTTTGATCAGCCGCCATCCAGGGCGCGCAGCAACGGGCGGATCTTCACCATCATCTCGTCATGCTCGCGGCCGGGATCGGAATCGGCGACGATGCCGCCGCCGGCCTGGGCGATGACCCGGTCGGGCGTGACGGTCAGGGTGCGGATGACGATGCTGCTGTCCATCGCCCCGTCGAAGCCGATCCAGGCGACCGACCCGCAATAGGCGCCGCGCCGGGAGAATTCCAGCTCGTCGATGATCTCCATGGCGCGGATCTTCGGGGCGCCCGTGATGGAGCCGCCGGGAAAGGTGGCGCGCAGCAGATCGACCGGCCCCAGTCCCGGCTTCAACCGCCCTTCGATCACCGACACCAGATGATGGACGGAGGCGAAGCGCTCCACCCCGCAAAGGACCGGCACCTTGACGCTGCCGATGCGCGCCACGCGGCCGATGTCGTTGCGCAGCAGGTCCGTGATCATCAGATTCTCGGCCCGGTCCTTGATGCTGTGTTCAAGCTCGCGGGCCAAGGCGTCGTCCTCTGCTGCGGTGGCGCCGCGCGGGCGGGTTCCCTTGATCGGGCGGGTTTCCATCCGCCCGTCGGCATGCAACCGGATGAAGCGTTCCGGCGAGGCGCTGGCGAGACCGCTGCCGCCGGGCAGGGATAGGCAGGCCGCGAAGGGGGCGGGACTGAGCGCCAGCAGGCGGCGGTAGAGATCGAACACCGGCAGACCGTCCGGACGCTCGGCCAGGAAACGCCCGGTGAAGTTGGCCTGGAAGATGTCGCCCGCGCCAATGTACTCCAGCACCCGTTCCACCCGGCGGCAATATTCGTCGCGTTCGATTTCCGGCCGCCAGACGGCGGTGGCAGGCGAGGGCGGCGGCAGGTCGGCAGGCGCTGCCTCCAGCGCATCGGCGACCGAGTGCAGGCGCCGGGCGGCCCGGATGCGGCGTCCGACCGGGCTGCGCTCGGGGAAGCCGCTGGACAGGATCCAGCCGCGCCGTTCCCGCTCATCGAAGACGATGACGGTGTCATAGAGACCGAAGGCCATGTCGGGCAGGCCGGTGTCGTCGCCATGGCGCGCCGGCAGGCGTTCCAGCACCTGTCCCAACTCATAGCCGAGGAAGCCGACGGCTCCGCCGGCGAACGGAACGGGCAGATCGGGAGGAAGGGGCAGGCGGTGGGCGTCGAGCTGCTGTTCCAGCACGGTGAACGGATCGCCGGCTACTGGATGGCCGTCCACGGTGACGGAGCCGCCGTGGGCCTCGATGGTACGGAACGGGTCTACGGCGACGATGCTCCATCGGCCCCGCCCGCCGGCCTCCGCGGCGCTGTGCAGGAGGGTGGCAAAAGGCTGGCCGGACCAGGGGGCGAAGGCGGCGACCGGATCGCGGTAGGGGATCTCGCGGATCAGCAGCGCGCACTCGTCACCCGCGCTCTCCCCGGCGGGAAGGTCGAAGACAAGGCCATCCTGTGGCATGCGTCAGGCT
>NZ_BADK01000349.1 GCF_000333595.1 Azospirillum sp. B506
CGCGCGGGCAGATCGTCTGCCTGCTGGGCGGCAATGCCATCGGCAAATCCACCTCGATGAAGGTCATCCTGGGGCTGTTGAAGCCGCGCTCCGGACAGGTGGTCTTCGACGGCCAGCCGCTGACCGGCCTGACCACGCCGCAGATCGTGCGGCGCGGCATCGGCTCCGTGCCGGAATCGCGCCGCCTGTTCGGCACCATGACGGTGCGCGAGAATGTGCTGATGGGCGCCTACACCCGCAGCGATTCCAAGGCGGTGGCGGAGGATTACGACGGCGTCCTCGGCCTGTTCCCCAAGCTGCGCGAACGCCACGCCCAGCAGGCGGGCACCCTGTCGGGCGGCGAGCAGCAGATGGTGGCGATGGCCCGCGCCCTGATGGGGCGTCCACGCCTGATCGTGATGGACGAGCCGACGATGGGCCTGTCGCCCTTGCATGTCGACCGCGTGCTGGAGATGATCCAGACCATCAACCGGCAGGGCGTCAGCATTTTCATGGTGGAACAGAACGCCAACCTCGCCCTGCAGATCGCCCATCGCGGCTATGTGCTGCAGACCGGCCGCATCGTGTTGTCCGGCCCCGCCGCCGACCTCGCCCGCGACCCGCAGATCCGCGACGCCTATCTGGGCGGCGCCCAGGCCGCCTGCAGGCTGACAGCCTGAAAGACCGCACCGCCTTCCTCCAGGGGTGGAGACCGTACGGACAACAGCCGCGCAAAGCGGCCCCCCAACACGGAGAGGACCCTTTCCCGATGACCGAGGACATTTCCGCCTTGCCTGCCGATGCGACTGCCGATGCGACCGAATACGCGACCGACCCTGGCCCCCGATCCCTGGCCGAGCTGGAGGCGCGGCTGGCCCGCGACTTCGACCTTCTCGCCCTGCCGCCGGCCGACTGGGTGCCGGCACGGGACGGCGTGCTTGATGTCGCCATCGTCGGCGCCGGCATGGCGGGTTTGACCGCCGCCTTCGCCCTGCGCAAGGTCGGCATTTCCAACATCCGACTGTTCGACCGGGCGCCGGCCGGCCGCGAGGGGCCTTGGGCGACCTACGCCCGGATGGAGACCTTGCGGTCGCCCAAGACGCTGACCGGGCCGGCGCTTGGCTTCGCCAACCTGACCTTCCGCGCCTGGTACGAGGCGCGGTTCGGCCTTGCGGACTGGGAGGCGCTGCATCGCATCCCGCGCCTGCAGTGGCTCGATTACCTCAACTGGTACCGCCGCGTCACCAACCCGCCGGTGCGGAACGACACCGCATTGACGGCGATCTCCGGCGATGCCGATGGCGTGACCCTCGATCTTGACGGACCGGAGGGGCGGCAGCAGGTGCGGGCAAGGCGGGTGATCCTGGCGAACGGCCGCGACGGTCTGGGCGGTCCCTTCATTCCGGCCTTCTGGAAGGCGGTGGACAAGCGGTTCTGGAGCCATGCCCATGAAGCCATCGACTTCGCGGCGCTGAAGGGCAGGACGGTGGCGGTTCTCGGTGCCGGCGCCGGCGCGGTGGACAACGCGGCGGAAGCGTTGGAGCACGGTGCCGCCAAGGTCTACATGCTGATCCGCCGTCCCGATCTGCCCCGCATCAACAAGGGGCTGGGCGCTGGCCATCCCGGCATGGTGCTCGGTTTCCACACCCTGTCGGACGAGCGGCGCTGGGCCTACAACCAGTACATCGCCGAGACCGGGGTGCCGGCACCGCACAACTCCATGCTGCGCTGTTCGCGCCATCCCAACTTCGCGCTGCTGACCCGCTGCCCGATAGAAGCGGCCGAGCCGGACGGCGACCGTCTGGTGCTGCACACCGGGCGGGGCGTGGTGGCGGTCGATCACGTCATTCTCGCCACCGGCTTCGCCGTGGATTGGGCACAGCGGCCGGAACTGGCGGAGATCGCCCGCCACACCCTGCTGTGGCGCGACCGCTATGTCCTGGCAGGTCGGGATGAGAGCGATTTTGCGCTGCACCCCTATCTCGGCGCCGATTTCGAGTTCCTGGAGCGCACCCCCGGCGAGGCGCCCTGGCTGAACCGTATCCACGCCTTCAACTATGCCGCGGTGCTGAGCCACGGCAAGGTGACCGGCGACATCCCCGGCATCAGCGCCGGGGCGGAGCGTCTGGCCGACAGCATCACGTCGGCCCTGTTCACCGAGGACTATGACCATCACTGGCAACGGTTGATCGGGTTCGAAACGCCGGAACTGCTGGGCGACGAATGGACCGAAGCGGAGGGATTCCGATGAGCGCCACCATCATCGATGCCACCGGCGAGATCGCCCGGGTCGCCCCCGACCTGATCGACCAGCTGGCCGGCCTGTCCGATGCCTCGCCGCTGCTGGTCTTGCGTGCCCGCCGGGCGGAGGTCCGCGCCCGCACGCAGGCGGCGCACGACGCCCTGCTGTCGCCGCGGCGTCCCGGCCTGTTTCCCGCCGCCGAGCGCGCCGCTGTGGCGGAGCGCATCGCCACGCTGGCCGGAAACGAGGCGCTTGCTGCCCATTACCGCGGGCTTGCCGCTGGCGCCGCCGCCCGCCCGGCCCTGATCGCCCACGCCGAGCGTGTCACGCTCTCGCCGCGCGAGTCCCGGCCGGAGCATCTGCGTGGGTTGGAGGATGCGGGGCTGGACGCCCATGGCATCGTCGCGCTGTCGCAGTTGATCGCGCTTGTGAATTATCAGGCCCGCCTGTTGGCCGGACTGCAAGCGCTGGAGAGGGGAGGTGCGGACGAAGGGCAAACCGACCTGCCGTCCGGGGCACCGGTTCCGGCCGACCCGTCGATCGGTTTCACCATCGACGTCCTGGACTGGAAGCCCTGGCTTGCCCCGGTGGCGCTTGAAAAGGCCAGCGAGGAGCAGCGCGTGGCGCTGGCGGTGACACCGTCCAACATGGCCATCGGCGCCTATTCGCTGGTGCTGGCGCATGAGCCGGAGGCGCTCCTCCACCGCACGCCGCTGTTCAACGGGATCATGTACGCCCCGCGCGGCCTGCCACGGGCGGAGCGCGAACTGGCGACCGCCGTTGAGTCGGTGCTGAACGGCTGCGTCTATTGCGCCTCGGTCCACGCCCGCCGCTTCGTCGAGCTGACCGGCGGCAGGGAAGCGGTCGAAGCGCTGTTCACACAGGGCATCGCCGGTCTGGAGGACCGGCGCCAGCAGGCGGTCTCCGTCGCCGCCGGCCGTCTGACGGCCTCGCCCGCCTTCCTGGCGGCAGGCGACGTTGCCGAGCTTCGCCGGGCCGGATTGCAGGATGGCGAGATCCTCGACCTGATCCTGGCCGTCGCGATCTTCGCCTGGGCCAACCGCCTTATGCTGAGCCTGGGGGAGCCGGTGCGCGAGACTGTGACCGCTTCAAGCGGACCTGCTTGAAGCCTGGCTTTCACGGGAAACCATAAGCCTGGAGTCCGTCCGGTGCTCCGGCTTGGCGGAGGCGGTCGGAGGAAACGCGCACGCCGTGAACGACCTCGGCGACCCTGTGCTGATCGATGACGTCGCGCCGTGCGCCGTTCCGGCAAAGAGCGCCGCGAAAGCCGAGGATCGACGGATGGAGGGCCGCCAGCGGACCGATGTCCGCAAGTCTCAGGGACCCGGCCAGCCCTGCACTCAGTCCGGCATCGCGGGCCTGCCCGATGAAGCCGGCCAGGGCGTCGGCAGACAGATGATCGCGCAGGGTGCGGCCATCCTTCAGTCCGGTGTCCAGCATCACGCCGATGAAGCCCGCTCCGGCCATGGCGCGGACGAGATCAAGGGTTGGGCTTACCATGTCGGCGAGGATGACGCCGAACAGCGCGGCGGGACCGCGCGCCTGTGCAGCCGCGGCGATGGAGGCCTGCGGATCGCCGCCCGCGAGGATGCCCATCTTCACGATGTCGACACCGGTGGCGGCGGTCCTCGACACCGCGTCCGCCACACAGGCCGGTTCCATCGGCAGGTCGCCGATGGTGGCGCTGACCGGTCTCCGTCCGGCAACCGCGTCCAGGCAGGAGCGGATGGTGCTGACGGGCAGGGCACCGAGGGCGCCGTCGTCCGGGTTCTTCAGGTCGATCAGATCGGCCCCGGCCGTCACCGCGATTTCGGACTCCACGGGATCGGTCACGCTGGCAAGCATGCGGATCATGAGAGCGCCTGTGGCTTTGCCAGGTCGGGAGCCGCGGCGCCGGTCGCGGGCGGCTGCGTTGGAGGTTTGCCAGCCCTGAAGGCGGTCACGCGCTCCGACAGCCAGCCCCAGGCCTCCCGCTCGCGGTCTCCCGCGGTCTTCTCCACGGCGATGGCAAGGTAAGCCATTTCGCGTTCAACCTTTTCCCACGGCAGCAGATGCAGGCGGCTGCACAGGATCGCCGCTTCGATCACCGCGGCGGCAGCGCGGTTGTGACCGCCGAAGGGCCGATGCGTCTCTTCATGGACGTTGCGGCAATGAAAGCGCGGGCGCACCGGATCGGCCTCGACCCGGACCACCTCCACCTCCCAATGGGCGAGGCTGTCAGCGAGACGCACCCCGGCGATGACAGTCGCCGGAACCAACGGCCAGTCCCGCCGCCCGGTCAGGCAGCCGGCGAACAGCCGCGCATCGTCGGTGAGGTTGATCACCGCCCGCCCGGTGGCGTCCAGCGCGTTGAGCGTGAGGGAGGGGCGGAAGGGGGCGATCACCAGATCCTCTCCGGTCCGGGTGATGCCGAACGGGGCAATGTGCGGGGTTCCGTCGGCGCCCAGCGTGGTGACGATGGTTTCCAGAATCATGATGCCCTTCCGCAGGCCCGTCGGCGGTCCTGCAAGGTCGTGCCCGCCGTCTTGAAGCCGTGGACATCGCTGTCCGCGTCTGCCGCCGTCTCCACGGCGCAGCCCCAGGAGAGGTCTTCGTCCTGAACATAGCGTTTTCCAAGCTGCCAGGCGAGGAAGGCCTTCTGCAGCTCCACCCCCATGTAGAAGGCATGTCCGCCGTCTTCCGCCAGCCCGAGCAGCGGATAGAGCCGGTAGGGGTCGGTTGCCACATGATGGCCGTCGCGGTTGTAGACGTGGACGCCGTCTTCGGCCACCTCGATCCGGAAGGAGGGGTCGCGGATGTTGCGGGCGGTTTCCGCGATCTCCGCCGGGGTGCCGGCGAAGGGGCGGCGGTCACGCAGAGCCATCAACCCGTCATCGATGCCCTTGGGCAGGCTGCCGCTGTCCGCAGCCGCATGCATGATGCGGCGTGCCCGGTCGGCTTCGCGCACCGCGGTGCGCGCGTGCGGACTGACCTGAAGGGTCAGGACGGCACCGATCGACAGTTCCGATACCATGCCCATCAGCAACGCCGTGGTGCCCGTGGTGTCGGCATCGGTCAATTCGGTCAGGTTGCCGATGCCCATCAGCATCTCGATGTCGTGATAGCGGCGCCGCAGCTCGTGATAGCGAACCACCGAGTCCGTGAAGCCGTAATGGATGGGGTCGAGAACCGGATCGGCGAGGAAACGGCGGCCGGAAGCCCGCAGCCGGTCGATGGCGCGGCCCAGGGAGTCCAGGTCGCGCGGCTTGGCGGGCACCAGGATCGGGGTCGCGTCGGTTCGCTCCAGCACCCACAGCGTGTCCTCGTTGAGGCTGAGCAGGTAGGAGGCGCCGGCGGACGCCCCGCGCAACAGCTCCTCCGGGTCGGCGCTGTCGACGCTGACCCTGTGGCCGCCGGCGACCAGGGCGGCGACGGCGGCATCCAGTCCCTCGAACCGCTCGCCGGGGTGACAGCCGAGGTCGATCACGTCGGCGCCGTCGCGGCGCAGCTTCGCAGCGGTCTCCAGCAAATCGTCGATGGAGCGGCGCGGGGCATCGACGATTTCCGCGAAGATCGTCACCGCATGGCGGGACAGGTCGGCCCGCGCCGGCCGGCCGCCGAGATAGGCCGGGATGTCGCGCAGCTCCTCCGGTCCGCGCTCGAAGGCGACGCCGAAATGCTCCGACAAGGCCGACAGATCGCAGCGGGTCCGCCCGGGCAGGATCACCCGCGCCCCGGCCGGCGGGGACGGCAGGCGGCGTTTGATCAGCTCCTCGGTCATCAGGGCGGCGACGCTGACGCCGATCTGCACCACGTCGAACCGGAAGGACGAGGGCGCCATCCCGTCGAGCACCGCCCGCAGGCGCGGCTCCGCCAGCTTTCCGGTCAGGAAGACGAGGTGGTCAGACATTCGAGACGCGCCTTCAGCGCGGATTCGAGTTCGGGCACGGTTTCGACGACGGTGGTCGCCTCGAATCCGCGCAGCCGGTCGACATTCTCCAGATCGATGCGCCGGGGATAGACCGGCACCATGCCGTGCGGCGCCTCCGTCATCATTTCCGGTGCGGTGTCGCAGGCGAAGACGATGCAGGGAACCCGGCATTTGCCGGCCTGGGCGAAGGCGTTGGTCGGCAGCGTGTCGGAAATCCCCTGAACGCATTTGGCCACCGTGTTCGAGGTGGCCGGCCCCACCACCAGCGTGTGGTATTCGCCAAAATAGAACCGCCCGATCTGCGGCGCGCTGGCCGCCCGGTCGCGGAACAGGCGGGTGCCGGGAGGGAAATTGCCGTCGCGGCGGCGGTACATGCGCATGACCTCCTCCGCCGCCTTGCTGAGGAACACGTCGAGCGGCGCCAGCCGCGTCATCAGGTCGAGCGTTTCCTTGATATAATGGCCCGACCCGGTCAGCGCCCAGGCCAGCCTTGGCGGGGCGGGAGGAGGAGCGATGCTGTTCATGCCCGCACGCTCATGCCCGCACGCTGGGCATCGGCTCGCCTTCCGGGCAGCGCAGCAGGGCGCAGCCGGGCGTGGCGCGGCCGGCCAGCGCCTCCTCCATCAGGACATGGTTGTCACGATGGATGCACCAGCTATCGCCGGCAAACCGTCCGCGCCAAAGGGGGAAGGCGGCGTCGACCAGCCCGTCGCGGGCCAGCGATGCCGCATCGGTCGCCGCACAGGGGCAGGGGCCGGACTTGACCAGCACCAGCGCCGCCGCGTCCAGTTCCACCGCCAGCCAGGCCGCGAGACTGTCGGAGGTGACGTCCCAGCTTTCGGCGATTTCGGGCTGGTCGAGCGCCATGGCCGACGGCAGCCACACCGCCGGCATCCGCGCCCGGATCAAGGACCGCAGCCGCTCGCGGGTCGCCGCCGTTTGCAGGGTCGGGCAGATGCCGTGCAGCATCAGCCCGAACTGCTCCATCGCCAGCAGGGCCATGCGGTGGGCGAGCCGGTCGTCGAAGCGCCAATTGTCCTGGGCGTCGCGCACCGCATCGGCGAAGGGGCCGCCGCCCGGCACGACGACCACGGGATGGAGATGGCCGGGCCGCGCGACCAGCTCCAGCCAGGTTCCCAGCCGGTGCCAGTCCGACAGGCTGCCGCCGATCTTGATCACCCAGGGCCGCACCGAGACGTTCCTGGCGGGGGTCGGCGATCCGTCTTCAGGGGATGCGGTGGCCGTCATCGGATCAAATCCGCCGCTCTGCCAGGATGATCGGGCGGTGCGATGCCGGGATCTGGTCGCGTGTCCGTTCCAGCCGGATGCCGGGAACCGCGGCGCCGTCATAAATATCCAGCTTCGCCACCGACACGCGGGCCGACTGCACCTGTTCGTGGGCCAGGCACATGCGGGCGATCTTCTCCGCCAGCATCTCCACGAGGTTGGTGTGCTCGTCCATCAGGATCCGCTTCAGCCCGGACAGCAGGTCATCGTAGGACAGCACGTCGCCGATGTCGTCGGAGAACTGGGCACCGTCCTGGCGCACCTGCAGCAACAGGTCGATGCGCACCCGCTGAGGGGCATCGCGTTCGTAATCGAAGACGCCGATCCGGCAGGGCAGGACGACATTCTCCAGGAACAGCTCGTAGAGGCCGGTGGGGATGGTGGACAGCACGGGATTGGCGGTGGGCAGGCCGCGTGCGCATTGGGCGGAGAGTATCGCATCTAGCATCGAGCCGTCCTCCTGGCTGTTGTCCGGCGTGGCCGGACGCGGATCTGGTGCCGGGTGGGCCGTCTTTGTACCTTATCGACATCCTGCGGGCGGCATCTGTTTGAAAGCGACACGAATTTGGCGATTCCCGCCGCTTCCTCCTTTTCCGCTGTGTGTCAGGTCAGGCCGGCGAACTCGTGCGCGGCGGCAAGCGGGCTGTGCCGCTGGTTCTGGCGGTCGCTGCGCGGCGCGATGCCGAAATGATCGCGGTAGCATTTGCTGAAATGGGTGGCGGAAATGAAGCCGCAGCTGATCGACACCTCCATCACCGACATCCGGGTCTGGCACAGCAGTTGCCGCGCCCGCTTCATCCGCAGGCCCAGATAATATTTGGCCGGCGAGCAGTTCATGTATTTGCGGAACAGCCGCTCCAGATTGCGGCGGGACTGCCCCAGTTCCGCGGCGAGCGTCAGCAGATCCAGCGGTTCCTCGATGTTGGCCTGCATCACCGCCACGGCGGCGTTGAGATCCTCATGGTCAAGCACCGGATTGGCCTGCAGTTCCTCCTGCTGGCGGACGCTGCCGGCGCGGATTTTGGTGTGCAGGAGCTGCTCGGCGATCTCCACCGCCAGCTTCTCGCCATGGCGGGCGGCGATCAGGTGCAGCATCATGTCGGTCGCGGCGGTGCCGCCGGCGCAGGTGAAGCGGTTGCGGTCGATGGTGAACAGCTCCCCCGTCGCCTCGATTTCCGGGAAGGTCTCGGCGAAGCCGGCCATATTCTCCCAGTGGATGGTGCAGCGGTAGCCGTTCAGCAGGCCGGCCCGGGCCAGGATGTGGCTGGCGGTGCACAGGGCGCCGAAGGCGACTCCCTGCGCGGCCGAACGCCGCATCCACGAGAACATCGCCCGGTCCTCGTACCAGTGGCCGCCGATGCCGCTGCATACCATCACGGTGGACAGCGGCGGCGCGTCGGCGATGGCGTGGTCGACGCAGATGCCGATGCCGTTGCTGGCCCGCTGGACTCCGCCATTCGGGGAGAGCAGCACCCAGCGATACAGCTCCTTGCCGCTGATGTGGTTGGCGAGGCGGAGAGGCTCCACCGCCGCGGTGAAGGCGATCATGGAAAAATCGGGAACCAGGAGAAAGCCGATGGTGTCGGTCTTGGAATCGCCGGATTGCTGTTCGATGCACTTCATTGTCCCGTGCCCCTCTTCCGCTTTCCTGTTCGTATCGTGGGTCGCGAATGGTCGGCGAACACGCTGTTTTCCCGCGGCCTTGTTTGCTTTGCGGCCACGTTCGGATGGGCGGGAGGTCGGGTCCTATCCGCACCATCGATCTTTTATGACAAGCAGCCTACGCAGGTTGCGGCCTGGTGACATTGAACAAAGCGGACATAATTCTTGAAGAAGCACGACGTTGGTCGGATCGAGATTGTTTTTTACAAAAATCATCCGGGGGTGCGGACGATCATATCTC
>NZ_BADK01000348.1 GCF_000333595.1 Azospirillum sp. B506
CTGTTCATTCCGAACACGCCGGTCAGCAGCGAGGCCGGCAGGAACAGGGCCGCCACAGTGGTCAGAACGATCATGGTCAGGTTTTCCTGACGCCCGAGATCCAAGCGCTCCGCTTCGTCCGCCAAGCGAATCTGCTCCTCGATCTCCTTCTGGATCTCGGGAAGGTGGTTCGCCGCGCGCAGGAAATCGTAGATCTGGTCACCCATGACGTATGTCGTCACGCGATGGGGCAGATACTGACGGCGAAACGCGGCGAAGCCGCTACGCAGCGCCGCGATTCCGGCGCCCGGGCCGGTCGCCTGATCGAGGAAGTCGGTCAAGCGGACCCGCTGGTAGCAGACGGCCGCGAACAGGAGAGTGTAGTAGGTTTCCGTGTTCCGCGGTTGGCCATGTGTGGTCTTGCCCGCCAGAAACAGCGTCAGCCGGTTGCGCCACTCGTCGAGCCGCCAGTTTGCCCATTCCTGTAGGTGGTGATCGAGGATGGCTTTCCGGGTCGCGGCGTCCGGACCAAACTCCTCCCGCCACGACGCCATCCCAAGCGCGAAATGCGGCACGAGATCGTCCAGCATTCCCTCATCGGGCCAACCTGACTCGGCATGGCAGAGGTTGAAGGTCGGCAGGTCCTGGCCGAACCAGTGGACACGGCCGTCGACGTCGTCCCAGCGTTCGGCCGGCACGGCCAGGACATCTCCCAGGATCCACTGGCGGAGGTGAAATTCACGCACGCCGCCCCGCCAAGTAGCCGGGCTGGCCCCGGGATGCGCCGGGTGCCAGGAGGCGGAGGCGGCCGCTACCCACTTGACGTCGTCCGGGGTGAAGGGCCTGTCCCCGGTGACCTTGATCAGGAGAAGAGGATGAACGTCCATCCAGAGCAGGTCCACCCACTCGACCCGAGCCCAAGGAACCGCGTCCGGCCCGAGCAGCTCCGGCCACATGTCGGGAAACAAGGTCCATCGCGACGAATTCACGAGATCGCTTGATCTGGGCATGAAAAGGTCGCGGCAGGTTGGAAGAAAGAACCGAGCCGATTCCTCCAGTGCCGCCGGATCGGACTCGGTCAATCTCAGGGTCTAACTTGTCCAGGATAGCGACTGCCGCGTGCGCGTCACATCTTCTCTGGTGAGAGAGAGTGGCGCGACCAGAAAGCAAGACCAGTCAATCATATGAACACCAACCATATCCTCTATGGAGGGAGATCGCCCCTCAATATGCTCCAGATTATATATCTGATATCTATAACAATCAATTGATACGGGTTTTGCGTGTATTGCGTTCACTTGCAGCACGCACGCAATGTTGCTAGGGTCCGGACTCATAACCAGTAGGCGACGGTTGCGGCGATTTGGACTGCTGCCATGAAGTTGGTGGCGGAGCGGTCATAGCGGGTGGCGATGCGCCGGAAATCCTTGAGGCGCCCGAACATGCCCTCGATGACGTTGCGGTTCCGGTAGAGGTAGGGAGAGAAGCAGTTTTTCCAGCGCTTGTTGGCGCGTGGTGGAATGTTGGGCGCGGCTCCCGCTTCTTCGATCTTCCGGCGAACAGCGGCACTGTCGGGCCCCTTGTCGCCGTGTAGGAGATTGGTGGCGGGCATCCGGTCGAGCAGACGGTCGGCGGCGGTACAGTCGGCAACCTGACCGCCGGTCAACAGGAAGGCGAGCGGCCGCCCGCGCGGATCGCTCAGGGCATGGATTTTGGTGGTTCGTCCGCCACGGGACCGTCCGATGGCCTGGGCGCGCTCCCCCCTTTCCCGTCGCTCGCCGAACGATGGGCGCGGACTGCTGTGGTGTCGATCATCACCTGGGCCGGTGGGCCACCCGCCGCGGCCAAGGCATGGAAGATGTCCTCCCACACGCCCTTGGCCGCCCAGCGGACAACGCGGTTGTGTAGAGCGTCTTGCGGGGGCCGTAGACCGGTGGAGCACCTGCCCAGCGCCCGCCCGACTTCAGCACATGGACGATTCCGCTGATCACACGTCGATCATCCACGCGCGGCTTGCCTCGGGTGTCGCGCGGAAGGTGCGGCTCAAGCCGCCCAAACTGCTCCACCGTCAACCAGAAATGACCGTTGCTCATCGCATAGCCCCTTTCCAGCGCGTTGAATCACAACGGCTCCCTGACGGAAAGGCTCTTTATGGGTCTGGACCCTAGGTCCCGTTAAGATGGTGGTGGTGAGGCTCCAGGACTCTGCTCGACCGTATCGAGAGATGTATCCGCCTTTTCCTCCATATGCTGTTGGAAAGTTTGCCAGAACATGACGGATTCCATCCTCAAATTTGGAGACAAATAGACCCAGTGCTTACACCGGACATCGATAAGAGACAGAAGTTCCGGGTATATGCCCTCCATGACCGGCATTTTTATTATCGTTGACTGCAAGGACATATAAACGCGCAAGGCCCGCTCCCGAAGTTCTGGCGAGGCGATCACTTCGGACATGCCGGCCAGGAGCACCGCTGCAACCAAAGCATCAAAGCTGGCGATCATTGCCAACTCGAATGCGATGCGGTCGTCGATTGGACGCTGCCGTGGAACTCCCTCACCTTCGCGTGCCTCTGCTTCGAATAGGATCGAAACGACGGCGGGTTCCAGGGTGCGAAGTGCCTCCTCAAGGCGCCTTGCATCGAAAGGCTCCTGTTTCAAATACCACCAGATCGGGCTCCGGAACCACCGTGCCGCCCCCGGGAAGCGCGCTTCGGCCTGATCCACGGCATTGCGCGGCCCAGGCCGATCGAAGGGTACTTTCGTCCCCTTCTCGTATGCGTCCCATTTCCGTGGTCGCGCGACGTCGGCATCGCGTTTCCGAACCAGATGTCCATCAAGCGCCATTTCCAGCGCATAGGCGGTCGACAGGCCGGAAACGGCCTTCAGAACGTTGATCCACAGACGCGTTCGCAGCCGATCGACGGGATGGGTGGAAGGACGGCCTCGTTTCCGGGCTTTGGCATTGGGCGACATCACGGTCATCTGGAGTACCAAAAATCTGATCATCGGTGCGGGTGGTGCAAAACCGACTTGTAACGAACTCTGCGTGACAGCCGATCCAAGAGAGTGCGATGGATATCGATCCCGTCCCGCCAGATACGACGACCGCCTTGCGCGACCAACTGCGTGAGGCGCTTCTGCGTCTCCATGGCCCCTTGCTGGGCGGAGAACCACTGGCCTTGGCGCTGGGGCATCGGACCCTCGCGTCGCTCCGCCAAGCCAGACGCCGGGGGCAGTTGGCCGTGCCGCTGTTCGTGGTGCCAAATCGCCGTGGCTGGTTCGCGCTGACACAGGATGTCGCCGATTGGCTCGCATCCGTGAAAGCCGTTGGATCGGTGATGAGGGGAGAGAGCGAGCACCTGTAGTCCCTATCGCCCACTCCGAAAACGCGAACGCCCGAGGGTGCTGCCTCGGGCGTTGCACCGACATTGCTGCCGGACAAGTGGTAACTTGTGTCAGGGCACTATGCACCGTGCTGCCCTGCTCGTCAATGATCGACGAGCGGGGGCGTGAGGGGTGACTTCGTCTGCCCGGGATCAGCGTCGTCCTGGGCTTCGCAAGGATCATCGACCGTGCGTCTGCCAGTTCACCTTCAACGAGAAATAGCGCGCCTGCATTATTATGACCGGTCTCAATCGAGCCGCACCATCGGGCGATCATTGGGCATTTCAGCCAACACCGTCCGTTTCATGCGCGAGGCCCTGCTGAATTCCAGCATGGCGTGGACAGACCTTCAGTTGCTCGACGACGATGCATGGACCATCGCTTTGGGCACCCGGAACAAATCCATCGCGCAACGCAAGGAGGCTCCGGACTGGGCGCTGGTCCACGCCGAAATGCAACGCCCGGATGCGACGCTGGAGCGATTGTGGCGTGAGTGGCGGGCCACCTGCCCAACGGGGATCGCCTATACGCAGTTCACGGCCGGCTACCGGAGTTGGGCCAAGCGCCAGCACGTCGTGATGCGACAAGTTCATCGACCGGGCGAAAAGCTCTTCGTCGACTTCGCCGGTCGCACGGTGCCGGTCATGAATCCCCAGGGAGGCGGATCGATCAATGCGCAGATCTTCGTCGCGGTGCTCGGCTATTCGAATTACACCTATCTCAAAGCGGTTGCAACGCAGACGACGGCGGATTGGGTGAAATGCCATCAGGACTGCTTTGCAGACCTTGGTGGCGTCCCGGAATGGATTGTTCCCGACAATCTGAAGGCAGCGGTGTGGCGCCGGGAAAAGGATCGCACCGTGCTCAATCCCGCCTATCGGGAATGCTTGCGTCACTACGACACAGCCGCATTGCCGACCGGGGTCCGTAAGCCGAAGCATAAGGCAAAAGCCGAGGTGGGCGTGCAAATCGCCCAACGGTGGATTCTGTTCGCTTTGCGTGATCGCCAGTTCTTCAGCCTGGAGGAACTGAATGGAGTTTTGAAGCAGCTTACGGCGCAGATGAATGAACACCCGTTCAAGAAAATGCCGGGGAGCCGCAAAGAGCGTTTTCAGGATAAGGAACTACCTGCCCTGAAGCCCTTGCCTACGACACCGTTCGAGCTGTTTGACTGGCGTTACGGCGTTCGCGTCGGTGACGATCATCACATCGAACACCAACGCAGTTTCTATTCCGTCCCGTCGGAGTTGCGCGGCGAACGTGTCGATCTGCGATACACAGCGACCATTCTTGAGGTGATGCACAAGGGGCGCCGGGTTGCCATGCATCAGATGGCCGAGGGCCGGGGAGAGATCAAAACCATCCCCGAACATCGCCCTGTGGCCCATGTTCGGGTTCTGGATGGCGAACCCCGCAATTTGGCGCGCTGGGCTCAATCGGTGGGGCGAGGCACGGAGGCGATGATCCGCCATCACTTGGAAAGCCGCTCCGATGCGGTGAATGGGCTGAGGGCTGCACGGCGTATGCGTGAACTGGCCCATTTGCACGGCGATGCCCGGTTTGAGGAGGCCTGCGTCTACGCCTTGTCGATCAACATCACAGCTTTGCGTAGCGTGGAATCAATCCTCAGGCATTCACCAGACAGGCGTTCGGTCGCAATGGAAAGAGAAGAACCAAAACCAAGTCATGAGAATATTCGAGGGCCTCATTATTTCGGAGAACGCACGTGAGCAGCGTTCAACAGACCATCAATCGTCTGCGGGAACTCCGGCTGACGTCCATGGCCGAAGCATACGCCACACAATTGCAGCAGCCGAAACTCTACGAACTGAGCTTCGACGATCGGTTCGGTCTTCTGGTCGAGCATGAGACATCGGAGCGTGAGTCGAAGAAGCTGAAGCGGCTGATCCGTGGGGCGGGGTTTCCAGAAACAGCAACGCTGGAAGATGTGGACTATCGTTCGTCTCGGGATCTCGATAAGTCGATGGTCCTGCATCTGGCCGGGTGCGAGTGGATTCGCCAACATCTTAACCTGATTGTGATTGGTCCGACTGGAGCGGGGAAAACATGGCTCGCCTGTGCCTTCGGTTCTCAGGCATGTCGCCTACGCCTGCCGGTTTCCTTCTTCCGGGCAAGTGATCTCTGTGAAAATATCGGGGTCGCCATCCTTGATGGATCGCTGCCGAAACTGAAAGCTGACCTGATCAAACCCAGCCTGTTGATCATCGACGATCTCGGATTGAGCGAAATCACTCCACGGGTAGGGCAGGTTCTGCTCGATATCGTGGATCGGAGGATGCGATCGGGTTCACTCCTGATCACGAGCCAATTTCCAATTGATCAATGGCATGGCTTTTTCTCCGACCCGACGGTCGCAGATGCCATCCTTGATCGGGTGATCCATCAGGCCCACCGCATCGCACTGCGGGGGGAATCGATGCGGAAGCTTCAGGCAAGGAAGAGAATGACGCCTGAGTAAGCAGGCTCCTGTGCCGGTGATCATGACGCCGCAGGGGTGATCATGACACCGGCCAGATGATCGCGACGCACTCGACGTGCTCACCCAGCCGTAACGGTGATCGTGATCACCGTGGCACAGGATCACCTCGAACTGAAATTGGTGATCAGCGCGAACCATACATGGTGGTCACAACCGCCCGGTGCCTGCAACAATCAAAGGGAGACGGTGGAAGGGCAGATCGGGCGCTGGAAGCAGGGGCTCGGACCGGCGCTGCGCTTCCATACCGACGAGGCGCAAACGACGGAGGTCGCCATCGGCGTCGTGGTCCTCAACCGGATGCTCGATCTCGGACACCGGAACTCCATCCGCGTCTCCTGATCAACGGGCTGGGTAGGGCGGGTCCTTGCCGTCCTCGCCTCCGTGCAACACGGGGGGACCCGCCATCGGCGATCTCGGCTATCGCGGCAAGCGCTTGGCCAAAGCCGGGGAGGCGCTCGGAATCACGGTCCAGCCGATCGCCCGCGACCGCAACGGGGGTTCATCCCCCCAAAATCGCTTGAGTCGCGGAGCGCTCCGTCAGCTGGATCAGCCGCTACCATCGATTGAACACCATCGTCGAGCGGACGAAGGAGCACCTCCTCGCCGTCGTCCAAATCGCCTTCATCCCGATCCTCTCCAGGCGCCTGAAGCGGCTCGTTCCCAACGACGTCAGCGTGTGACTGCCACGAAAAGACACTGAATTCTTCGACCGCTCATGAAGGAGACTGGCCCGGGCGGCATGAGGGGGTTTGGCCAAAGGTCCCCTCAATCAGGGCGGTGGTGGCGCCGAGAGCGTCAAAGCGCCGGCAATAGCTCAGCAGGAAGGTCGGCACGGACCGCGCGATCTCCGCGGACCGTTTGAACAGAATCGGCTTATGGCTGGCCAAAAGGCGCGTGCGCCGACGACTGGTGTGACGCATGATCTCGACCACCGCCTCCGCCTGGCGAAGCGGGGTCAAGGCCGGCGGTTCCCCGTCCGCGCCCTTGCTCAACACCAAGATGGCATCGAGCCGCACCATGTCCGCTGTGAAGCCGGCGGCCAGGGACAGATCGTACTTCTCAAGGTCCGGTCGCACATGGGGAATGCCCTCGACCGGCAGATTCGCCCAATCAAGGGTGTCGCGCCACAGCTTCAGTCGTGGAAAGGCGGGCAACACCGTGGTGCCGCCCGGTCCGTCATCGCGCAGCACGGTCAGATCGTCCGACAACAGGCGGTGACCGCGTCGTGTCAAGGCGAAGGCCAGGGTTGATTTTCCCTCTCCCGAATCGCCGGCGAGGGCTACGGTGCGGTTGCCGACTCGCAACGTGGCGGCGTGCAGCGGGAACACGCCGCGCTGGTCGCACAGCAGGGCCAATCCAACGCCTAGAAGAAAGGCCCGCCAGCCGGTGGCCTCCCCCTCGTCCCTCAGAATCTCCACAGTGATGTCCCGCCCGTCGCGCAGCAGGATACGCACCAAACCCGGAATATGCACCAGGGCAGCGCCATCCGCGCCGATATTCACGAGCCCATCGGGGATTATAGCGTCCGGCAGCCGTGGCGGAACCGCGCCCGGACGGATGGTCACGTCGACCGGCGTGTCGTCAGGGCCCCTCCAGACCGGTAATTCAGGCAGCGGAAAGGCACTGCGCACGCGCCATCCGCACAGCAGGTGGTCCCGTTCCTCCGTCACGGTGAGGATCGATCCCCAATCTCGACGATGTCGAGATCTGTCAGACGGTCGAGCAGTTCGATCACATCACCCTCGATTTTGGTGGGTTACGCCTCGAATTCGGCGAGAAGGGATTGGCACAGTAAATCGACTCTTCGCGGCGATGCGTTCCCAAATGGCGACGGCCACAGACTTGAAAGCGTAATAGTGACTGGTCTCGATCGACATAACCACGATCTTGCCGTCGAGGGACGCGTCGATGCTATTCATCGACCGGACGACTCTGCTTTCCAGGCGAACGGACACGCTGGCTCCTCGTAAGCTGCATCTTGAAGGTGCCCTCCGGAGGTTAAGATGGAGCAACTTTAAGGGAGCGACGTAGAAATATCCACCTGCCACGAGAATCGCTTGAAGGGTTTACGGGGCGGTAAGGACTGAGCTGAGTCACGCCGCCATGGCGATGTCCTCGGTTTGGGCATAGTACCGCGCTTCGGCCGTGGCGGGAGGAATGTTGCCGATGGGTTCGAGGAGGCGTCGGCGGTTGAACCAGTCGACACACCCAGGGTGGCGAACTCGACGGCCTCCAAGGTGCGCCGGGGACCGCGGCGCCGGATCACTTCGGTCTTGTAGAGGCCGTTGATGGTTTCGGCCAATGCATTATCGTAGGAATCGCCAACGCTGCCCACGGAGGGTTCTACCTCAGCTTCGGTGAGGCGCTCGGTGTACCGAATGGCAAGGTATTCAGCAGGCTGACGTTGTGGCCGTGCCGTCGCGCCGCGTCGGACGCCACCACGCCGGGCCGGAATGCTTCCGCCACCAGACGAGCCCTGTCCTCGACGCTGCAGGTCCGGCGCTTCTCCGAACCGATGATTGCCTCGACGCGCTGGTAAGTCATCAGCACAGCCATGGGGCTGGACATAGGACCAAGCCGCGGCGATCCGCAGCGTCCTCACTCAGCCTGCTTCGTTCAATCCTCGCAGGGTGGCCGTGGGCGGACGGTTGCCCAGCCCCTCCCATATCTGGAGCAACAGAACCGGAGCGATTCACTGCCCTCAAAAACAACATAATAAATATGTAAATAAAAATTTTAAAACACTACATTTACAATAGGGAAAATGAGAGGTTATGCTTTTCTTCTATGGGGATTGGGGAGGACCGCACATGTCGCCCAAACTAGGTCCGAAGGGGGAAACATCAGGCACGACGTCCCGTCCTCCCGCGCCTGAAGCCGTCGCCCGCCAGCGGGTCCACGCCCCGGTTCCGGGCGGCGGCCTTCTTTAATTCCAGCACCGAGCAAATTTGGAGACGACGCCATGTTCGGCCCGATGCCTTCGCGACGTTCCGTCCTGTTCAGCGCTTTGACCGGGAGTCTCGCGCTCGCTTGCAGCGTCATACCCGATGGGCTGGCGAAGGCGGCGGAGGCCGCCGGCGAACCGCTGTGGTTCGGGGTCAGTGGGCCGCTGACCGGTCCCAGCGCCCAATATGGTGCGCAGTGGAAAAAGGGCTTCGATCTGGCGCTCGACCAGATCAATGCCGCCGGCGGGGTGAAGGGCCGTCCGTTGCGCTACGTGTTCGAGGATAGTCAGAACGATCCGCGCCAGTCCATCGCCATCGCCCAGAAATTCGTCGCCGATCCGAAGATCCTGATCGAGCTGGGCGACTTCTCCAGCCCGGCGTCGATGGCCGCTTCGCCGATCTACCAGCGGGCCGGGCTGGTGCAGTTCGGCTTCACCAACTCCCACCCTGATTTCACCAAGGGCGGCGACTTCATCTGGAGCAATTCCATCAGCCAGGCGGAGGAGCAGCCGAACGTCGCCGATTTCGCGGTCACCTCGCTGAAGCTCAAGCGGCTGGCGGTGCTGCACCTCAACACCGACTGGGGCCGCACCAGCAAGGACATCTTCGTCAAGGCGGCGAAGGAGCGCGGGGCGGAGGTCGTCGCCACCGAAGGCTATCTGCCCGACGAGAAGGATTTCCGCTCCACCCTGGTGCGGGTGCGCGAGGCCAATCCCGACGGCATCGTCCTGATCTCCTACTATGCCGACGGGGCGGCCATTGCCCGGCAACTGAAGCCGGTCGGCCTTACCCAGCCGGTGGTCGCGGTGGGATCCGTCTATTCGCCGAAGTTTCTCGAACTGGGCGGCGAGGCGGTCAACGGCGTCCACACCCGCGCCAACTTCTTTCCAGCCGAACCTCGCCCGGAGGTGCAGGGCTTCGTCGCCGCCTACCGGGCGAAGTACCAGGAGGAGCCGGACGCTTTTTCCGCTTACGCCTATGACGCGGTGCTGGTGGCGCAGCGGGTGATCGAGGTCGGCGGCACCGACCGCACCGCGATCCGCGACGCCTTCCCGCGCGTGAAGGACATCCCCAGCGTCATCTTCGGCAAGGCGACCTTCGATCCGGAGACACGCCGCGTGTCCGGCGTGCGCAACGTCAAGCTGGTGGTCAAGGACGGCGCATTCGTCCTGTGGGACGGCAGCGTCCCCGCCGCCACCAACTGATTCGGATTTTAAAGTTTGAAAGCGATTCCAATGCTCGATTTGATTCTCCGGTCCACCGCGCTGGTTGCCGGCACCCTGTCGCTGCTGGCGGCACTCGGCGTCGTCCAGCCGGCTTTCTCGCAGCCCGCCGATCCGGCGAAGGAGCCGGTGGTGCTCGGCGTCAGCGGGCCGCTGACCGGCCAATATGCGCAGTATGGCGCGCAGTGGCAGCGCGGCTTCGATCTGGCGCTGGAGCAGGTGAATGCCGGCGGCGGCATCCAGGGCCGGCCGTTGCGCGTCCAGTTCGAGGACAGCCAGAGCGATCCCAAGCAGACCGTCGCCATCGCCCGCAAATTCGTCGCCGACAGCCGCGTCGTCGCCGAACTGGGCGATTTCACCAGTGCCGCGTCGATGGCGGCCTCGCCGATCTACCAGACTGGCGGGCTGGTGCAGTTCGGCTTCACCAACTCGCATCCCGACTTCACCAAGGGCGGCGACTTCGTCTGGAGCAACGCGCTCAATCAGGCGGAGGAGATGCCGGTCCTGGCCGATTACGCGGTGACGGCACTGGGTCTGAAGCGCGTCGCCCTGCTGTTCATCAACAATGACTGGGGCCGCACCAGCAAGGATCTGTTCGCCAAGGCGGCCAAGCAGCGCGGGGCGGAGGTGGTCGGCGCCGAGGGCTATCTGGCCGACGAGAAGGATTTCCGCTCCGCCCTGGTGCGGGTGCGGGATACCAAGCCGGACGGCATCGTGCTGGTCTCCTACTATGCCGACGGCGCCCAGATCACCCGTCAGCTGCGCGAAGCCGGGCTGACCCAGCCGGTGGTAGCATCCGGGGCGGTCTATTCGCCCAAGTTCCTGGAGCTTGGCGGCACGGCGGTCGAAGGCGTCCACACCACCACCCCCTTCTTCCCCGGCGACCCGCGGCCGGAGGTCCAGACCTTCGTCAAGGCCTACACCGGCAAATACGGGGTGGAGCCGGATGCCTATTCCAGCCGCGCCTACGACGCGCTTCTGCTGCTGGCGACGGTGATCCGGCAGAGCGGCACCGACCGCACCGCCGTCCGCGACGGGCTCGCCACCGTCAAGGATGCGCCGAGCGTGGTCTACGGCACCGTCCGCTTCGATCCGCAGACCCGCCGCGTCGACAAGCCGCTGAGCACGCGGCTCGTCGTGAAGAACGGTGCCTTCGCCCTGTGGGAGCCGGTGGCCGCCAAGGCCGCGAATTGACGCTGGAAGGACCGACCATCGTGCTTCCCACCACTCTCGGCCCATGGCTCGACTACACCATCAACGGGCTGGTCATCGGCAACATCTATGCTTTGCTGGCGGTCGGGCTGGCGCTGATCTTCGGCGTCTCCCACCTGATCAACTTCGCCCATGGCTCGGTCTACATGGTCGGCGCCTATATCGGCTGGCTGTGCGTGACGAAGCTGAACCTGCCGTTGCCCATCACCTTCATCGCGGTGGCCGCCGGCTGCGGCCTGCTGGGAGCGGTCATCGAGCGGGTGGGGTTGCGCCCGCTGCGCAACGCCCCGCGCATCGCCCCGCTGCTGGCCACCATCGGCCTGTCGGTGGTGCTCGACCAGTCGGCGCAGCTGCTGTTCAGCCCCGACCCGCGCGCGCTGCCGACCCAGCTGCCGACATGGCGCATCGCCATCGGCGGCGGCAGCATCGGCGCGCTCGACCTGCTGATCGCCGCGGTCGGCATCGGCAGCGCTGGGCTGCTCTACGGCTTCCTGCGCTTCACCAAGCTGGGCTGGGCAGTGCGGGCGACGGCGCTCGACCGCGACGCGGCGCAGCAGTGCGGCGTCGATGTCGACAAGGTGAACCGCACGGTGTTCGCCATCGCCTCGGCGCTGGGCGGGGTCAGCGGCCTGCTGGTCGGCATGTATTACAACACCATCGACCCCAACATGGGCTTCCAGGCCGGGCTGAAAGGCATCGTCGCCCAGTTGATCGGCGGCGTCGGCAACGTGCCGGGCGCCATCGCCGGCAGCCTGCTGCTCGGCCTGATCGAGAGCTACGGCATCGCCCTGTTCGGCACCAGCTACCGCAACCTCTTCGCCTTCGTGGCGCTGATCCTGATTCTGGTGCTGCGGCCCAACGGCCTGTTCGCCCGCGCCCGCCGCCTGCCGCCGGAGCCGCTGACCGGCACCTTCATCGCCCCCAGCCGGCCGCTGGTCCTGCCGAAATGGGCGGTGTGGACGCTGGCCGCCGCCGCGCTTGCCCTGCCGCTGGTCGTGCAGCAGCCCTATCTGTTGCAGACGCTGGGCAACGCATGGCTCTACGCCCTGCTGGCGCTCAGCCTGACGCTGGTCGCCGGCACGGTCGGGCAGGTGTCGCTCGGCCATGCCGGGCTGCTCGCCATCGGCGCCTATGCCTCCTCGCTGCTGGCGCTGGATGCCGGGGTGCCGGTGCTGCTGGCGGTGCCGCTGGCCGGGCTGGTGGCGGCGGCGCTGGGCACGGCGCTGGTCTATCCCGCCTTCCGGCTGCGCGGCCATTACGTCTCCATCGCCACGCTGGCGGTGGGCGAGATCGTGACGCTGGTCATCCTCAATTGGGAAAGCCTGACCCGTGGCCCGATCGGCGTCACTGGCATCCCGCCGCTGTCGGTGGCGGGCAAGCCGCTGGTCAGCGGCCAGTGGGTCTATTGGGTGCCGCTGGCCGTACTGCTGGCCTTCGCCGCCCTGCAATCCCGCCTGCTGAACTCCCATCTCGGCCGCACGCTGCGGGCGATCCGCGAGGACGACGTGGCGGCGCGCTCCTACGGCGTCGACCTCAACCGCTACAAGGGGCTGGCCTTCGCGGTGGCGGGATTCGTCGCCGGGGTGGGCGGCGCACTGATGGCGCATTTCTACTCCTACATCAACCACGAGACCTTCCCGGCGCCGGTGTCGATGCTGGCGCTGACCATGGTCATCCTTGGCGGGCTCGGCAATGTCGCCGGGGCCGTGCTGGGGGCAGCGGTGCTGGTCGGGCTGCCGGAGCTGTTCCGCGCGGCGGCCGAATACCGCATGCTGATCTACGGCGTCGTCCTGCTGCTGCTGATCCGCTTCCGCCCGCAGGGCCTTCTGGGAACGGTGTGAGGACGCCATGGCGAACGAACCGAAGAAAACACTTCTTGAGATCGCCGGCCTGACCCGCCGCTTCGGCGGGCTGACCGCGGTCAACGGCCTGTCGCTGACGGTGGGCGAGGGCGAGCTGGTCAGCATCATCGGCCCGAACGGCGCCGGCAAGACCACCCTGTTCAACCTGATCTCCGGGCTCGACACGCCGGATGCCGGGTCCGTCATCTTCGAGGGACGCGACGTCACCGGCCTCTCCGCCGAACGGCTGGCCGGCCTCGGTCTGGCCCGCAGCTTCCAGCATGGCCGGGTGTTCGGGAATCTCAGCGTTCTCGACAATGTGCTGGTCGGCGCCCATACCCGGCTGCGGGTGGTTCGGCCACGGATTCCCGTGCTGGGACCGCTGGGAGCGGCGA
>NZ_BADK01000347.1 GCF_000333595.1 Azospirillum sp. B506
CGAGGGCGCGACCACCGCCACCTCGGCGCAGCAGCCGCTGGTCGTGACCGTGACCGCCGTCGCCGACACGCCGGTGCTGTCGGCCTCCGACGCGGTGGGGCGCGAGGACACGCCGATCCCGCTGTCGGTGGTCGCCGCCCTGACCGACCGCGACGGATCCGAAAGCCTCAGCATCCTGGTCGGCGGCGTGCCGGCCGGCGCGACGCTGAACCACGGCCATTACGATGCGGGCCTCGGCAAATGGGTGCTGACCCAGGCCGACCTGACCGGCCTGACCATCACCCCGCCGGAGAATTCCAACACCGGCTTCAACCTGACCTTCACCGCGCGGGCGACGGAAGGCTCCAACGGCTCCGTCGCGGACGCGGCGCCGGTGACCGTGCATGTCGAGGTGCAGGGCGTGGCCGACGTGGTGACGCCCAGCGGTGCGTTGAGCGCCCGCGGCGACGAGGATACCGCGATCAATCTGCGGCTCGGCGATCTGGTGATGACCGACAATGACGGGTCGGAGCGCCTGTCCCTGGTCATCAGCAACCTGCCGTCCGGCTCCTGGCTGTCGCTGGGGGCGGGGCATGACAGCGGGCTGGTCTATCTCGGCAACGGCCGCTGGTCGGTCGATGCCCAGTACCGCAACGAACTGACCCTGACGACGAAGCAGGACTTCGCCGGCACCGTCACGCTGAAGGTGGACGTCATCACCACCGACAGCAACGGCGCGCCGATCGTCACGGTCAACGGCGTCACCTCCGGCGGGATGCTGAAGGACACCCGTGACCTGACCGTCACCGTCGATCCCAAGGCCGACGAGCCGATCGTCTCCATCAGCGCTCACGCCCTGGAGGACGCCGTCGGCGGCATCCCGCTGTCCATCTCGGCGCTGACCAGCGACATCGACCATTCGGAGCGGATCTCCTCCATCGTCATCTCCGGCCTGCCATCCTGGGCGACGCTGAGCAGCAGCGATGCCGGCGCGCTGACCGACAACCATGACGGCAGCTGGACTGTCGATCCGACCAAGCTCGGCAACCTGCGGCTCACCGTTCCGGAAAACCGGGCCGACGACTTCACCATCACCGTCAGGGTGACGGTGATGGGCGGCACGGACAGCCTGACCCGGACCTACACCCCGACCGTCAC
>NZ_BADK01000346.1 GCF_000333595.1 Azospirillum sp. B506
CGACGCTCAGTGCCGGCACCCGGAACGCCGATGGCACCTGGACCCTCAACGAAGCCCAGCTGTCCGGCCTGACGCTGACCGCCAAGGAGGGAGACACCACCCATCCCATCACCCTCACGGTCGTCTCGACCTCCAGGGAGTTGGAGAACGGCAGCACCGCCGACAGCGACCCGCGGACACTGACCGTCAGCTTCATCAACACGCCGAAGGGCAATGACAGCCTGGACGGCGGCGACGGCAACGACACCATCTTCGGCGGGGCCGGCAGCGACACCCTGACCGGCGGTCTCGGCGACGACAGCCTGGACGGCGGCGACGACAACGACCTGCTGGCCGGCGGTCCCGGCAACGACACCATCGACGGCGGCACCGGCAACGACACGGTCACCTATGCCGCCTCGGCGACCGCGGTGAACGCCAACCTGGCGACCGGAGTCGGCACCGGCGAGGGCACCGACGTCCTGCGCAATCTGGAGAACGTCACCGGTTCGGCCTTCGATGACGTCATCACCGGCGACGGCGGCGCCAATATCCTGCTCGGCGGCGGCGGCAACGACACCATCACCGGCGGGGGCGGGACCGATACCATCCACGGCGGGACCGGCGACGACCTGTCGATCTTCACGGTCGGTACCGACGGCGGCACCGCGACCAATCCGGAGCTGCAGGACGGCGACGCCGGCATCGACACCTTCCGGGTGATGCTGACCGGCGCCCAATTGTCGAACACGTCGATCCTGGCCGACCTGCGCACCCTGCGCGACCGGATCGAGGCGGCGGCGGCCGATCCCAATGCTGCGACCAGGGACACCGACGTCGCCAACGCCGCCACCCTGACCGCGCTCGGCATCAAGGTGGCGGATTTCGAGAAGCTGGAGCTGTATGTCGACGGCCAGCCCGTCGATGTCCGCACCGCGCTGAACTACGCCCCCACGGCGACGGCGGCGACCACCACCACCACCGAAGACAACGCCATTTCCGGCCGGCTGGCGGCGACCGACCAGGACACCGTCAACCACCGAACCGACGAGACGATGACCTTCAAGGGGCCCGGCGTGAACGGCCAGCCGGTGCGCCTCGCGCACGGGACCCTGGTGGTGAACGCCGACGGCACCTTCACCTACACGCCCGACGCGGATTTCAGCGGAACGGAGACCTTCTCCTTCACGGTGACCGACGGCTATGGCGGCACCTCCACCGCCAGCCAGACCATCAAGGTGACCCCGGTCGCCGATGCCATCGCGCTGACCACGCTGAACGCCCGCGGCGACGAGGATGCATCCGGCGGCATCGCCATCGCCCCGACCATCAGGCTGAGCGACGTCGATGCCGCCAGCCCGGAGACGGTGGACACGATCACCCTGACGATGTCCGCCTCGCAGCTGGATGCCGGCGGCGCCAAGCTCTACCTGAACGGCAAGGAGCTGACCCACAGCGGGACCGGCACCTACAGCTGGACGATCCCGACCAGCGCCCTGGTCGCGGTCAACGGGTCGCCGGGAACCTGGACGGTGTCCGGGCTGAAGATCGTCACCGCCCACAACTCCGATGCGGATCTCACCTACACGCTGACGGTCGGCACCAAGGACAGCACCAGCGCCGGCACGGCGACCGGCTCGCAGTCGGCGACCGGCACCATCACGGTGGATGCGGTGGCCGACGCGCCGACTGTGACCGCCGCCGCCGCCGCGACGGACGAGGACACCGCGGTCGCGCTGAAGATCACCCCGGCTCTGACCGACACCGACGGGTCGGAAAGCATCGGCTACGTCACCATCTCCGGCGTGCCGGCGGGGGCGAGCCTCAATCTCGGCACGGTGCTGAGCACCCAGGGCGACGGCAGCACCATCTGGAAGGTCAACGC
>NZ_BADK01000345.1 GCF_000333595.1 Azospirillum sp. B506
TTACGGTCGATCCGGGGTCGGACACACCGACCCTGGCGGTTTCAGCCGCGCGGGGTGACGAGGACACTGCCATCGCGCTGACGATCACCCCGGCGCTGACCGACACCGACGGGTCGGAGGCGCTGACGATCACCATCAGCGGCATTCCCGACGGTGCCCATCTCAGCAATGATGCCGGCACTGCCCTGACGATCAGCAACGGCTCGGTCACGCTGACGCCGGCGCAGCTTGCCGGCTTGAAGATCACGCCGCCGTTGAACAGCGACGTGGACTTCGATCTGACCGTGACGGCGACGGCCAAGGACGGCAGTGCGGCGGTTGCGACGACGACGCAGACGCTGCATGTAACGGTCGATCCGGTGACCGACACGCCGACCCTGTCGGTGGCTGCTGCGCGTGGCGATGAAGACACCGCCATTGCGCTGGCCATCGATCCGGCGCTGACCGACACTGATGGGTCGGAGACGCTGACGATCACCATCGACGGCATCCCCGACGGTGCGCATCTCAGCAACACGCTGAACGGCACGCTGACGATCAGCAACGGCTCGATCACGCTGACCAAGGACCAGCTCGCGGGCCTGAAGATCACCCCGCCGCTGAACAGCGACGACAGCTTCACCCTGACCGTGACCGCGACCGCCAAGGATGGCGGTGCCGCTCCGGTCAGCGTCAGCGCCCCCCTCACGGTCACCGTAAACCCGGTGTCGGACACGCCGACGCTGAGCGTCACCCCGGTGACCGGCAGTGAAGACACCGCCATCGCGCTGGCCATCGATCCGGCGCTGACCGACACCGACGGGTCGGAGGTGCTGACGATCCGCATCGGCGGGATTCCCCCCGGGGCGACGCTCGCCAACACGCTGAACGGCACGCTGACGGTCACCAACGGCTCGATCACGCTGACCAAGGATCAGCTGGCCGGCCTGACGATCACGCCGCCGCCGAACAGCGACGACGACATCACCCTGTCCGTCACCGCCATCGCCAAGGACCGCAACGCCGCGGAGGCGACCACCACCCTGCCTCTGGTGGTGACGGTCAACCCGGTGACCGACACCCCGACGCTGACGGTGACCGCCGCGAGCGGCGATGAGGACACCGCCATTGCGCTGAACATCACCTCCGCCCTGACCGATCTGGACGGGTCGGAGACGCTGAGCATCAGGATCGCCGGCGTCCCCGCCGGGGCGACGCTGAGTGCCGGCACCTATGTCACCGAGACCAACGGCACCACCACCTGGACCCTGACCCCGGACCAGCTGGCCGGCCTGAAAGTAACGCCGAAGGGCGACAGCGACGTCGACTTCACCCTGACAGTCACCGCCACCGCCACCGACCGCGGCCTGTCGCCGGTCCCGGTCCAGGCGACGCTGGCCGTCACCGTCATCGCCGTGGCCGACAAGCCGACGGTCTCCGTCACGCCGGTCTCCTACGACCTGGCGGTCGGACAGAACGAGACGCTGACAGGCACTGCCGGCAACGACACGCTGTCGGGGGGCGCCGGCACGACACCATCCTGGG
>NZ_BADK01000344.1 GCF_000333595.1 Azospirillum sp. B506
ACGGTCGATCCGGTGTCGGACACACCGACCCTGGCGGTTTCGGGCGCGCGGGGTGACGAGGACACCGCCATTGCGCTGACGATCACCCCGGCGCTGACCGACACCGACGGGTCGGAGGCGCTGACGATCACCATCAGCGGCATCCCCGACGGTGCGCATCTCAGCAATGATGCCGGCACTGCCCTGACGATCAGCAACGGCTCGGTCACCCTCACACCGGCGCAGCTTGCCGGTCTGAAGATCACGCCGCCGCTGAACAGCGACGATGATTTCACTTTGACCGTAACGGCGACGGCCAAGGACGGCAGTGCCGCTCCGGTCAGCGTCAGCGAATCACTGGTGGTTACGGTCGATCCGGTGTCGGACACGCCGACGCTGGCGGTTTCGGCCGCGCGAGGGGATGAAGACACCGCCATTGCGCTGACGATCACCCCGGCGCTGACCGACACCGACGGGTCCGAGGCGCTGACGATCACCATCAACGGCATCCCCGACGGTGCGCATCTCAGCAATGATGCCGGCACTGCCCTGATGATCAGCAACGGCTCGGTCACCCTCACACCGGCGCAGCTTGCCGGCTTGAAGATCACGCCGCCGTTGAACAGCGACGTGGACTTCGATCTGACCGTGACGGCGACGGCCAAGGACGGCAGTGCGGCGGTTGCGACGACGACGCAGACGCTGCATGTGACGGTCGATCCGGTGACCGACACGCCGACCCTGACGGTTTCAGCCGCGCGGGGCGATGAGGACACCGCCATTGCGCTGACGATCACCCCGGCGCTGACCGACACCGACGGGTCCGAAGCGCTGACGATCACCATCAGCGGCATCCCCGACGGTGCGCATCTCAGCAATGATGCCGGCACTGCCCTGACGATCAGCAACGGCTCGGTCACCCTCACACCGGCGCAACTTGCCGGCTTGAAGATCACGCCGCCGTTGAACAGCGACGTGGACTTCGATCTGACTGTGACGGCGACGGCCAAGGACGGCAGTGCGGCGGTGGCGGCGACGACGCAGACGCTGCATGTGACGGTCGATCCGGTGACCGACACGCCGACCCTGTCGGTTTCGGCCGCCCGGGGCGATGAGGACACCGCCATTGCGCTGACGATCACTCCGGCGCTGACCGACACCGACGGGTCCGAGGCGCTGACGATCACCATCAGCGGCATCCCCGATGGTGCGCATCTCAGCAATGATGCCGGGCACTGCCTG
>NZ_BADK01000343.1 GCF_000333595.1 Azospirillum sp. B506
CGCCTTGCGCGACCTGCACGCCCGCACCGCGGCCGCCCATGGGCAAGTCGGTGGAGAGGGATAAGACCATGCGTGACGCCTACATCTGCGACGCCATCCGCACCCCCATCGGCCGCTATGCGGGATCCCTGTCGTCGGTGCGCGCCGACGATCTCGGCGCCGTGCCGATCCGCGCGCTGATGCAGCGCAACCCCTCGGTCGACTGGGCGGCGGTGGACGACGTCATCTATGGCTGCGCCAATCAGGCCGGCGAGGACAACCGCAACGTCGCCCGCATGTCGGCGCTGCTGGCGGGCCTGCCCGACGCGGTGCCGGGCACGACGATGAACCGGCTCTGCGGCTCCGGCCTCGACGCGCTCGCCACCGCCGCCCGCGCCATCAAGGCGGGCGAGGCCGAGCTGCTGATCGCCGGCGGGGTGGAGAGCATGAGCCGCGCCCCCTTCGTGATGGGCAAGGCCGACGCTCCCTTCTCACGGTCCGCCGAGATCTTCGACACCACCATCGGCTGGCGCTTCGTCAACCCGGCGATGAAGGCGGCCTATGGCGTCGATTCGATGCCGGAGACGGCGGAGAATGTCGCCGACGACTGGAAGATCGGCCGCGCCGACCAGGACGCCTTCGCCCTGCGCAGCCAGGAGCGCGCCGCCCGCGCCATCGCCGATGGCAGCCTCGCCCGCGAGATCGTCCCCGTCACCATCAGGACCCGCAAGGGTGAGACGGTGGTGACCACCGACGAGCATCCCCGCGCCACCACCATCGAGGCGCTGTCGGCGCTGAAGCCCATCGTCCGTCCCGGCGGCACCGTCACCGCCGGCAACGCCTCGGGCGTCAATGACGGCGCCGCCGCGCTGCTGATCGCGTCGGAAGCGGCGGTGAAGCGTTACGGCCTGACCCCGCGCGCCCGCATCCTCGGCGGCGCCACCGCCGGCGTGCCGCCGCGCGTCATGGGCATCGGCCCGGTCCCCGCCACCCGCAAGCTGCTGGAGCGGCTCGGCCGCGGCATCGGCGAGATCGACCTGATCGAATTGAACGAGGCGTTCGCCGCCCAGGCGCTGGCCGTCCTGCGCGAGCTTGGCCTGCCCGACGATGCCGCCCATGTGAACCCGAACGGCGGCGGCATCGCGCTCGGCCACCCGCTGGGCATGAGCGGCGCCCGTCTGGCGACCACCGCGCTCCACCAGCTCGAACAGTCCGGCGGCCGGACCGCGCTCTGCACCATGTGCATCGGCGTCGGACAGGGGATCGCGGTGATGATCGAGCGGGTGTAGCGTCGGGTGCCAACCGCGCCCGCACCACAACAAGCGAAGGCAGACCCAATGCCCTTCATCGAAGCCGCCGGCATCACCCAGCACTACGACCTGAGCGGCCCGGCCGACGCGCCGGTGCTGCTGTTCGCCAACTCCATCGGCACCAATTTCCACATCTGGGACGCCGTGGTGCCGCACCTGTCGCAGCGTTACCGCATCCTGCGTTACGACATGCGCGGGCACGGCCTGACCCAGGTGACGCCGATAACGGAAACCTCCGGCTACAGCATGGACGTGCTGGCCGACGATGCCGCCGGCCTGCTCGACACGCTCGGCATCGCGCGCGCCCATGTCTGCGGCCTGTCCATCGGCGGCATGATGGCCCAGCGCCTCGCGGTCAAGACGCCGGACCGCGTGCATGGCCTGATCCTATGCGATACCGCCGGCGTCATCGGCCCACCATCGGTCTGGGCCGACCGTATCGTCTCCATCCGCGCCCGCGGCATGGCCGCCATTTCCGAGGGGGTGATGGCCCGCTGGTTCACGCAAGGGTTCCGCGACAGCCGCCCCGACCAGATCCGCGGCTACACCGCCATGGTCGCCCGCACCACCGAGGACGGGTATGTCGGCTGCTCCATGGCGATCCGCGACGCCGACCTGCGCGCCGCCAACGCCGCCATCACGGCCCCCACCCTGGTGATCTGCGGCACGGAGGACGTCGCCACCCCGCCCGACTCCGCCCGTGAACTGGCGGCCGGCATCCCCGGCGCCCGGTTCGAGCTGCTGCCCGGCGCCGCCCACATCCCCGGCGTCGAGAAGCCGGCGGAACTGGCCGCCCTGATCGACTGCTTCCTGAGGGACCTGCCATGAACGACCCAGAGATGAAGGATAAGGATCTGTACGACCGCGGCATGGCGGTGCGCCGTTCGGTCCTCGGCGACGCCCATGTCGACCGCTCGCTGGAGCGCGCCACCGGCTTCGACAACGATTTCCAGGAATTCATCACCAAGACCGCCTGGGGCCAGATCTGGACCCGGCCGGGGCTGGACATCCGGACCCGCAGCATGCTGACCATCGGCATGCTGGCGGCGCTGGGCAAGGACGGCGAGCTGAAGCTGCACATCCGCGCCACCCGCAACACCGGCGTCACCCGCGACGAGGTGAAGGAAATCCTGATGCAGGCCGCCGTCTATGCCGGCGTCCCCGCCGCCAACCACGCGATAGCCCTGGCCCGCGCCGTCTATGCCGAGATGGACGAAGAGGACGCGAAACAGGCATGACCGCCGACCGCCATCCCGACCCTCTGCCAGACCCGCTCCTCGACCCGCTCTTCACCAGCGACGCGGCGGCCGATGCCTTTTCGCCCACGGCAAGGCTGCAAGCCATGCTGGCGTTCGAGGCGGCGCTAGCGCGGGCGGAGGCGGCGGTCGGCGTCATCCCCGCCCCTGTCGTCCCGGCCATCGAGGCGGCCTGCAAGGCCGAGCTTTACGACCTTAGCGTGCTGGGGGCGGAGGCGGCGCTGGCCGGCAACACCGCCATCCCGATGGTCAAGCACCTGACCCGCACGGTGAAGGCCGCCGACGAAGAGGCATCGCGCTACGTCCATTGGGGCGCCACCAGCCAGGACGCGATGGACAGCGGCCTGATGCTGCAATTGTGCCGCTTCCTCGACGGGCTGGATGCCGATCTGGCGGCGCTCGCCGACGGCCTCGCCGATCTCGCCGACCGCCACCGCGCGACACCGATGGTCGCCCGCACCTGGCTTCAGCACGCCCTGCCAACGACTTTCGGCCTGAAGGCCGCCGGCTGGCTCGATGCGCTCGGCCGCGACCGCCAGCGCATCGCCGCCGCCCGTGCCCGCCTTGCCCTGCAGTTCGGCGGTGCCGCCGGCACGCTGGCGGCACTGGGCGACGCCGGCCCGGCGGTGGCGGTGGCCCTGGCCCGCGAGCTGGACCTTTCCCTGCCCGCCCTGCCCTGGCACGCCAGCCGCGACCGCATCACCGAACTGGCTGCCGCGCTGGGCATCCTCGCCGGCACGCTCGGCACGCTCGGCCGCGACATCTCGCTGATGATGCAGATGGAGGTCGCCGAAGCCTTCGAACCGAGCGCCCCCGGCCGCGGCGGCTCCTCCACCATGCCGCACAAGCGCAACCCGGTAGCCTGCGCCGTGCTGCTCTCCACCGCCATCCGCGCCCCGGCCCTGGTCGGCGGCCTGCTGGCGGCACAGGTGCAGGAGCATGAACGCGGTCTCGGCGGCTGGCATGCCGAGTGGCAGGCCCTTCCCGACCTCTGCCGCCTCGTCGCCGGTGCCGCCCGCCATGCCCGCGAGACCGTCGCCGGCCTGACCGTTGATGCCGAGCGCATGCGCGCCAACCTCGACCTGACCCGCGGCCTGATCCTGGCGGAGGCGGTGACGATGGCGCTGGGCGACCGCATGGGCCGCATGGCCGCCCATTCCCGCGTCGCCGAGGCCAGCCGCCGCGCCGTGGAGGCCACCCGCCCGCTGCGCGACGTGCTGGCGGAGGACGAGGACGTGATGCAGGCGCTGGGTGCCGAGGCGCTCGACCGCCTGTTCGACCCGCTCCGCTACACCGGGTCCGTGGCGCATTTCATCGACCGCGTGCTGGACGATCACAAAAACACACCCGGCCACAACCCCCAACAGCGTCAGCACAACTGACCGCCGCCAAGGAGGACTCCCGAGATGGACACAGCCGTTCACCAGCCGGAGGGCGATTTCCGCCCCCGCGACTGGGCGCAACACCCGCCCTATTTGTCGCCGCTCTACAAATCGACAGTGCTGCGTTCGCCGTCCAAGCCGCTGATTCCGATGAAGCAGGGGCTGTCGGTGCGCACCGGCCCGGTGTTCGGCCATGACAGCCTCGATCCGCTCGACCACGACCTGACCAAGAACGGCCGCGTCAACGGCGAGCCGATCGGCGAGCGCATGATCGTCACCGGCCGCGTGCTGGACGAAGACGGCCGGCCGGTGCCGCACACGCTGCTGGAGATCTGGCAGGCCAACGCCTGCGGCCGCTATGTCCACCGCTGGGACCAGCATGACGCGCCGCTCGACCCCAACTTCTTCGGCGCCGGCCGCTGCATCACCGATGCCGAAGGCCGCTACCGCTTCACCACGATCAAGCCCGGCGCCTATCCCTGGGGCAACCACCACAATGCGTGGCGCCCGGCCCACATCCATTTCTCGCTGTTCGGACCGTCCTTCCTGACCCGTCTGGTCACCCAGATGTATTTCCCGGGCGATCCGCTGCTGCCGCTCGACCCCATCTACAACGGGGTGCCGGAGGGCGCCCGCGAACTGCTGGTCTCCCGCTTCTCCATCGACGTGACCGAGCCGGTGTGGGCGCTCGGCTATGAATTCGACATCGTCCTGCGCGGACGCCACGCCACGCCGATGGAGGGCTGACCCCCATGAGCCAGTTGCTGAAACAGACTCCGTCCCAGACCGTCGGCCCGTATTTCGCCTATGCCTGGACACCGGAACTTTATGGCCGCCGCCCGCTGGCGACCAACCGGCTGGCGACCCGCGACATGCCGGGCGAACACATCCGCATCGAAGGCGTGGTGTATGACGGCGCGGGTGCCCCGATCCGCGACTGCGTGGTCGAGATCTGGCAGGCCGGCGCCGACGGCAGGCACGCGCCCGGCGCGGCCGGCTTCGGCCGCTGCGGCACCAACGACGATGGCTATTATTTCTTCGACACGGTGAAGCCCGGCGCCTGCGACCCCGGCCACGCCCCGCACATCGCGGTGACGGTGTTCGCCCGCGGCATGCTGAGCCATGCCTTCACCCGCCTGCATTTCTCCGACGAGGCGGCAGCGAACGCGGCCGACCCGGTGCTGTCGGGCGTCCCGGCCGACCGCCGCGACACCCTGATCGCCAAACGCGCCGAGGTGCCGGGCGGGGTGGTCTACCGCTTCGACATCCGCATCCAGGGCGATGGGGAGACCGTGTTCTTCGACTGCTGAAAGCGCGGACCGGGCGGACGGGAGCAGGACGGCCTCAGCCCCCGGCCGCCTCTTCCTCCGCCTGGCGGCGCCGGAACCCCACCAGCGCGGTTTCGTCCAGCATCGCGGCGTCCTTGCGCTTCTGCTTGTCGCGTTCGCGCTTCTGCCGCTCCTCCTCCGCCAGTTCGTAGCGTTTCAGCTCCTGGAAGGCTTCGGCCATGTCGTCGGTGGCGATCTCGATCTGCGCCTCCACCTGCCCCAGCGACTGGCCGAGCTTGCGGCCGCGCTCCATCGCCGCCTGGGCGAAGTTGGAATAGGTGAAGGAGACGGAGAAGTCGTCACGCACGGTTTCCTGCTCGTGGACGATCTCCTGCTTCACCTTCTCGATCTCGTTGCGCAGCCGGTCGGCCAGCGTGTGGAGTTCCGCCAGGACGCGACGCTTCTCGTCCAGTTGCAGCTTCTGCAGGCGGATGATCGTCTTCAGGCTCATTGCGGCCACTGCACCCCAAAGATTTCAGCGAGCATGGCATAGCTGGTCTCCAGATCGGTGGCCTCGCGCTTGCCCTGCTTCAGGAAGGCTTCCAGCGCCGGCTGGAAATGGATCGCCTCGTCCACCTGCGGGTCGGAGCCACGGCGGTAGGCGCCCAGCCGGATCATCTCCGCCATGTTGTCGTAGGACGACAGCAGGCGCCGGGCATGACCGACCAGCTCGTTCTCGTTCGGCGTGTTGCAGCCGGGCATGGTGCGCGACACGCTGCGCAGGATGTTGATGGCGGGATAGCGCCCGCGCTCGCCGATCTGGCGCTCCATCACGATGTGGCCGTCCAGGATGCCGCGCACGGCGTCGGCGATGGGTTCGTTGTGGTCGTCGCCGTCGACCAGCACGGTGAACAGGCCGGTGATGCTGCCCGACCCGACCACCCCCGGCCCGGCGCGTTCCAGCAGGCGCGGCAGTTCGGCGAAGACGGTGGGCGGATAGCCCTTGGTCGTCGGCGGCTCGCCGGCCGACAGGCCGATCTCGCGCTGGGCCATGGCGAAGCGGGTGACGCTGTCCATCATGCACAGCACGTCGCGGCCCTGGTCGCGGAAATGCTCGGCCACCGCCAAAGTCATGTAGGCGGCCTGCTTGCGCATCAGCGGCGCCTCGTCGGAGGTGGCGCAGACGACGACGCTGCGGGCCAGACCCTCCTCGCCCAGATCCTCGGTGATGAATTCCTGCAGCTCGCGGCCGCGCTCGCCGATCAGGCCGATCACCGCGACCTCGGCGGCGGAGAAGCGGGCCAGCATCGACATGACCGACGATTTGCCGACGCCCGATCCGGCGAAGATGCCCATACGCTGGCCGCGGCAGCAGGTGAGGAAGGCGTTGATGGCGCGGATGCCGAGGTCCAGCTTTCCTCCCACCCGGGCGCGCGAGTGGGCGTTGGGCGGGGTGTTGCGGATCGGCGTGCCATGCGGCCCCTTGGGCAGCGGCCCCTTGCCGTCCACCGGCTCGCCCAACGCGTTGACGACGCGGCCCAGCCAGGCATCGGTCGGAAAGATCTGCGCCTGATCGCCCGCCACCAGCGCCCGGCAGCCCAGCCCGACGCCGTCCAGCGCGCCAAAGGGCATGGCGAGCGCCCGGCCCTGGCGAAAGCCCACCACCTCGCAGGGGACCTGGCGGCGGTCGCGCGTCTCGACGATGCAGCGGCCGCCGACCGACAGTTCCTTTTCGATCCCGCCGACCTCGACCATCAGGCCGGACACGGCGGTGACGCGGCCATAGCGGCTGCGGTCGGGAATCTCGTCGATGTCGCGGATCAACTGATCGATGTCGAACGGCATGACTGGGATACCGTCGTCCCAAAGACGGGACGCGCTCCTATTAAGGGGTAGGTCTGTGGACGGAGGCGACGTTAACCACCATGATCGCATCTTGCGGCGGAAGGATTAACGTTGTGTAAGCGCTTGGCACTGGCGTTAAGCTGAATCGTCTGTTAACTTGTGTAAACGGAGTGGTTGAAATCGATCATGAAGGATCGGGGGCCATTTTCGGGGTCGGGTAGCGAAAGCGCGCCATCAAACGTCGGGATATCGCCATGAGGGTTCTGCTGGTTGAAGACGATTCCTCCGTCGCCAAAAGCATTGAATTGATGCTGAACACGGAAGGATTCATCGTCGACTCTACCGACCTGGGTGAAGACGGGCTGGAGATCGGCAAGCTCTATGACTACGACATCATCATTCTCGACCTGATGTTGCCGGACATCGACGGGTACGAGGTTCTGCGCCGCCTGCGCGCCGCGCGTGTGACCACCCCGATCCTGATCCTGTCCGGCCTGACCGAGATGGACAACAAGATCAAGGGCCTGGGGTTCGGCGCCGACGATTACCTGACCAAGCCGTTCGACAAGCGCGAGCTGATCGCCCGCATCCAGGCCATCGTCCGCCGGTCGAAGGGCCATTCCGACAGCATCATCCGCACCGGCCGCCTGACCGTCAACCTCGACACCCGCACGGTGGAGGTCGACCAGTCGCCGCTGCACCTGACCGGCAAGGAATACGGCATCCTGGAGTTGTTGAGCCTGCGCAAGGGCACGACGCTGACCAAGGAAATGTTCCTGAACCATCTCTATGGCGGGATGGACGAGCCGGAACTGAAGATCATCGACGTCTTTGTCTGCAAGCTGCGCAAGAAGCTGGCCGCCGCGACCCAGGGCGACAACTACATCGAAACGGTGTGGGGCCGTGGATATGTGCTGCGCGACCCGCAGGAGGAGATTGCCGAAGGCAATCCGCCGCCGCCGCCGCGCGTGCCGCAGCAGCAGGCCGCCGGCTGAACCGTCGCCGGCCGGCACGATACCGGCCAGCGACGCCGCTTCAGCTTTTCTTTTCGCCTCCATCGAACGCCCGGCCGTCTTTCTTCTTGAAAGCGGGACCGGGCGTTCCCATGTCTGAAGGGTCATTCTGCTTCGGACTGCGGGGCGTTCAACTGCCCCCACGCTCAGCCCCCCTTTTTTCGCCGTTGCGAGCATGCGTTCGCGAGCTTATGGGGGCCGCCAATCCCACACCCAGTCTGATGCGCCGCACCGGTGGTGTGGCGCCCTTTGCGTTATGGGAGACAGACATGCCCGTCGGCACCGTCAAATGGTTCAACAGCACCAAGGGCTTCGGTTTCATTCAGCCGGAAAGCGGCGGCCCGGATGTGTTCGTTCACATCTCCGCTGTCGAACGCGCCGGGCTGCGCAGCCTGGTCGATGGCCAGAAAATTTCCTACGAGGAACAGCGCGATCCGAAGCGTGGCAAGACCTCGGCGGAAAATCTGAAGGCGGTCTGACCGCCTGACCGCCGACCTGCGGAAAAGGGGGCATCGGGAAACCGGTGCCCTTTTTCCGTGTTGACTATGTCCCTGTTCCCCAAACGCAGGGCTGTGCCCAGAGGAGATCCGCTATGGCTTTCAAACCGAACTACAACCAGCAGCGGGCCGAGCGCAACCGGGCCAAGGAACAGAAGAAGCAGGAAAAGCTGCAGCGCCGCGAGGAAGGGGCCGCAGCCCGCCGCGCCGGCGACCCGGATGGGACGGAGACGCAGGACGACGCCCTGACGACCGACAGCGACGCCGAGACCAAGACCGATACCAACAACGCCTGACCGGACGACCGCAAGCACGGCCGGCCGCGACCATATGGAGGACAGGCCATGGCCCGTCAGAAGAAACAGCCCGTCGAAAACGCCTTCGCGCTTTTCGATGTGATCTACCAGGACGGTGCGCGCACCTCGAACCGCAAGGTGCCGACCTCCGACATCGACCAGTTCGACCGTGAGAATTCCATCCGCGCTTTCATCGAGGCACAGGACCGCAAGATAGCCGAGATGTCCGGCAACCCGCGCGGCCCGATCAAGTCGATCACGCCATCGGCCTGAGAGCCGGCGCTTTCCCCGGCTGGACATCATCCCCGCGAAGGCGGGGATCCAGCCATTTTAAGCGCTTGAGCCGAAAGCCTGGATCCCCGCCTTCGCGGGGATGACGTCCGTCAAAGCGAGGATCGCAGGCTTCACGCCACCTTGGCGCCGGCGGCGGAGAAGCCGCCCAGGCTGTAGAGACCGCGCTGCCCCTCCACCGGCTTGAACCTGTCGGTGATGCCCAGAACCGTTTCCGCGCCGCCCAGATACAGCACGCCGTCCTGCGGCATCTGGCGGGCAATCGACTCCAGGACCTTCGCCTTGGTCGGCTGGTCGAAATAGATCAGCACGTTCCGGCAGAAGACGATGTCGAACTGGCCCAGCGCCGACAGGTCGCCCAGCAGGTTCCATTCGCGGAACGACACCATCTGGCGCAACTGCTGGCTGATCTGCCACTTGTCGCCGTTCTGCTTGAAATGCTTCACCAGCATGGTGATCGGCAGGCCGCGCTGTACCTCGAACTGGGTGTAGACGCCGGCCTTCGCCCGCTCCACCATTTCCGCCGAGATGTCGGTGCCGACGATCTCGATGCGCCAGCCGGCCAGCTTCGCCGCGTCCTCGTTCAGGAGCATCGACAGCGAATAGGCTTCCTGACCGGACGAACAGGCCGCCGACCAGATGCGCAAGCTGCGCTTGGCCGCCCGCGCCTCCATCAGCTTCGGCAGCACCAGCTGCTTGAACTGGTCGAAGGGCTTCTGGTCGCGGAAGAAGGACGACTCGTTGGTCGTCATCGCTTCCGTGATGTCGCGCAGCAGCGCCTCGTCCCGGCGGGTTCGGACGGTGGTCGCCAGCTCCTCCAGCCCCTTCATGTTCCACTTGCGCGCCACCGGCATCAGCCGGGATTCGAGCAGGTACGCCTTGTCGCGGGTGAGGACCAGGCCGGAACGCTGCTTGAGCAGCGTGGAGAACATGTCGAAATCTTCGACTCTCATGCTGCCCTCGAAGCGAGCTTGCGGATATGGGGACCGATTTCCTTGAGCGGCAGGATGGCGTTGCAGATGCCGGCTTGCGCCACGGCACCGGGCATGCCCCAGACCACGCTCGACGCCTCGTCCTGGGCGATCAGGGTGCCGCCGCCATTGACCACGTCGGTGCAGCCCTTCAACCCGTCCTGCCCCATGCCGGTCAGGATGCAGGCCAGGATCTTGCGGCCGCCGAAGGCCTTCAGGATCGATCGCATCATCGGATCGACCGCCGGGCGGCAGAAATTCTCGGGCGGATCCTTGCTCAATGCGATCACGTTGGCTCCGGCCCGTTGCGTCACCAGCATGTGGAAGTCGCCGGGCGCGATGTAGCAGCGGTTCTGCACGATCGGCTCGCCGTCCTTGGCTTCGCGCGCGTCGATCCCGCACTGGCGGGTGATGTGCTCGGCCAGGATGGTGGTGAAGGTCGCCGGCATGTGCTGGGTGATCAGGATCGGCTGGCTGACGCCGGCCTTCAGGTGCGACAGCACCTCGAACAGGGCCTGCGGGCCGCCGGTGGAGCTGCCGATGGCGATCACGTCCGGCTTGGTCGCGATGGCGCCGGCCGGCGCCGGGCGGGTGACGATCGGGCCGACCTCGCGCTTCAGCCCCAGCGGGGCCGCCGGGGTCAGCGGCCGGATTTCCCCGCGCGAGCGCGATCCGGCGCGCTTGGCCGCGGCGCCCAGCGCCTTGACCTTGGCGACCAGCTCGCGCTTGAAGTCCTCCGCCCCGCCGATCTCGCGGGTGGAGGTCGGCTTGGGGATATAGTCGGCCGCACCGGCCGACAGGCAGCGGATCGACACGTCGGCCCCGCGCAGCGTCAGCGTCGAGGCCATGATGATCTTAACCTGCGGCGCTACCGCCAGCAGCTTCGGGATGGCGGTCAGCCCGTCCATCACCGGCATCTCGATGTCGAGCACGATGACATCGATGGAATTGCGCTGCAGCGAATTGACCGCCATCTGGCCGTCGCCGACGGAGGTGACGACGCGGATGTCCGGGTCCCCCTCCAGCGCGCGGGTCAGCAAACCGCGGATGACGGCGGAGTCGTCCACCACCATGACCCGGACGGGATCCGGGTTGGCCGGTCGCGCGGTGGTGAGGGGTCCCCTGCCAAAACTGTCCGACATAACGGCGATTCGCCTTTCAACTCGACTGGTTCAACGCGGCGTCTCCTGTTCCCCCGTCCGGGGTCAGAGAAGACCGACCTGCGCGAACTTGGTCTGGATGATGTCGCTGTCGAAGGGCTTCATGATGTATTCGTTGGCCCCGGCCGACAGCGCTTCCTGAATGTGGGCGAGGTCGTTCTCGGTGGTGCAGAACACCACCTTGGGCTGATCGCCCCCGCTCATCTTGCGCAGCCGGCGCAGGAACTCGATCCCGGTCATCACCGGCATGTTCCAGTCCAGCAGGATGGCGTCGGGCATCTGCGCCGCGCAGGCCTCCATCGCCTGCTTGCCGTCTTCCGCCTCTGAGCAGGCGAAGTTCAGCTCTTCCAGGATCTTGCGTGCGACCTTGCGGACCACGCGGCTGTCATCGACCACCAGGCAGGATTTCATTGCGGCAAGGCCCCAGGTCATCTGTTCGTCGGCGTAAGCCGGCTGGCCGGACCGGCGCCCGCCCCCCGGGGGGGCAGGGCGCCGGAAACCGTCAGGCCGTCTCGATTGTTGTGAAGTTGAGCAGACGCGGGACGTCAAGCACAACCATCAACTGGCCATTCAGCCGGTAAATTCCGGTCGAGACCTCGCGCCAGCGCGGATCCAGCGTCGCCGGGTTGCGCTCGAAGTCCTCCTTGGTCAGGCTCAGCACCTCACCGACCGAGTCGACCATCAGGCTGTACAGCTCGCCGCGCAGGTCGACGACGATCGACATGCCGGGCTTGTCCTTCGGCCGGCCGGTCAGGCCGAGCCGCAGGCGGACGTCGATGGCGGTGACGATGCGGCCGCGCAGGTTCAGCGATCCGGCGACCTCCGGCGGGGCCAGCGGGATACGGGTGATCCGCTGATGGCCCAGCACGTCCTGCACCTGAAGGACCGGGATGCCGAACATCTGGTCGGCGATCGTCATGGTCACATAGTCCTGGTTGCCGGAGACGACGAGATCGTCGCCCTTCGACTTCCTGACGGTGGACGGCAGCTTGGCGTTGCTCATGCGGCACCTTTCTGGTCGGTCAGCGTCTGCTGCAGCGCGAAGAGCAGCGCGTCACGGTCGAACTTGGCGACATAGTCGTTGAAACCGGCGATCCGGCCGCGGTCGAGGTCACGGGCGCTGGCGTGGCTGGACAGCGCCACCATCGGCACGCTCTGCCAGCGGCTGCCGTGGCGGACCGCCTCGGCGAAGTCGAAGCC
>NZ_BADK01000342.1 GCF_000333595.1 Azospirillum sp. B506
TGTTCCTCCCATATGTGACCATAGGCTGGCGCCGGGGCTCCTGCGTCCAGGCATTGGCTCCCGGTCATTGACTGTTCCGTCAACCGTACTGAGGGACAGGCCAACCGTCAAGTGCGATACTTGATTTAATGTTCTATAATCGCACGAAACGAGAGCTTCTGCTAACCGGTTGCTCTGGCACATTTTCCTGATTCTTCACCTCCTTCCATCCCGCACAGATCTCTTGCTGCGCTGCAATATGGTCGATTATCGCCCGTATGATCTATTTTTCGCCCTTGACAATTGATCGTTCGCCCCGCCAATCTGTGCGCAAAGAGGATTTATTGTGCGCTTTTCGCACAAACGGGAGGTCATATGGCGAAGATCACGCCCCTGCGCGACGCGGTGGCGAGCCTCGTGCACGATGGCGACACAGTCGCCCTGGAAGGCTTCACCCACCTGATTCCCCATGCCGCCGGGCACGAGATCATCCGGCAGGGCCGGCGCGACCTGACCCTGGTGCGCATGACGCCGGACCTGATCTACGACCAGCTGATCGGCATGGGTTGCGCCACGAAGCTGATCTTCTCCTGGGGCGGCAATCCCGGCGTCGGTTCCCTCCACCGCTTCCGCGATGCGGTCGAACAGGGCTGGCCGCACCGTCTGGAGATCGAGGAGCACAGCCACGCCGGCATGGCGAACGCCTATGTCGCCGGCGCCTCCAACCTGCCCTTCGCCCTGCTGCGCGGCTACACCGGCTCCGACCTGCCGAAGGTCAATCCGAACATCCGCTTCGTCGAGTGCCCCTTCACCGGCGAAAAGCTGGCCGCCATCCCGTCGGTCCGCCCCGACGTGACGGTGATCCACGCCCAGAAGGCCGACCGACGCGGCAATGTCCTGCTCTGGGGCATCCTCGGCGTCCAGAAGGAGGCGGTGCTGGCCGCCAAGCGCTCCATCGTCACGGTGGAGGAGATCGTCGACGATCTGGAGGCGCCGCCCAACGCCTGCGTGCTGCCGAGCTGGGCGCTCTCCGCCGTCTGCCCCGTCCCCGGCGGCGCCTATCCGTCCTATGCCCAGGGCTATTCGGAGCGCGACAACCGCTTCTACAAGGCCTGGGACCCCATCGCCCGCTCGCGCGACGGCTTCCGCGCCTGGATGCAGCGCCATGTGCTGGACACCGACGATTTCGCCGGCTTCCGCCGCGTGCTGGCCGAAAGCATGAAGGAGGTTGCGTGATGAGCGCCCCCCAGACCAATGGCGAAACCCTCGACTTCACCGCGACCGAGATCATGACGGTGGCGGCCAGCCGCCTGCTGAAGGACGGCACCGTCTGTTTCGTCGGCATCGGCCTGCCCTCCACCGCCGCCAACCTCGCCCGGCTGACCCATGCGCCCGAGGTGGTGCTGATCTATGAATCCGGCCCCATCGGCGCCAAGCCGACGGTGCTGCCGCTGTCGATCGGCGACGGCGACCTCGCGCTGACCGCCGACACCGTGGTCGGCACACCGGAGATCTTCCGCTACTGGCTGCAGGGCGGACGGATCGACGTCGGCTTCCTCGGGGCCGCCCAGGTCGACCGCTTCGCCAACATCAACACCACGATCATCGGCCCCTATGACGCGCCCAAGGTGCGGCTGCCCGGTGCCGGCGGCGCGCCGGAGATCGCCTCCCAGGCCAAGGAGGTGTTCATCGTCCTCAAGCAGAGCCCGAAGGCTTTCGTCGCCAAGCTGCCCCTCGTCACCTCGGCGGGATATCTCGATGGCGGGGACGCACGGGCCAAGGCGGGCATCCCTGGTGCCGGGCCGACCGCGGTCATCACCGACCTCGGCATCCTCACACCCGACCCGGTGACGAAGGAACTGACCCTGACCAGCATCAATCCCGGCGTGACGGTGGACCAGGTGAAAGCGGCCACCGGCTGGG
>NZ_BADK01000341.1 GCF_000333595.1 Azospirillum sp. B506
CGCGCAGCACGCATGTACCGTTCAGGATGTCGACCTTGATCCGATCGACGACCACCGGAATTTCCGGAACATCCACCTCCTGATCGGCATCTCGGCAAGTCGCCACAAACAGGCGGCTCTTCCCTGGACGCGGAATCAGGTCGACCGCGCCATTGCCGTTCTCGTCGAGTCGCAGAAGGTTACGTTGGCTGTCGCTTCCGTTTTCCAGCCGGATGTTGAGGGCCGCGTTGCGCCGTCCAGGATCGGCGATGTGAACCCGGATCCCCGCGTTTCCGAGCCTCTCGATCCGGACAGCGGGATCAGCAGGACATAGCGGCTTGATCTCGGGGGCGATCACCACACTGCGTGTTACCGGTTCGGGTGGCGCGTAGGTCATCGGGCGCAGCGTATCGGTAACGAATTCGTTCGGCGCGCCGACGACGAAGCTGCGCAGTTCGGCGTGGAACAGATCGCCAAGCAGATAATGGTAAAAGCGCTGATACTGGGCGGAGAGCGCCGGGTTTCCGCGGCCCATCACATGCGCCCGCATGGGAGCGAGGTCGCGGCGGGTCAGGTTGGAGAAATCGCTGTCTGCGAGTGTCAGGAAGCCGTCGTTTGGGTAGCCCTGGGTGAAGTCCTGCGGCGGCGGCGCACGGTGGTGTGTGGATTCGATGAGGAACAGGTCAATCCGAGCCACACGATGGCGGATCGCCACCGCCACGTCGCCAGCCGCGTCGAGCGCCTGCGGCACGTTGAGAGGCGGTTGATCGCCGGCCGTCTGATGGACGAGGCCTTCAAGATGTTGGCGCAGCTGACGCAGCGCCGTTGGCACGGCATGGTCATAGAACAGGCCACGTTCAGGGTGGCGGCTGTCGATCACCGCCAGCACTTCGAGGCCGTCGGGTTTGAGGCGTTGAATGATATCGTTCGAAAGACCCCCCACGGCGGATTGGTCGGCAGACGCCAGACCTGCGAAATCGATCAGGAAGATCGCGGCCGTCCCGTTGGGCGAACCGCCTGCCCCCGCCGCGCGAGGCGCAGCGAGGGACGCGGCGAGGGCAAGCGCCGTAAAGAACCGCCGGACGCCGTCGGGAGGAGAAATGGTCACGTAGGTATTCCTCGGTTGGGATGTCCGGGCTGGGGGACGGCGGCGGGCACCGGTTTACGGCGTCGTCGGCGGAACCGCGTCGGCGATCTTCCAACCGTGAACCAGCTCGGCCAGAATCGCGTCGGCGCGCTGGAACTGCTCGTTCAGCTTGTCGGTACAGATCCGTTCCACACTCTCCTGCCCCAGCACTCCCTTTTGCACCGCGTTCAGCCGGTTGATGAGAACCTGCCCATGCACCCGAGCCTCGGTGGCGTCGCTCACCTGCAGGCGGGCGTTGGCGATTTCCTCGTCGATACGGCGGATCTCCTCGGCGATGCCTTCCTGCTTGCGCCGCACCATGCCCTCCTCGATGCCATGCTTCTGGTGGTGCTCCGAGGCCACCATCCAGGCCACCGCGCCCAACAGGATTTCCGACAGGATGATGGAGAGCCGCATCCAGAAGGTCAGGCCGCGCAGAGTGTCGCGCAGCGGCACGAGGGTCGCCTCCAGGGCGCGGGCCTTCACGCAGCGGGGGTTCTGCGCATCGATGGCGCAGTCGAGGGGGGCGGCGAAGGGGTTGTCGCGGTCGCCGGCCAGCGTTGCGGCGATTTGGCCGTTGATCATGCTGAGTTCGCTTTGGGTCGAGGCGACCTGGGCCATCAGCACACCCGTCCCGATGGTGATGGCAATCGCGCCGGCGCACACGAGCAGGAAGAACCAGGACGGGTGGTCCAGCCGCTCATGCACCTTACTGACGATCTTGCCCACCATGATGAATATGATGACTCCGAACCCCCAAATCAGGTCGAGCGGGTTGGCCTTCAGGTAATCCAGATTGGTCTTGTAGCCGCTTTCGGAGGCGGTCGAGCCGATGGTGATGTTCTGGCTGGCGGCATGCAGCGTGACCTGCATGTCCAGGTAGAAATAGGCGGTGATCACCGCGGTCAGCAGGGTTCCGAGGATGAGCATGCGGTATCCCCAGACCGCATAGGCGGTGACCGGCTTTATTGTCGCCTGTTCGCGATGGGCGCGGTCAAACGCCGCGTTGCGGTCCTTCCGCCGTTCCTCGAAGGTCCGGATCCTCGCCTGTCCGGTTGCGATGTCGGTGTCGGCCTGATGGACCTTCTCCTCGATATCCACCGCCGTGCCATGCACCCGGCTGAGGATGCCGGATCCNNNNGAGNCCCTTTCAGGGCNCTNCATCAGNCTTTNNTTNACCCNCNNCCCTCTGAATGAACGAGCCGGGAGCGGCGTCTTCGGAGGTACGAAGCGCAG
>NZ_BADK01000340.1 GCF_000333595.1 Azospirillum sp. B506
TAGTAATCCATGCTCTTGCCGGTGCCGCGCCAGCACGCGGCTCAGATCCGCCATGGTCTGCAACGTGAGCGGCAGATTGACCGCCATCGATTCCTGCCGCCGCTGGTGCGCTGCGCGCAGCGTTTGATACACGGCAAGGCGTCGGGCGGCGATTTCCCTCCGCCGGTCCAGCAGCAACAGCTGTCCATCGGCCGCGTCGATCAGCGCAAGGGTGCCCCGTTCGGGGGCCTGGGCCAGGACATCGCGCGCCAACCGGTCGGTTTGCTCGTTCGTCAGGCCACCCAGACGCAGCGCGACAATGGCAACCGGTTCTCCAGCATCGGTCAGGGCCAGGGCGCCTTCACCATGCCATGGCGCCGGATTGATGCGGGCTATGGATGGCGCAGGGGTTTCGGCCACCGCAGTCATGCCGGAAGAGTAGGCCGCGATGGCGAGAAGCAGCGTCAGAGACGGAAGGAAGCGTGCGGTCATCATGGGGGCGTTTTCTTCCGGGGCGGCCTGACGGCCGGCATGAAGGCCATTGAAGGGATCCCGTCAAGGGGACCCGCAGCGGTCAGATCAGTTGTAGCGGTCCACATTGAAGATGTTCCCATGCTCATCAACCATCTGCAGAACGGTGGCGTTGCGTGGACCCTCGTGGTTGAGAATGGACAGCTGGCCGTTGGAAAAGGCTTCCATCAGCGCTCCGGTAAAGGCCACCGCGTCGGTTGGGTAGGCATAGTTGTACCCAAGGTAATGGAGCGTGGCGCCGACCTTGTCGAAAAGCTGGGCGGTGAATTGCTCCTTGGCGCGGCGGACGGCCAGCGGGACTGGATGGGATAGGAACACCACGGAACGTGCCCCTTTCAGAACCGCGTTATCCTTGGACAGAAAATTGCGGATGAAAGGCGATTGCGGAGCGCTCAGCCAGCCATCGGTGAGCGCGCAACAGCGGCTGTCGGCCCGCGGCGGATCCACCAGATCCATGTCATGGAACGCCACTATCCACACCGGCGCCTGCCCATCGATGAGCCCCTTTCCCTTGAGCTGGAGAATGTTCGTGGACATGAGCGACAGCTCTTCGGAAATATTCCGCGTCATCTTCGCCTCCGATCGCACCGCATCGGTGTTGCGATAGCCGTCGAGGATGAATTCGAGCTTTCTCTTGTTCTCAGGATCGACGAGGAAGCCGTCGAAGGTGATCTTGATGTTGGTCAGGTGCATGTAGAATTTGGTCGCCGGGTTGGCCTTGCTGGCCAAAGCCATGATCGCCTTGATGTTTTGATGATCGCCCAACTTGACATCGGAGGGTCGGGCGGTGTCGAGCAGGAAATAGACCAGAGGTGCCGGCGCCGCCTGGGCCACGGCTGACGCTTGCGGAAAGACTGTCGCCAGCCAGAACGCGGCCAGGATAAGCCACCACGGAAACCGGCCGGACCCTTTGGAACGGTGGGTCCGGAAATGAATGTTCATGGTTGTCTCCATCTGGCAGCCCGCATCAGCGAGGCTTCTCAAGAATATTGAAAGGAGTCGCGATAGCCGTCAGTTGCGAGAGGTCGTTTCCGTCGGTGGCACAGATCCTCGACTCATTCGTTTTTCTGCCTGAGGTCAGCAACCGTCCATTCAGCTCGATCCGGTAGGACGCATCTACCGGGCCTTTCTGAGCGTTACAGATGGCGCCATAGAAATTCAGCCAGGAATTTTGTTGA
>NZ_BADK01000339.1 GCF_000333595.1 Azospirillum sp. B506
CCGCCGAGCGCGCCGCACCGCGCATTCCCTTCGGCTGGGTGGTGGAGCGTGGGCTGCTGCGCCCCGGCTCCACCCTGTTCGACCAGCGCCGCCGCGTGGCCGCCCGCGTGCGCGCCGACGGCACGCTGATCGGCTCCGGCCCGCGCGGCGACCATCGCGGCTCGATCCACCAGGTGGGGGCGGCGATGGCCGGCCTGCCGGCCTGCAACGGCTGGACCTTCTGGCATTACGAGGAGGGCGAGGATCTGCGCCCGATCGACGTGCTGCGCGAGCGCATCCGCTCGGAAATGCACTGAGTCCACCCCAGACCTGTCCCTCCGGCATGGGCGCCAGCGGGGACGGTTGCTTGGCAGCGGTGGCGTTGCCGTGTTAGGGCTGTCGCCCATGAACAAGCTCTTCGCCACCGTCACCGCCCCGGTGCCGCGTTCGGCCCCGGCGGCGCTGTCCACCCGTTGTTTCGTCCGCGATCTGGTGATGGACGCGCTGATCGGCGTCTATGCCCATGAACGGCTGAAGCCCCAGCGCATCCGCCTGAACCTGGATCTCGACGTGATTGCCCCCGGCGTCACCGGCGAGGACATGGCGGCCATCGTCAAGGGCGTGGTCACCCAGGGGCACGTCACGCTGGTGGAGACGCTGGCCGAACGCATCGCCGAGCGCTGCCTCGCCGACGCGCGGGTGACGATGGCCAAGGTGCGGGTGGAAAAGCTTGACGTCTTCCCCGACGCTGCCAGCGTCGGCGTTGAGATCGAGCGCGCCCGGGGGTGAGTTAGTCCCCCAACCCTGTCCCCCAACCCTGTCCCCAGTGCCGCCCCTCAGCGCCGCAGCGGCACCGCCCGCTTGACCAGCCGGCGGTCCATGTCGGCACTCGCCACCGTCGGTTCGCCCAGGCTGCGCATGACGAAGGCGAAGGTGTCCATCACCCGGTCCAGCACGATCTCGTTGTCGTCGGGTCGGCGGCTGACCGACACCACGGCATAGCCGGCGGCGCGGGCCACCGCCGGTTCGCCGCGCAGGCCGCGCACACCCCAACCGGCCAACGCATCCTTGCAGCGGAACAGTTCGGCGGCGAAACCGCCGGCAGACTGGGTGCGGCCGACCACATAGGCGGCGGCGACCGCCAGCGGCGCCAGCAGCCCGTCCCAGTCCAGGCAATCCTCCCGCCCGACCCATACCCCGCCGACCGAGCAGGCGGCGGCGCCGATCGCCTCGCCCAGCCCGGCGCGGAAGGCGCGCAACGAGTCCACCGCGGCGGCGGCCGGCATCGGTTCCACCCGGCGCCCCTCCGGCATCAGCATGAGCCGGCCCGCCCATTCCGACGAAGGCGGCAGCTGTTCGGTCAGGCGCGCGAGCAGCGCCTCGCGGGCGGCGGCGAAGGGAACGACCTCGGACATCGGGGCCTGCGGCAATGGTGGGGAGGGGAGGACGAGAAAAAGCCTGAGTTGTCGTGAACTGTCAAGAGCCTGCCGGCGGGTTGGCAACCCATGGCTGCGGCTTGCATGCGCTGTCACAGGCCAGGGGCGTAAAACCGGCTCTGTCCGGAAAAAATGCGGAGCTTTGCATTTTTCCGCTTGCCAGCTTTCGCCATCGGCCATATAAGGCGGGCCTCCGTTCCCGGTTAGCTCAGTTGGTAGAGCAGCGGACTGTTAATCCGCTTGTCGCTGGTTCGAGTCCAGCACCGGGAGCCATCGCGCGGGTGTAGCTCAGTTGGTTAGAGCGCCGGCCTGTCACGCCGGAGGCCGCGGGTTCAAGTCCCGTCACTCGCGCCATTCTCTCGTCTGTCTCTCCAAAATGATTGTACGGATGATGGCGACTGCCCCACCGGGCAGCTTCGCGCTATCATGCGTTCTTCGCCGCGTTCACGATGTGGCCGATGGTGCCGGTTCCCTGTTGAACGGAGTCCGCGCGCCCAACGGCCCGCACGCATCTCGGATCGAGAATTGCCGGGGAGGAACCGCTCATGCGTTTGTCTGACAAAGTCGCCGTCGTCACCGGCGGGGGATCGGGCTTCGGCGAGGGCATCGCCCGTCGCTTCGCCGCCGAAGGGGCCTGCGTCATCGTCGCCGATCTGGACGAGGCCGCCGCCGGCCGCGTCGCCGACAGCCTGGGCGAGACGGCGCTCGCCGTCCGCGCCGACGTGGCGGTGGGGGAGGATTACGGGGCCATCGTCTCCGCCGCACTGGGCGAATTCGGGCGGCTCGACATCCTGGTCAACAATGCCGGCTACACCCACCGCTACGGTTCGATGCTGGATGTCGACGAGGCCACCTTCGACCGCATCTATGCCGTCAACGTCAAGTCGATCTATCACAGCGCCATTCACGCCGTGCCGGTCTTCCGTGCCCAGGGCGGCGGCGTGATCCTGAACATCGCGTCCACCGCCGGGCTGCGGCCGCGGCCGAACCTGACCTGGTACAACGGTTCCAAAGGCGCCGTCATCACCCTCACCAAGTCGATGGCGGCCGAGCTGGCACCCGACAATGTCCGCGTCTGCGCCATCGCCCCCGTGGCCGGTGAAACCGGCATGCTCCACCGCTTCATGGGGCAGGACACGCCGGAACGCCGCGAACAGTTCCTCAGCAGCATTCCGCTGGGACGGCTGTCGACACCGGCGGACATCGCCAACGCGGCGCTCTACCTCTGCTCCGACGAAGGGGACTTCCTGACCGGAGTCTGCCTGGAGGTGGATGGCGGGCGGTGTATTTGAGGACTTTTGTGCGTGGTTAGCCCCCCACCCTAACCCTCCTCCGCTGGGCGGGGGAGGGAACTCGGCTCCTCTTCCAACCCAGCCGCCAATCTCCCTCCCCCATCCGGTGGGGGAAGGCCGGGGCAGGGGCAGGTGGTGGCGATGTCGGGCCCCTGCCCGGTCACCACCGTCTCCCCCTCGACGACTTCCCCCTCCTCCCGCGCCTCGTCCGGTAGGATGGCGTTGAGCAGGCGGGCGATGTCGTCGGTGGGGCGCAGGGCGCCATAGCCCGGCGCGTTGTAGTCCCAGTCATAGTCGGCGAAGCCACGGAAGCCGGCGATGACCGGGTCGCTTGCCCAGGCCTTGCGTAAGGCTTCACGGCGGAGTTCCGCCGGCACATTGTTGCGCAGGAAGCCGGTGTAGTCGCTGTCGGACCCCAGATTGTCCAACGGGGGCAGGTCCGGTGCCTCCTCCTCAACCGCAGCCTCCTCACTCATCTCGGCCTCGGCGGTCTCCACCGGCAGTTCTTCGGGCGGTTCCTCCGCCCGTGTCTCGCGCTTCAACCGCGACCAGCGGCCGAGGAAGCCTTCCTCCTCCACGCGCTCAACCATGCTGCGCCGGCTCCTGCGGCAGCCCGGTCCTGCGGTGCCGCGCCAGGGCTTCCGGATCGGCACGGTCGCGTTTGCGCTTGTGGAAGGGACGCTCGACGAAGTGGCGGGCAACGAAACCGTCCATCCACAGCACCAGCGGGATCGGCAGTGGCAGCGCCTCGATCACGTCGTCGCCGGCTTCGGCATGGGCGTCGATCTCGCCGGGGTCGACGGTGACCGCCAGCAGACGCACCCCCGGCGCCGGACCGCCTGGCCGCAGGATGACGTAGGCGCTGGGGCTGCCGCCGTCGAGATTGTGCTTGTAGTTCTCGGCCTCGGTCGGGAACAGGGCGATCTCGGCGGTTCCGGCGTAATGGCGGGTCCAGTCCGGCCCTTCGGCCAGCACGCTCCAGTCGGGCAGGGTGGGGTCGGCCGGGATCAGCATCACCGGCTGCCAGCGCGCCTCGATCCAGGGATTGTCGACCCGCCGCCGCTCCACCACCACGCCGACGCCACGCCGTTCGGCGCGGTCGGGCGGCGAAGCCGTGGAAGCGGACGTCGTGCTGGCGGTGGGGGGGAACTCGTTGGGCATTGTCGGTGTTCCTGATGGGCGGGGACCGGACGGCCGAAGCCGGCTTTGTCTCCGCTACAACGCGCCGGCGGCGGTTTGGTGCCGCTGCGCATCGGACTCCGACGGCTTTCCCCAAAAGGCCCGAAAGGCCGAAGCCGCCGAATGGAAGGACGCGCCATGCGCAAGATCGCCGCCGCCCTGTTGCTGTCGGGCCTGCTGTCGGGTTTGGCGTTGTCCGCTTCGGCGCAACGGCCGGATCGGCAGCAGAGCCAGCAGCAGCCTGGATCCGGCCAGCCGGAGGCCGCACCGGTTGACTCCGGATCCAAGGAGTCCGTCGGCGACGGGCTGGCCCGGGACGGCAAGGTGCAGCAGAGCCAGGATCCGCATCCCACCGCGCAGGGCACCAGATCGCCCGACTCCTCCAGCTCCGCCGCCACCGGCAGTCAGGAGTTGCAGCAGGCGCTCGCCGACGTGCGCCGGGCGCCGCCCGATCTGAACGGGACCCCGGTGCCGCGCCCGAACCAGTGGGCAAGCGAACCGGACCAGCCGAACGAGCCGACCCGGTCGCGGAATCCCTCCGACTTGACCAGCCAGGAGGTGAAGTGACGGGTCCTTAACCCGATACCCGGCGGCTGCGGACGCGGATCAGGCCGCTGCCCTCGGGATCGGCGCGGTCCGGCTTCAGCATCGCCTCCAGCAGCCGGGCGTCGCTGGTCCAGTAGGGCACGTACCAGGTACGGTCGGGGTCCATCACCAGCGCGCGCCGGTTGGCCGCGTCATAGGCGCCCAGCGGCGCGATGTGGCCGAGACCGATGTCGCCGGTCAGCGTGCCCTGGTCGAAGGCCAGCAGGATGATGTCGTCGGCGCTGCGCTCGTTGTCGGACAGGATGCGCCGCAGTTCCGCCAGCGTGGCGGGGGAGCTGTCGCGCGGGCGCCAGACCTCAACCTCGGCGTCGATGCCGTAGGCGTTCAGGCTGCGGCGGACATAGGTAATCAGCTCGCCGAAGGAAATGCCCTCGCCGTCGTCGGCGGTGGCGTCGCGCCAATGATCGTCGTCCAGCCGGTCGAGAAGCTGCTTGTCGGTGACCAGCCGTTCCGACGCCAGCCCCGGCAACCCGCGCAGCGCGTTCAGCATCATCGCCACGCTGGTCAGCGAGCAGGAGGCCCCGGTCGTCTGCGGCACGTAGAAGGGGCTGAGCGCCCAGTAATCCGGGGCCGGGGCGGTGCGGACGAAATCGGCCGAGCGGGTGATCGGCACCGCATCCGGGCCGAATTTCGGCTTGTGATCGTCCTGCGCCAACACAGGCGCCACACAGGCGGTCCACAGCAGGAGGCCGGCCCCCAGGATCTTCGCCACGGCTCCTGCGGTCCACGTCGCTTGCGTCATCGGAAAGGGTCTCTGTCCGTCCAGTCTGGAATTGCAAAGCGCCGCGGCCCTGCCGGACCGTGGCGCGGCCTGCATATGGTGCGTTGCGGCGCGGGAGCCAAGCGGGAGGCACGGCTGCGCCGATTGCGCTTGCACCGACCGTCCCAACCGTCCTGGCAATGGCTTTCCGGAATGCATGTGGGCGGAGCCTCCGTCGCTCGACGTTCGAGCAAAACAGGCCCCGCCCACCGCAGGGGCCGGCACATCGAGGGCGTACCCCCGATGCGCCGGCCGTATCGTCGGGATCGTCTATCGCTGCAGGGCGATCAGACGCCGTCCCAGAAATGCTCCAGCCCGACCGCGGCGACGCCCTCGGCCCCCATCTTCGCCCAGGCGAGATCGTGGATGCCCATGGCGAAGGCCGGCGAGGAGGCCTGGAGCGAGTAGTCGCCCCAATAGGGGTTGTTGAACATCGGCTTGCCGATCACGTCGTGATCGCCGTATTTCGGCACATTGTAGACCAGGTTGTTGTCGATGACGAAGTCGTTGGCACTCAGAAGCTCGGTGTAGTCGTCGAGCGGCAGGGTGCCCATCACCACATTCTTGGTGATGGTGTTGTTGTGCGGATCGCCGGCGGTGCCGTGGACCGGCTGCCATTCGATGCGGATGAAGTCTTCCTTGTTGCTGGCGATGACCGAGAAGTTGTTGGTCACCACGTTGTTGTCGCCGCCATGGATCTGGACCGAGGCCCAATCGGCGTCCTTGATGAAGTTGTCCTTGACGGTGATGCCGCCGGCCATGTCATCCAGATAGATGCCGAAACCCTTCTGGCCGGGCAGCCAGCTGTCCTGGTTGCTGGTGGCCAGTCCATTGGCATGCTCGATCCGGTTGCCCTGGATGATCATGCCGGTGTCGACGCTGGACCGCCCCAGGATCTCGATGGCGCCGCCGTCGGCGGTCTCCAGCCCGGTGTAGGAGATGTTGTTGTACTGGATGACGTTGTTGTGGTTCACCGTGTTGGTGGTGCCGCCGTAATCCTTGAACGAGATGCCGTAGCGGGCGCTGTGGTCGATGTCGTTGTTGGAGATCAGGTTGTTGTCGACCCCGGTGCCGATGATGCCGGCCACCGCCTTGTGCACTTCGCCGATGTTGCTGATGCTGTTGGCATAGATGCTGTTGCCGTTGCTGCGGCCGTCCATCTCGATGCCGTTTTCCGCCAGATGGTTCAGCGTGTTGTGGGCGATCTGGTTGTTGGACGAGCCGGATCCCAGATGGATGGCGGTGCCGACGTTCAGGAAGCTGTTGTCGCTGATGTGGTTGCCGCTGGCCTTCAGCAGGTCGAGCGCGTTGCCGCCGGTGGTGGTGTTCTTGAAGGTCAGCCCGTCGATGGTGACGTCGCTGGCGCCGTTCAGCCGCACCAGCGTGCCCAGCCGCGGCACCTCGACCCCTGTGGAGGCGAAGTTGGAGCTGGCCGCCTTGTAGAGCAGCGCGCCGTCGCTGGTCCGCCAGGCGAACTCGCCCGCCTGATCGACGTAGGCGGCGTTGTTCAGCAGCTTGTAGGTGGTGCCTTCGGCGAAGGGCAGGGAGGCACCGTTCTTCAGCGTGATGGTGCGGGTGGAGGCGTTGAAGCTGGCGATGCTGCCCAGCGTGTCGCCCAGCCGCTCGGCATCCATGATCTGGATGAGCGTGCCCGGCTGGATGTCGGCGGTGGTGACATCGGTGCCGTGGGACCGGATGGACCAGCCGCTCGGCCCGCCGGAGGCGGCGTCGGCGAAGTGCCAGCCGCTGGTCACGTCGGCGCTGTCATAGGCGAACTTCTCCGCCAGATGCTGGCGGACGTCGCCGACGACCAGATCCAGGTTGGTGGCGGTGCCGAGCTTGGCCGAATAGAGGCCGTTGCCTTCGCTGGTGAAGCTCTTGACCACTTCGCCGCCGCTCAGCACCGGCTTCTCGCCGGGATAGTTCTGGAAGCTGTGGCCGTTGTCGAGCGCGGTCAGCTCCAGCGTCTTGGTCAGGTGGTAATCGCCGCCGCGGATGTAGGTGGTGTCGATGCTCGGGTTGGCGCGCATGGCGGCCTGCGCCTTCTCCAGGCTGGCGAAGGGGCCGTCGGTGCCGTCGGCGTTCGGGGCCGCCAGCTTGCCGGACCATGTGTCCTTGCCGTTGGTGGCGACGTAGAAGGCCGGCTTGGTCGGCGGTGTCGGCACCGCCGGCGGGACGATGGGCGTGTCGCTGAACAGGTCGGTGCCGGCCTTGATGTTGAGGGCACCGCCCCAATAGAGGCCCTCCTGGCCGGCCACCACGTCCTTGCCGTCGACCGCACCCTTGTCATAGGTGACGATGCTGTCGGTGGCGGCGACGGTGTGGCCGTTGATCGAGACCGACTTGACGAACAGGTTGCGGTCGACGCCGTTCACGGTGGCGTCGTTGTCGTACCAGACCTGGACCGTGTGGGCCTTGGTCGGGTCGAGGTCGGTGGTGAATTTGTAGCCGGCGGTGGTGGCGGTCGCCTTGGCGTCGCCGATCACCTGGCCGTCGACCAGCAGCTTGAAATGCGCCGCCTGACCGCCGGCCGAGGTGCCGGAGGCGTTGACGACGATGTCCACCGACTTGCTCGGCGGCGGCGGAGGCGGCGGGACATAGGCGCCGCCGAAATACTCCTCGGGCACGCCGAAGGTCAGCGCGCCGCCCCAATACAGTCCTTCCTGGCCGGCGACGACGAACTTGCCGTCCACCGCGCCCTTGTCGTAGGAGGCCATGTCGGAGGTCGAGGCGATGGTCTGGCCGTCGATGTTGATCGACTTGACGAACAGGTTGCGGTCGACACCGTTCACGGTGGCGTCGTTGTCGTACCAGATCTGGATCTTGTGGGCCTCGTTCGGGTCCACCTTGGCGGTGAAGCTGTAGTCGGTGGGCGAGGTCGCGCTGACCCAGGCGTCGCCGACCACCTGATCGTCGACCAGCAGTTTGAAATGGGGGGCCTGACCGGCGGCGCTGACGCCATAGGCGCTGACCTTGATCGTCGTGGTCATGGTGGAGGCCGGCTCGGCGCCCGGGGCCGTCGCGGTCGACGGGAACAGGGTGGCGGGCAGCGGCACGTTCAGCGCGCCCGGCCAATACATCTCCGTCTGGCCGGCGATGACGGTCTGGCCATCGACCTTGCCGGTGTCGTACTTGACCGACGGATCGATCGCCAGGATGGTCTTGCCGTTCACCTCGAACGACTTGACATACAGGTTGCGGTCCTCGCCGTTAACCTTGTCGTCGTTGTCATAGACCAGCTGCAGGGCGTGCGCCTTGTCGGCCGGCACGGTGGCGGTGAAGACGTAACGCGACTGGGTGGCGGAGGAGACGGTGGCCTCACCGATGCTGGTGCCGTCCAAAAGCAATTGAAAATGCGGCCATTTTCCGCCAGCGACATCGCCCCAGGCATTGACCGCGAAGGTGACCTGGATCGTGCCATCGGTGTTGGTGGTAGCCATTTTGGAACTCCGCTTTATGGGTATCGCCTTGTTCCGCAGGCTCGTCTGTTAGCCTTAATCGGGTACTAACACTTATGGTTAGGAAATTGTGAATGAGGGGGTTTCCCGTGGCATGGATGAGACAAATATGAGACGACAGAAAAGTCTGTACCCAGACAAAATAGTCTGCACTTAGGCAAAAATGTCTGCTCCTAGCTAAGCTTGCGCTCGCCCGGAATCCGCGTGCCATCGAAAGAGGCAGTCCGCTTCCGAGGGGATGGCATCGGGCGCTGCCGGCACAGTTTCGACCGGGGCAGGATCTCACGCTTCCACGCGGAGGGACGCGGCACCGGGGCCGGCGCGGATTAAACGCCGTGGCTCACGGTCCAGGACCTGCAGTCGATCGGTCGCACGCACCGGCCTCATGGCCTGAAGACCGGCCGCGTCCATCATCTGCTGTCCGACATGGAACGCGGCCTTTTCTACATCCTCGACCGGCCGTCCTCGGTGATCGATATCCGCGAGCAGTTCCCCCTCGACCGCGCTGCAACCCAGGCCATCCTCCTTGACCCCACAACCCCAATCAGAGAAGACTCTCAGTCCTTTCTGCTGGGAGGAAGGTCAGGATTAGGGAATGGTGAAGCTGTAGACCGGCGCTTCAAACTTTTTGATGTTGGCTACCGTCGCACTTCCTTCAAGGTTGATGGCCTTGTCATCAATCAGTAGATGTAAACGGTATGGGCTCGTATCTCCAGCATTCTTCTTGTAGTACATTACATGAATATTGTACACGCCCGGTGGTGGCCGGTCGATCCAGGAGATGTTTTCCGCTGGCGTGGATGTGAGTGGCGCCTGGCGATTGGCGTCGACGTCTAGACGGCCACCGCAATTCATCGTTTCGCCGTGGTAGATGCGCTTGCCGTCAGGGCACTCGATGATGAGGTCGATGTCATTGGTGTCGTCCCAGGCGAGCAGGGCCTGAACCGGCCCGGTTTGTCCGCCCCGGTCGGCGATGCGGTCGTAATCGGTGCCGGTGCCGGTCCGGTAGACGAATATCCGCTGGGGAGCGCCTCCGCTGACGCGGTCGACGTCGAAGGCGTGGCGGCCCGGAGGGAGTGGAACGGAGAAGGACCATCTTCCATGGTCCACATGGGTGGTCCAAACCCGGCCGCTGGCCGGATGGCGCAACGTAACCTCCGAATCGTCCAGGCGCAGAGGGTTGCTGCCGGTGATGGTGACGCCATCGGGCGTTTGGGTGGTTGCGATCCGATCATCGGTGGGTGGAACGTCGCGTTCGAATACGCTGTGCGACGCCCCGTCAAGGCCGATCAAAGCCACACTGTTGCGCCCAGCCACCAGCGGCACCGTGAACTGCACCCTGCCATTATCGTCGGCCGTTTCCGTCTGGTTCGCGCTGTTAACCGTCAGGGCCACCGCCGCGTTACGGCGGCATGGGTTGACCACCGTGACAACCGACCGGTAGTTTGCGCCATCCGTGACGGTCACCGCGTCATCATATGGGCAGCTGGGGCGCAGGGTGGGGCGTAGCACGGCGCTGCGGCTTACCGTGCGGTCGAGCGGGGTGGGGACAAGTGGGGGCAATTCGCCGGTCACCATCGCGTCGGAAAAGCTCACCAAACCGCTGGCAAACATCTGCTCCGCCAGCAGTGCGACAAAGCGCTGATAAGCGTCGCGACGCTGCAGTTCGCCTTCGCCCAGGACATGGAAACGGCTGTTCGGCACCGGAGCCGGGGCGACCTGATGG
>NZ_BADK01000338.1 GCF_000333595.1 Azospirillum sp. B506
TGGAACTGATGGACAGCCGTGTGGTGTGCCGAACCTACAATGTCCTGCTGGCCGAAGGCCGACGGGTGGCAGCGGCGATGCTGCCGGTGTAGATGCCAGGAGCATCCATACAGATACGACAAAGGCGCCCTTTTGGGCGCCTTTGCGTTTTCAAACCCCGACGGGGAAACCTTACGCGGCCAGCTGCTCGGCGGCGAAGTCCCAGTTGGCGAGATTGTCGATGACCGCCTTCACGAAATCCGCGCGGCGGTTCTGGAAATCGACGTAGTAGGCATGCTCCCAAACGTCGATGGTGAACAGCGGCTTCTGGCCGTGCGCCAGCGGGGTGTCGGCATTGCCGGTCTTGCCGACCTTCAACTTGTCGCCATCCAGATACAGCCAGGCCCAGCCCGAGCCGAACTGGGTCAGGGCGGCCTGCGTCAGCTCTTCCTTGAATTTCTCGACGCTGCCGAAGTCGGCGACGATGCGCTGCTCCAGGGCCGCCGGGATCTTGCCGCCGTCCTTCTTCAGGCACTGCCAGAAGAAGGTGTGGTTCCACACCTGGGCGGCGTTATTGAAGATGGCGACCTTGGACGCATCGCCGGCCGAAGCCTTGATGACCTCCTCCAGGCTGGCGTCGGCCAGCGGGGTGTCCTTGGTCAGGTTGTTCAGGTTGGTGACATAGGTCTGGTGGTGCTTGTCATGGTGCAGGTGCAGGGTCTCCGACGAGATGTACGGAGCCAGAGCGTCGTACGCATACGGAAGCGGCGGAAGTTCGAACGCCATTTGATTTACCCTCTCTTCTTTGATTGTCCTTCCGGGCCGGGCCTTGCGGGCACGGCACCTCCGTCCGTCCAAATAGGCCGATGACGGAAGCTTGTGAAGGCCGGAAACGGTCCTGAGCGTCTTATGGGGTTATTTTCATCGACAAAGTGGCCTCCGCCGCCCGGTTCC
>NZ_BADK01000337.1 GCF_000333595.1 Azospirillum sp. B506
CGCGCGATGGCAGGACCGGCCGCCATCGCCTGGAAGCATCCGGCATTGCCGCAATGGCAGATAGGCCCCTGCGGATCGACGCAGATGTGTCGGACGTCGCCGGCCGAGCCGTCGCGCCCGCGATAGACCAGACCGTGGCAGACGATGCCGCAGCCGATGCCGGTGCCGATCTTGATCACCAGGAAATTCTGAAGCTGTCCGCGCAGGCGCCAGTGCGTGCCCAGCGCCAGGATGTTCACGTCGTTGTCGACGAAGACCGGGGCGGCATACTCCCCCGCCAGGAATTCGCGGATCGAGAAGCTCTCCCATCCCGGCAGCAGCGGCGGGTTGACCAGCATGCCGCTGTCGAAGGCGACCGGTCCCGGCACGCCGACGCCGATCCCCAGCAGCCGCGCCGGCCCGATGCCCATCCGCCCTCGTGCCTCGCGCAGCAGGTCGCGAACCCGCCCGAACACCGCCGCCGGCCCTTCGCGCACATCGGCCGGCTCCGACCTATGGTCCAGCACCGTCATGTCGGGGGCGAGCAGCGCCACGTCGATGCTGGTGGCGCCGATGTCGACTCCCGCCAGCACCCCCATGCGATGGCTCAGCCGCAGCACCTCCGGCCGCCGGCCGCCCGAGGAGGGCTGCACCCCGCCCTCCTCGATCAGTTCGCGTCCGATCAGGCTGGAGATCGCGAGATTGGCCTTGCTTTTGGAGAAGTCGACCGACGCCGCCAATTCGCCGCGTGACAGCCCACCCGCCCAGAACAACCGCTCCAACAGGGCGCGCTCGCCGTCCGACAGACGCTGCCAGTCAACCATCGACGAATGCCTTCCCGAACTGCTCCCGTCTTCTTTCCTACCACACCCTCCCCACTTTTGCCAAATTATGTTCAAAGTCGGCCATTGTCTGTCCAAAGCAGCGGGCTTACCATCCGCCCAACGAACGAAGCGGCGTCTTCCGGGACGACACGCTTTGCAGTGGGAGAAACGTCATGGACGGTGTCCGCCCTGCCGCAGGCTTGCGGCCGGTGGAGACTCCGTCAGGGGGTGCGGAGCCATGAGCCTGCATGTCGCCTTCGACGGCATCACCAAGGAGTTCGGCCCCGTGCGGGTGCTGCACGGCGTCAGCTTCGACCTGCATCCTGGCCGGGTGCACGGGCTGCTGGGCGAGAATGGCGCCGGCAAATCGACGCTGATGAAGATCCTCGCCGGTTATCACGCGGCGACCTCCGGCACGCTCAGCATCGACGGCGAACCGGTGGTCTTCCGCACCTCGCGCGACGCGGAAAAGCGCGGCATCGTGCTGATCCACCAGGAACTCAGCCTCGCCGACGACCTCACCGTCGCCCAGAACATGTTCCTCGGCCACGAGATCAGGCGCGGCTGGCTGCTCGACGACCGCGCCATGCGCGCGCGGGCGGCCGATGCCCTGCGTCAGGTCGGCTTCGAGCGCGACCCCGACACCAAGGTACGCGACCTGATCGTTGCCGAGAAGCAGCTGGTGGAGATCGCCAAGGCGCAGCTGCGCAACGCCCGCCTGCTGATCATGGACGAACCGACGGCCAGTCTCACCCCATCCGAATGCGACCGGCTGTTCGGGCTGATCGAGCGGCTGCGGCGGGACGGCGTCACCATCGTCTACATCTCCCATAAGCTGGACGAGGTGGAGCGCATCACCGACGAGGTGATCGTGATGCGCGACGGCCGCTTCGTCGCCCGCGCCCCCACCGCCGAGACGCCGCGCCAGCGCATGGCGACTCTGATGGTCGGCCGCGAGCTGACCGACATGTTCCCGGACAAGCACATCCCGATCCGCGGTCCGGCCCTCGGCACGCCGCTGATGGCGGTGCGCGGCCTGACGGTGCCCGGCTGGGCGGAGGATGTGAGCTTCGACCTCCATCCCGGCGAGATCCTGGGCTTTGCCGGTCTGGTCGGCGCCGGCCGCACCGAACTGTTCGAGGGCATCCTCGGCCTGCGCCCGCGCAGCGGCGGCACCGTTGAGATCGAAGGGCGCCCGGTGTCCTTGCGCACCCCGCGCGCGGCGATGCGCAACGGCCTGACCTATCTCAGCGAGGACCGCAAGGGCAAGGGCCTGCACGTCACCATGGGGCTGCGCGACAACCTGACCCTGATGACCTTGCGCCACCACGCCCGGCCGCTGCTGTCGCCGGCTTCGGAGGAGCGGGCGCTTGAGCATGCCGTGGCAAGCTTCGGCATCCGCGGCAATCCGCAGGGGACCGCCGCGTCGCTGTCCGGCGGCAACCAGCAGAAACTGGCCATCGCCAAGTTCCTGGAGCCGGACCCGCGCGTCTTCGTGCTGGACGAGCCGACGCGCGGCGTCGATGTCGGCGCCAAGCGCGACATCTATTTCCTGATCGCGCGGCTGGCCGCCGAAGGACGCGGCGTGATCGTGATTTCATCGGAACTGATCGAACTGATCGGGCTCTGCCACCGGGTGATCGTGATGCGCGGGCGCCGTGTGAGCGCGACCGTGCCCGCCGACCGGCTCAGCGAAGAGGAGTTGATTGCCCATGCCATCGGGACCAACGCCGGGACCAACATCGGCACCGACATCGGCACCAACGCCCGTCCCTGAGACCGGCGCCGTGTCCGCTGCCAGGTCGGCCCGCCGCTTCGACCCGCACCGCTTCGGCCCGGTCGTCGGGCTGCTGCTGCTGCTGATCGTCGGCACGGCGCTGAACCCGGATTTCGCCACCTGGGACAACCTGATGAACGTGCTGACCCGCACGGCCTTCATCGGGATCATCTCCATCGGCATGTGCTTCGTCATCATCTCCGGCGGGATCGACCTGTCGGTGGGGTCGATGGCGGCGCTGATCGCCGGCGGCATGATCCTGCTGATGAACGCGCTGGCCGGGTCGGTCGGCTCGCCGGTGGCCGTGGTGGCGCTGGGCATGCTGTTCGCCCTGCTGCTGGGCGGCGGATTCGGGTTGGCGCACGGCTATCTGATCACCCGCGGGCGGATCGAGCCTTTCATCGTTACGCTGGGCACCCTCGGCATCTTCCGCGCCCTGCTGACCTGGCTGGCCGACGGCGGTGCCATCACGTTGGACAATGATCTGTCCGACGCCTACGGCCCGGTCTATTACGGCAGTCTGCTCGGCATTCCGGTGCCGGTCTGGGTGTTCCTGCTGGTGTCGGTGGCGGGAGGCATTCTGCTGAACCGCACCGCCTTCGGCCGCTATGTCCAGGCCATCGGCTCCAACGAGCAGGTGGCGCGCTTCGCCGCCGTGGATGTCGACCGGGTGAAGCTGCTGACCTACGGCCTTCTCGGCGTCTGCGTCGGCATCGCCACGGTGCTGTATGTGCCGCGCCTCGGCTCGGCCTCCCCCACCACCGGCCTGTTGTGGGAGCTGGAGGCCATCGCCGCGGTGATCGTCGGCGGCACCTCCTTCAAGGGGGGCGAGGGGCGGATCGCCGGCACGGTGATCGGTGCGGTGCTGCTGTCGGTCATCAGCAACATCCTGAACCTGACCAGCATCATCAGCGTCTATCTGAACGCGGCGGTCCAGGGCTGCGTCATCATCGCCGTCGCCTTCCTGCAGCGCCGGCGCCCGTAAAAACAACATAAGGAGGAGAAACGTCATGTCGGAAGTTGCGCGTTATTCCCGCCGCCTTGTCCTGGGCGCCGGTGTCGCCATGGCCGCGACGGTCGCCCTCGGCTGCTCCCTTGGCGGCCCCCTTGGGAGCGCTGCCTTCGCGGCGGACACGGTGAAGCTGGGCGTCAGCATCCCGGCCGCCACCCACGGCTTCACCGGCGGCATCGTCTGGTGGGCCAACCAGGCGAAGGCGGAGCTTGAGAAGGCCCATCCCAACCTGAAGATCACCGTCAAGACCGCCAGCGGCGCGCCGGAGCAGGCGAACCAGCTTCAGGATCTGGTGACGGTGACCAAGATCGACTCGCTGGTCATCTTCCCCTTCGAATCCGCGGCCCTGACCCAGCCGGTGATGCAGGCGAAGAAGAAGAACGTCTATGTCACCGTGGTCGACCGCGGCCTGACCGATCCGAGCGCGCAGGACGCCTACATCGCCGGCGACAACACCGCCTTCGGCCGCATCCCGGCCGAATACATCGCCAAGACATACAACGGCAAGGCCAACATCGTGGCGCTCCGCGGCATCCCGACCACGCTCGACAACGAGCGCTGGGAGGCCTTCACCGGCGTGCTGAAGCAGTATCCCGACATCAAGATCCTCGACGGCAAATACGCCAACTGGAACCGTGACGACGCCTTCAAGGTGACGCAGGACTTCCTGACCCGCTTCAAGGACATCGACGTCGTCTGGGCCGCCGACGACGACATGGCCTTCGGCGTGCTGAAGGCCATCGAGCAGGCCAAGCGCACCGACATCAAGGAGGTGTTCGGCGGCGCCGGTTCCAAGACGATGGTGAAGACCATCCTCGACGGCTCCAACCCGCTGATCCGCGCCGATGTGTCCTATTCGCCGAAGTTCATCTACGACGCCATCAAGATGACGGCCGAGGCGCGTCTGAAGGGCGACAGGCTGCCGGCGACCCACATCATCCCGTCGGCGCTGATCACCAAGGAGAACGCCAAGGAGTTCTACTTCCCGGATTCGCCGTACTGATCCCTGGTTCGTCAGCCCGCCGGCTCTCCCCCTTCCGGCGGGGGAGGGTCGAGGGGGGCAGCCGCCAACCGATACCTCCCCCCCCTCAGGGAGCCAGACCCATGAAGACCATCAAAGGCCCGGCGATCTTCCTCGCCCAGTTCGCGGGCGACGCAGCCCCCTTCAACTCGCTGAACGGCATCGCCCGCTGGGCCGCCGGCCTCGGCTTCAAGGGCGTGCAGATCCCGAGCTGGGACCGCCGCCTGTTCGACTGCACAAGGCCGCGACCAGCCGCAGCTATTGCGACGAGATCAAGGGCACACTGGCCGACGCCGGCGTCGAGCTGACCGAGCTGTCCACTCACCTGCAAGGCCAGCTCGTCGCCGTCCACCCCGCCTACGACGCGCTTTACGACGGCTTCGCCCCGGCAGAGGTCCGTGGCCGTCCCGACGCCCGGCAGGCCTGGGCGGTGGAGCAGCTGCACCTCGCCGCCAAGGCGTCGGCCAATCTCGGCCTGACCGCCCACGCCACCTTCTCCGGCGCGCTGGCCTGGCCTTACCTCTATCCCTGGCCGCAGCGTCCGCCCGGCCTGATCGAGACCGCCTTCGACGAGCTGGCGACGCGCTGGCGCCCGATCCTCGACGCCTTCGACGAGGCCGGCTGCGACCTCTGCTACGAGATCCATCCCGGCGAGGACCTGTTCGACGGCACCAGCTTCCAGATGTTCCTCGACCGGGTCGGCGGGCACAAGCGCTGCAACATCCTGTTCGATCCCAGCCATTTCGTCCTGCAGCAGCTGGATTATCTCGGCTATATCGACGTCTTCCGCGACCGCATCCGCATGTTCCACGTCAAGGATGCGGAGTTCAACCCGACCCCCTGGCAGGGCGTCTATTCCGGCTATGCGCCGTGGAAGGACCGGGCCGGGCGTTTCCGGTCGCTGGGCGACGGGCAGGTCGATTTCCGCGGCATCTTCTCCAAGCTGACCCAGTACGGCTTCGACGGTTGGGCGGTGCTGGAATGGGAATGCTGCATCAAGCATCCGGAGCAGGGGGCCGCCGAAGGCGCCCGCTTCATCCAGGACCACATCATCCGCGTCACCGACCGCGCCTTCGACGACTTCGCCGATGCCGGCACCGACGAGGCGGCCAACCGCCGGATCCTCGGTCTGGCGAAAGGGGCATCATGAGCGCGGAACAATCGCCGGCCCGAACGCCCGCGTCCGGCAGGCGCTTGAGGTTGGGCATGGTCGGCGGCGGCCAGGGCGCCTTCATCGGCGCCGTCCACCGCATCGCGGCCCGCATCGACGACCGTTACGAACTGGTGGCCGGCGCCCTGTCCTCCGACCCCGAGCGGGCGCGGACCAGCGGAGCGGAACTGTTCCTGGCGCCCGACCGCTGCTACGACGATTTCCACAGGATGGCGGCGGCCGAGGCAGCCCGCCCCGACGGCATCGACGCGGTCGCCATCGTCACACCGAACCATTTGCATTACCCGGCGGCCAAGGCCTTCCTTGACTCCGGCATCCACGTCATCTGCGACAAGCCACTGGTCCATACGGTGGAGGAAGCGGAGGAACTCGCAGCACTGGTACGCCAACGCGACCTTGTCTTCGTGCTGACCCACAATTACAGCGGCTATCCGATGATCCGGCAGGCCCGCGCCATGGTGGCGTCGGGCATGCTGGGCCGGATCAGGGTGGTTCAGGCCGAATATGCCCAGGACTGGCTGGCGACCGACCTGGAGGCCAACGGCAATAAGCAGGCCACTTGGCGCACCGACCCGGCACAGAGCGGCATCGCCGGCTGCATCGGCGACATCGGCACCCATGCCTTCCATCTGGCGGAGTTCGTGACCGGCCTGCGCTGCACCGACCTCGCCGCCGACCTGACCGCCTTCGTGCCCGGCCGGCGGTTGGACGACAATGGCCATATCATGATGCGCTTCGACGGCGGCGCCCGCGGCATGCTGTGGGCCAGCCAGGTCTCCCCCGGCACCACCAACGGCCTGCGCCTGCGCGTCTTCGGCGAGGCCGGCGGGCTGGAGTGGCAGCAGGAACAGCCCAACGAACTGCGCTTCACCCCGTTGGGCGAGCCAAGCCGCACCCTTCTGCGTGCCGGGGCCGGCAGCCTGCCTGTGGCGAGCGGCATCTCCCGCACCCCGGCCGGTCATCCGGAAGGCTATTTGGAAGGCTTCGCGCAAATCTACCGCGACGCCGCTGACCGCATCGCCGCCAGCATCGACGGTCGCCCGGCCCCGGCCGACGTGCCGCTGCCGACGGTGGAGGACGGGGTGCGCGGCGTGCGCTTCATCCATGGCGCCGTCGAATCCAGCCGCCGTGACGCTGCCTGGGTGTCCTTGGCCGGATAGTTCCCTCTCCCGCTGAAATCCCCCTCTCCCCGGGGGGAGAGGGGATTCCTGGCTTTTTTGCATTTCCGGCAGCGCAATGCGCAGAACCGGCAAAAGCCGTTCTGAAGAGGCAATCACCCTCTTCGCCCTCTGCCTAACATCCGTTCATCAAGACAGCCGGCGCGGTCCCCTCCGGCCCGGCCCCGAACGGATTTCGTATGACCATCCAGGATTCCCACCCATCCCGTCGCACGGTCCTCTCCGGCAGCGCCGCTCTCGCCGTTGCGGGCAGCGGGCTGCTGCCGATGATCGCCGGCCCAGCCGCCGCGGCAGAAAAGACGGCCACCAGCCAAGACCCGATCAAAGGAACCAAACCCATGCTCCAGGGCAGCTACGTCACCACCAAGGACGGCGTCCAGATCTACGTCAAGCAGTGGGGGCCGCTGACCGGCCAGCCGGTCGTCTTCAGCCATGGCTGGCCGCTGACCGGCGACGCCTTCGAAGACCAGATGATGTTCCTGGCCCAGCACGGCTACCGCACCATCGCCCATGACCGCCGCGGCCATGGCCGCTCGTCGCAGCCCGGCTTCGGCAACGATCTCGACCATTACGCCGACGATCTGGCGGCGGTGACCGAGGCGCTGGACCTGAAGAACGCCGTCCATGTCGGCCATTCCACCGGCGGCGGCGAAGTCGCCCGCTACATCGGCCGCCATGGCGTGAAGCGTGTCGCCAAGGCAGTGCTGATCGGCGCCATCCCGCCGATCATGGTGAAGACCGACTGGAACCCCGACGGCGTGCCGATGGAGGTGTTCGACGGCATCCGCGCCGGCGTGAAGGCCGACCGCTCGCAGTTCTTCCGGGACCTGACGACACCCTTCTACGGCTACAACCGGCCGGGCGCCAAGGTTTCCCAGGGCGTCATCGACAGCTTCTGGATGCAGGGCATGATGGGCGGCCTGCTGGCCGAGTACGAGTGCGTCAAGGCCTTCTCCGAGACCGACCAGCGCGAAGACCTGAAGAAGATGATCATCCCGACGCTGGTGATGCACGGCGACGACGACCAGATCGTCCCGATCGCCACCTCCGCCAAGGCCGCCGTCGCCCTGCTGCCGAAGGGCACGCTCAAGGTCGTCCCCGGTGCGCCGCACGGCATGTGCACCACGCACAAGGACATCGTGAACGAGGAACTGCTGGCCTTCATCCGGAGCTGAGCCAATGACCTACCTGTCCCGTCTCGATCTGCATGACTCGGTGCGCAAGGAAGCGGTGGCGCTGCTCCAGGCCCGCCTGTCCGACGCGCTCGACCTGGAAGCCCAGACCAAGCAGGCGCACTGGAACGTCAAGGGCCCGCACTTCCTGCAACTGCACGAGCTGTTCGACCGCGTCCATGACGAGGTCGAGGGTTTCGTCGACCTGATCGCGGAACGCATCACCGCCTTGGGCCACATCGCCGACGGCCGGGTGCAGACCACGGCCGCCCGCAGCGCGCTCTACGAATATCCGCTGCAGGCGGTCGACGGCGTGGCCCATCTGAAGGCGCTGGCCGGTGCGCTGGCCCAGTTCGGCGCCCGCGTGCGGGCCGATATCGAAGCCGCAACCGGCGTGGGCGATGCCGACACCGCCGATCTGTTCACGCAGGTCTCGCGGGAGTGCGACAAGCAGCTGTGGATGCTGGAAGCCCATCTGATGACCGGCGACTCCGCCGCCTGATCCTCGTCGCCAATTGTCCGTGAATACGCAACAGTTATGTTCATTCACGCACGATTGTCCCGAACGCCTTCGCCATGACAAAGTCCCTGTCAGACGGCGCCGACGACGCACCGACGGCAGGCGACCCCACCCTTTGAAACCCGTACCGAACAGGAAAAGATCATGACCTTCCCGGCCAAGTCGCTCATCAACGCCGACGACACCGTCTTCATCTTCGTCGATCACCAGCCGCAGATGTCCTTCGGCGTCGTCAACATCGACCGCCAGCAGCTGAAGAACAACACCATCGCTCTGGCCAAGACCGCCAAGCTGTTCGGCGCCTCGACCATCGTGACCGCGGTGGAGACCGAAAGCTTCTCGGGCTACATCTGGCCGGAACTGATGGACGTCCTGAAGCAGGATCCGATCGAGCGCACCTCGATGAACAGCTGGGACTCCGAAGAGCTGGTGGCCGCCGTCAAGGCGACCGGCAAGAAGAAGCTGGTCATCGCCGCGCTGTGGACCGAGGCCTGCCTGCTGTATCCGACGCTGTGCGCCATCGAGGAAGGCTTCGAGGTCTACATCGTCACCGACTGCTCGGGCGGCACCTCCAAGGAAGCCCACGACGCCGCGGTCCGCCGCATGGAGCAGGCCGGCGCCCATTCCATCACCGCGATCAACGTCCTGCTGGAAATCCAGCGCGACTGGGCGAAGCGCGGCACCTATGACGGCGTGATGAACATCGTCCGCGAGCATTTCGGCGCCTACGGCATGGGCGTCGATTACGCCTACACCATGGTCCACAAGGCCCCGCAGCGTGGCGAATTCCCGCACAAGGTGGTCGGTGCCGCTGCCCACGAGCATGCGTGATCCGCAAGCCTGAGTGAGCGCCCCCGGTGCCCGGTTCCGGCCGGGCACCGGTCCTCATTCGACAGACCAGCTTCAGACCGGGGAGACGGGACCCATGATGCCCTATCTCCTTTCGGCCGGTGCCGGTATCCTGGTCGGCGTCATCTATGCGCTGATCGGCGTCCGCTCGCCGGCCCCGCCGACCATCGCGCTGATCGGGCTGCTCGGCATGCTGGTCGGCGAGCAGGTGGTGCCCGTCGTCAAGCGGCTGATCGCCGGCGAACCGGTCGTCGCCTTCATCCAGACCGACTGCGCCCGCCATGTGCTGGGTCCGCATGCCGGCGTCGCCGCACCGCAGACGGAGTCCGATCCGGCTGACAAGGGCGGGAAGGCATGACGCTTCCGCCCACCGACCGCGACCCCAGTGACCGCCAACCCATCGACCGCCGAAAGGCGATGGCGGGAACCGCCGCCGCATCTCTGTTAGCATCACCGTTGCTGTCCACCCTCGCGTCCAGACCCGGGAATGCCGCCATGCCGAACACCGCCGCCTCAGGCGACTTGATCCTCGTCAACGCCAAGGTCACCACGCTCGACCGCGCCAACCCGCAGGCCAGCGCCATCGCCATCCGCGACGGCCGCTTCCTCGCCGTCGGCACCGAGGCCGAGGTGCGCGCCGCGGCTCCGCAGGCAAAAGTGATCGACGCCAAGGGGCGGCGGGTGATCCCCGGGCTGATCGACAGCCACATGCACATCATCCGCGGCGGCCTGAACTACAACATGGAACTGCGCTGGGACGGCGTGCCGAGCCTCGCCGACGCGATGGCGATGCTGAAGCAGCAGGCGGCCATCACCCCGGCCCCGCAGTGGGTCCGCGTCGTCGGCGGCTTCACCGAGCACCAGTTCGCCGAGAAGCGGCTGCCGACCATCGATGAGCTGAACGCGGCCGCGCCCGACACGCCGGTCTTCATCCTGCACCTCTATGACCGCGCCCTGCTGAACGCCGCCGCCCTGCGCGCCGTCGGCTACACCAAGGACACGCCAAACCCGCCGGGCGGCGAGATCGTCCGCGATGCCGCCGGCACCCCGACCGGCCTGCTGCTGGCCCAGCCCAACGCGACGATCCTCTATGCGACGCTGGCCAAGGGGCCGAAGCTGCCGCCCGACTACCAGCTGAACTCCACCCGCCACTTCATGCGCGAGATGAACCGGCTGGGCGTGACCGGAGTGATCGACGCCGGCGGCGGCTTCCAGAACTATCCCGACGATTACGCCATCGTCGAAAAGCTGCATGCCGATGGCGAACTGACCCTGCGCATCAGCTACAACCTGTTCACCCAGAAGCCGAAGGAGGAGCTGGCCGACTTCGCCGGCTGGGCGAAGAAGGTGAAGCCGGGCGACGGCGACGACAGCTACCGCCACAACGGCGCCGGCGAGATGCTGGTCTATTCCGCCGCCGATTTCGAGGATTTCCGCGTCGCCCGCCCGGACATGCCGCCGAACATGGAAGGCGACCTGGAGCCGGTGATCCGCCTGCTGGCCGAGAACCGCTGGCCCTGGCGCCTGCACGCCACCTACGACCAGACGATCAGCCGGGCGCTGGACGTGTTCGAGAAGGTCAACCGCGACATCCCCTTCGACGGGTTGCACTGGTTCTTCGACCATGCCGAGACGATCAGCGACCGCAACATCGACCGCATCGCGGCGCTTGGCGGCGGTATCGCCATCCAGCACCGCATGGCCTATCAGGGCGAATATTTCGTCGAACGTTACGGCGCCAAGGCGGCCGAGCAGACCCCTCCCATCGCCAAGATGATGGCGGCCGGCCTGCCGGTCGGCGGCGGCACCGACGCCACCCGCGTCGCCAGCTACAACCCGTGGGTCTCGCTGTCCTGGCTGGTGACCGGCAGGACGGTGGGCGGCCTCAGCCTCTATCCGCGGGCCAATCTGCTGGACCGTGAAACGGCGCTGCGTCTGTGGACCGAGGCCAACACCTGGTTCTCCAACGAGCAGGGCAAGAAGGGCCAGATCAAGGCCGGCCAGCTTGCCGACCTCGCCGTGCTGTCCGACGACTTCTTCTCGGTGCCGGAGGACCGCATCGTCCATCTGACCTCCGTCCTGACCATGCTCGGCGGTGCCGTGGTGCATGGCGAGGGCGATTACGGCCCGCTGGCGCCGCAACTGCCGAAGCCGATGCCGGACTGGTCGCCGGTGCGGACGTTCGGCGGCTACTACAAGTCGGCCGATGCTGGCAGCCAGCGTCAGGCACTGGCCTCGGCCTGCGGCTGCGCCACCGGCTGCGGCGTCCACGGCCACGACCATGCCGCCGCCTACGCCACCGACGTCCCGGCTGCCGACGTGCAGTCCTTCTGGGGCGCCCTGGGCTGCGGCTGCTGGGCGGTGTAACCGCCTCCCCCCCCCTAAAGCGGATCCCCTCTCCCCCCTGGGGAGAGGGTTAGGGTGAGGGGGGCGCGCGGCGAGGATTCTCGGGAATCCATCCTTGTGCATCCCCCTCACCCCGACCCTCTCCCCGGGGGGAGAGGGAGAATCCCACGATTTCCCCCAACCCGGAACATCACCGCCATGACCTTCCGCCAGCTCGAACGCCCGGCAGAACGCATCGTCGACCGCATCCTCGACTGGGACGGCACCTGGCTGCTGGCACGACTGGCGCTGGTCGGGGCCTATCTCCTCGGCGGTTTGGTCAAGCTCACCGACTGGCCGGGGGCGGTTGCCGAACAGGCGCATTTCGGCCTGACCCCGCCGGCGCTCTGGGCCGCCCTGACCATCCTGGTCGAGCTGGCCGGTCCCCTGCTGATCCTGCTGGATCGCGCCTTGTGGCTCGGCGCCGGCGCGCTCGGCGTCTTCACCGTGCTGGCCGCCTTGATCGCCAATGATTTCTGGACGATGGTGGACCAGGAGCGCTTCATGGCAACCAATGCATTCTTCGAGCATATCGGTCTGGTTGGCGGTTTCGCGCTCGCCGCGATCGTCTCGCGGATGCGCCGCCGCCTCGGCCTGACCCGTTGACAAGGCGAAACGCCATGGCACCACCCTCCGCTCCCGTTGCCGCCCCGCTGCCCTGGCTGTTGATGCTGCTGTCGGTGACGACCGGTCTGGTCGACGCCACCAGCGTGCTCGGCCTGGACAAGGTGTTCACCGCCAACATGACCGGCAACATCGTGTTCCTGGGTTTCGCCGCCGCCGGCACGGCGGGTTTCGACGTCGCCCCCTATCTGACGGCGATCGGCGCTTTCCTGATCGGTGCGCTGATCGCCGGCCGCACCGGCAAGGCCCATGCCGGCCGGCCGCTGCGCCGCTGGCTGCTGAGCGCCGCCGCCATCGAGGCCGGCCTGCTCTGGCTCGCCGCCGGACTGGCGTGGCTGCGCCAGGGTGGCGAGGTCTCGCCCGCCAGCTTTTACGGCATCATCCTGCTGACCGCGCTGGCGATGGGGTTCCGCAACGCGACGATCCGCCAGCTGAAGGTGCCGGACCTGACCACCACGGTGCTGACCCTGACGCTGACCGGTCTTGCCGCCGATTCCCGGCTGGCCGGCGGGGCCAACACCAACTGGGGCCGCCGCATCGGCAGCGTCGTCGCCATCTTCGTCGGCGCCGCCATGGGCGCCACCCTGGTGAGGCACAACGGGCTTGCCGCACCGCTGCTGCTGGCCGGCCTGCTCGGACTGGTCGGCACCGCCGCCTGCGCCCTGCATCCCGCCGCCGCCACGCCGGCCGCCGCCTGACCTCCCTCCCCCCTTTCCAAACCAGAACAGCGGGTCTCCAGCATGTCGCCATCCGGCCAGTTCGAACTCGTCCTTGGCCTGATGGCGGCGATCATCGTGCTGGAACTGGCGGCCAAGCGCCTGCGCATGCCGCCGTCGGCCGTGCTGGTGCTGGGCGGCATCGCGCTCGCCCTGGTCCCCGGTTTGCCGGAGATCACGCCCGATCCCGACCTGACCCTGCTGCTGTTCCTGCCGCCGCTGCTGTTCGCCAGCGCCTATTTCACGGTGTGGAGCGACTTCCGCGCCAATCTGCGCATCATCCTTCAACTCGCGGTGGGGGCGGTCGCCTTCACCACCCTGGCGATCGGAGTTGCCGCCCATCTGGTGATGCCGTCGCTGCCCTGGGCCGCCTGCTTCACGCTCGGCGCCATCCTGTCGCCGCCCGATGCGGTGGCGGCCAAGGCGGCGCTGAAGGGCCTGCCGCTGCCGCCGCGCATCGTCACCCTGCTGGAAGGCGAGAGCCTGGTGAACGACGCCACCGGGCTGGTGCTGTTCCGCATCGCCATCGCCGCCGGCATGACCGGGACCTTCGAAGCCGGCCCGGCCTCGCTGGAGTTCCTGTGGCTGGCCATCGGCGGCGTGGTGGCCGGCGTGGTGTTCGGCCACATCGCGGCATTGCTGCTGGGCCGCCTGCACGACGTGCCGCTCAGCATCGTCGGCGGCTTTCTCGCCGCCTGGGGCAGCTATCTGGGCGGCGAGGCGCTGGAGGTGTCGGGCGTGCTTGCCACCGTCGGCTGCGGGCTGGTGATGGGCCGGCGCCAGCACGACCTGTTCACCGCGCAGCTGCGCACCCACGCCAACGCGGTGTGGGCGGTGGCTGTTTTCCTCCTCGAATCGATGGTCTTCATCATCATCGGCCTGTCGCTCCGTGGCGTGCTGGGCCGGCTGGAGGCGGCGGGCACCGGCCTGACCGACCTGTTGCCGATGATCGTCGCCGTCACCCTGGCGATGGTGCTGTCGCGCTTCGCCTGGCTCTTTCCCTCGACCTACCTGCCCCGCTTCCTGTTCCCGAGCCTTCGGCGGCGCGATCCCTACCCGTCGGTGGCGGTGCCGGTGATCATGGGATGGGCGGCGATCCGTGGCGTGGTCAGCCTTGCCGTCGCCCTGTCGGTCCCCGTGGAGTTTCCCGGCCGCGACATCATCCTGGCGACCACCTGGGCGGTGATCCTGGTGTCGATCCTGGGACAGGCGACCACGCTGGCCCCGCTGGTCCGCAGGATGCGGCTGGGCGGCTTCACGCTGGAGCGGCGTCCGACCCTGTCGGAATCGGAAGCCCGTATCCGCATGGCCCGCGCGGCGCTGGAGGCGGTGCGCAAGCGCTCCGACATGGCGGACGGCCGCCAGCGCCATCCCCGCCTGCTCGAACAATACGCCCACCGCGCCACCATGGCCGAGCGCTTCCACGAAAGCGAAGGCATGCTGAAAGGCGACCGGAGCGAGCATTTCGCCGCCGTCCTGGCCGCCAACCGCGCCGCCCGCGCCGAGATCCTGGATCTGCACCGCGGCGGCCGCATCCACGACACGGTGCTCCACCGGCTGGAAGCGGAGCTGGACCTGGAGGAACTCAGCGCGGAACAGGCGCTGGCGGAGGGTGAGGGCGTGGGGTGAGTGCGCCCTACGCCGCCTCGCCCACCGGGGCCGGCTTCGCCGCGCGCAGGATCATGCCGAACAGGTCGCGCGGCTCGTCCGGGTCGGCCAGCATGTCCAGAGTCTCGTAGAACCCCGTCCCCGCCACCTTGTCGCGGACATAGCGCAGGGCGGAGAAGTCCTCCGTCGCGAAGCCGACCGAATCGAACAGCGTGATCTGCCGCGCATCGCGCCGGCCCACCGCCTGACCGGTCATCACCGTCCACAGCTCCGTCACCGGATGGTCGGGGGGGAGCTGCTGGATTTCGCCCTCGATCCGCGTCTGCGGCGGGTACTCGACGAAGATGTCCGAGCGCAGCAGGATGTCGCGGTGCAACTCCGTCTTGCCAGGGCAGTCGCCACCGACCGCGTTGATGTGCACCCCGGCCCCGACCATGTTGTCGGTCAGGATGGTGGCATATTGCTTGTCGGCGGTGACGGTGGTGATGATCTGCGCCCCCTCCACCGCCTCCTCGGTCGATGTGCAGGCGGTGATCTCGAAGCCCTGGTCGCGCAGGTTGCGCACGCATTTCCGCGTCGCCGCCGGATCGATGTCGTAGAGCCGCAGCTTGCGGATCCCCAGCAGCGCCTTGAAGGCCAGCGCCTGGAACTCCGCCTGCGCGCCGTTGCCGATGATCGCCATGCAGGTCGCGTCCTTCGGCGCCAGATGCTTCGCCGCCACGGCCGAGGTCGCGGCGGTGCGCAGCGCCGTCAGGATGGTCATTTCCGTCATCAGCACCGGATAGCCGGTTGCGACATCGGCCAGCACGCCGAAGGCGGTGACGGTCTGCCGTCCCTCCCGCGTGTTCTTCGGATGGCCGTTGACGTATTTGAAGCCATAGGTCCGGCCGTCGCTGGTGGGCATCAGTTCGATCACGCCTTCCGCGCTGTGGGAGGCCACCCGCGGCGTCTTGTCGAAGCTCTCCCAGCGGCGGAAATCCTCCTCCACATAGGCCGACAGCTCGGTCAGGAAGCGCTCGACACCAATGTGCAGCACCAGCTTCATCATGTGGTCGACGCTGACGAAGGGAACGAGGTTCAGGTTCAGGTTCGGGATCATGATCGGACGCTCCGGTCGTTCAGAAGCTGCGGGTGGGGTAATCGAGGACGCGGCGCCCCATCAGGCTCGCCAGCAGTTCCACCATCAGGGTCGCGGTGCGGCCGCGCTCGTCCAGGAAGGGGTTCAGCTCGACCAGATCGACGCTGCTGACCATGCCGGTGTCGTGCAGCATCTCCATGATCAGATGCGCCTCGCGGAAGGTGGCGCCGCCGGGGACCGTGGTGCCGACGCCGGGGGCGATGCCGGGATCAAGGAAATCGACGTCCAGGCTGACATGCAGCAGCCAGTCCGCCTCGACCACCCGCTGCAGGAACGGGCGCAGCAGGGCGACGATGCCATGCTCGTCGATCTTGCGCATGTCATGGACGGTGATGCCGGAGGTCTCCAGCGCGCGCCGTTCGGCCGGATCGACGCTGCGGATGCCCATCATGCAGACATTGTGCGGGTCGAGCCGGGCCGGCAGCGGCGGGAAGTAGCCGTCGAAGCCGGCGCGGCCGGTGGCGTAGGCCATCGGCACGCCATGCAGGTTGCCGCTCTCCGTCGTCTCCAGCGTGTGGAAATCTGGATGCGCGTCCAGCCACAGCACGAACAGCGGGCGCCCTATTCCGGTGGCACGCTGGGCCAGCCCGGTCAGGGTCCCGGCGGCAAGGCTGTGGTCGCCGCCCAGGAAGATCGGCATGGTGTCCGGCCCGGCGCTCGCCTCGTAGGCCACCCTCGACAGCGCGGCGGTCCAGCCCGCCACCTCCGGCAGGAATTTCAACGCGGCGTTGCCATGCGCCATCGGCCGCTGCGGCAGCGGCGCCACATTGCCCAGGTCGGCCACGCTGTGACCCAGCTCCGACAACGCCCGCGCGATGCCGGCGGTGCGATAGGCGCTCGGCCCCATCTCGCAGCCGAGCCGGCCCGCCCCGTCCTGCACCGGCACGCCGACCAGCCGGCACTGCTTCGTCTTGTCTTCTGGAGGACATGTCGT
>NZ_BADK01000336.1 GCF_000333595.1 Azospirillum sp. B506
AGCGTGAGGTTGACGATGTCGCCCCCAGCACCGACAGCAGAAGCCGTCCGGGGCCAGAACGAAGAAGGCGCCGGCCAGGATCGCGAAATCGACGCCCAGCTGGAAATAGCCGGCGCGGATGCCGTAGGTCTCCTGCAGATAGATCGCCAGGATGTTGACGCCGCCCAGGCCGGTGCGGTGGCGGAACAGCATCAGCAGGCCGGTGCCGCACAGGCCGCTGCCCACCACCGTGGCATAGACCGGGTCGAGATGGGTGAAGCCTACCCATTGGTCGGTCAGGCGCGAGAACAGCGTCACCAGCGCCACGGCGATGAAGGTGCGGGCGGTGAACTTCCATCCCAGCCGTTTCCAGGCCAGCCAGTAGAAGGGCAGGTTGATCGCGAAGAAGATGATGCCGAACTGAAGCTTGGTGACGTAGCTCAGAAGCAGCGACAGCCCGGCGGTGCTGCCGGTCAGCAGCATCGTCTTGGAATAGATCAGCATGCCCAGCGCGATGAACAGCGTGCCCATCAGCATGGCGAGCGCGTCTTCATACAGCTGGTGTCGCTCCACCGCGGCGGGCGGGGCCTGGAGGGTCGCAGCCATCGTCGTCCGTCCTCAATTCGAACCCAAAAGTCTCAACGGAGTGCAACGAACTTCGCCACCACGTCGTCCACCTCGGCCGTCTTCAGGCCGGCGATGTTGATGCGGCCGGAGGTCGGCATGTAGATGGCGTGGTCGGCGCGCAGCCGCAGCACCTCCGCCTCGGTCAACGGCAGCAGCGAGAACATGCCCTCCTGCTCCGCCACCGCGGTCAGGGTGGGGAAGGCGCCGGCCAGACCGGCGGCCAGCTTGCGGCGGATCCCGGCGATGCGGGCGCGCATGAGGTCCAGCTCCGCGCTCCAGTCGGCTGTCAGGGCGGCGTCGTTCAGAATGGTACGGACCACGGCGGCGCCATGGTCGGGCGGCATCGAATAGCTGGTGCGGGCCAACGCCATCAGGTTGGACTTGGCTAGGTCGGCGGCAGCCGGCGCCGCGGCGACGGCGAAAATTGCGCCGGTGCGCTCGCGGTAGAGGCCGAAGGATTTGGACGAGGACACGGCAACCAGCGTTTCCGGAACGACACCGATCAGGTGGCGCAGCCCCTCAGCATCCTCGTCCAGACCGCGGCCGAGGCCCTGATAGGCGAGGTCGACCAGCGGCAGCACGCCCCGCTTCTCCAGCACGGTCGCCAGTTCCTTCCACTGGTCGAGCGACAGCGGCGCGCCGGTCGGGTTGTGGCAGCTGCCGTGCAGCAGGGCGACGTCGCCGGGCTGCGCCGCCTCGACCGCCGCGATCATGCGCTCGAACAGCACGGTCTGGCCGGCGGTGTCGAAGAAGGGATAGCTCACCACATCAAGGCCGGCGGCGGCGAAGATGCCGACATGGTTGGGCCAGGTCGGCTGGCCGACCAGCACCCGCTTCGAGCCGCCGCGCAGCACGAGGTCGGCCGCCAGCCGCAACGCGCCCGATCCGCCGGGGGTCTGCACGCCGGCCGCCATGACTTGTATCCCGGCCTTGCCGCCGACCAGCGACCACAACCGCTCCAGATACCCGGTGTCGCCCTCCAGCCCGAGGTAGGCCTTGCTGTCCTGCCCGTCGAGCAGCAGCCGTTCCGCCGCCTTGACCGCGCGGAAGACCGGGGTGCGCCCCTCCTCGTCCCGGTAGACCCCGACGCCGAGATCGACCTTGCCCGGCCGCGCATCCTGCTTGTACAGCCCGATCAGGGCGAGCAGGGCGTCGTCCGGTTGGCGGGAAAGCGCGTTGAACATGGCGGTTCGTCCGGTCCTTGGTGATGGAAAAGGCAGTGATGGCGGCCTTGAGGCCGGTCGCTGCGATCCTCTACTTTCGCGGCCTCCGGGACAATGGCGAATTCATATCGTCCGGTACGCTTGAGAATCGGGACAATTTGTGGTGTACACGATTGCCGGGCATCCCTGTTTCGGCGTGGTCGACGATCCTGCCGATCCGAATTCCCGTCCGGTCGCGGCGTTGCGTGCCTCCCGGGGCGCTCTGCCCAGGTGGAGAGAGCGCTTTATCTGTCCAAGCCCCAGTCCCGGTAACATTCCTTGATCGCGCGGATCGAGCACAGGCGAATTTTCGGCAGGGCGGCTCGATCGAAACGGGCAATGTTTCGGTTTCGGTTTCGGGGAGTGACCACGGCGATGTGATGGATCATTCCCCACTTGACGCTGTCGCGCTTGCCGTCCAGCGCACCGAGCCGTTCACGCTCGAACCAGGTACGTCGGAAATACCGCAGCAGGCTGACCGGCATTGAGATGTCCAGCATGATCAATCCCGTTGCCCGTGCGAAACGCTGCTGCACGCAGACGGAATAATTTCCGTCCATCACCCATCGGTCACCAGTGATGGCGTCGTCGTGCAAGCGGATGAATTCATCCTTCGGACGCGGTTCCCAGTCGGTGCCGGGCCGATGGTAAAGCTGATCGAGGTGGACGACCGTCAGGCCGCGCTTCCGTCCGATCGCTGACGCAAATGTGGATTTGCCGCTGTTGGACGGCCCCAGGATGCAGATGCGCTCACCCAGTTCTTCAAGTCGCATGGAGTCCGCTTTGCCCGCCAGATGCTGGTCCCTCCCGCCGTTCTTACGCATGGAGGCTGTCTGGTCCAGTGCAGCCAATGACTGGCCGGTTCATTGGGTGAAGAACATCGCGGCAAAAACGGCGATGGTGACCACGATCACCGTTACCAGACCGTTGCGTCCCAATGCGCGCTGACGGTAAAGCGCCACCGCGACCGTGATGACGGCGATGCTGGTCAGGATCANGCCGAACTTGGCTTCGGTCATGGCCGGTTGTCCTCGACAAAGGGGGTCAGTGCGGGCCGATCCAGCCCAGGGCGCCGACTGCTGTGACAAGCAGG
>NZ_BADK01000335.1 GCF_000333595.1 Azospirillum sp. B506
GGTCCATACCGTGTCTTCTTCATCTTCCTGGTGTCGAATGTCGGCGGGTCGCTGACGCCGCTGGGCGACCCGCCGCTGTTCCTGGGCTTCCTGAAGGGCGTCGATTTCTTCTGGCCGACCGTTCACCTGTTTGCGCCGATGGCCTTCCTGTCCGCCCTGCTGCTGGTCATCTACTTTGTCCTGGACCTCGTCCTGCACACCCGCGATCCCGGCAAGCACCCGCTGATCGAGGGTGTCCATGAACGCGAGCCGATCCGCATCGAGGGCAGCGTCAACCTGCTGCTGCTGGTCGCCATCGTCGGGGCGGTGCTGCTCAGCGGCGTCTGGCATCCCAGCACCGGCATCACGCTGTACCATGTGACGGTGCCGCTGGAGGCCATCGTGTCGAACCTGCTGCTGCTGGGCATCACCGGCCTGTCGCTGGCGCTGACCAGCAAGCAGAGCCGCCGCCTGAACGGCTTCAGCTGGGGGCCGATCCTGGAGGTGGCGAAGCTGTTCGCCGCCATCTTCCTGACCATCATCCCGGCCATCGCCATCCTGCGGGCCGGCACCGACGGTGCGCTGGGCGCCATCATCTCGGCGGTGAACGAGGGCGGAAAGCCGAACCCCGCCGCCTATTTCTGGGCAGCCGGCATCCTATCCAGCTTCCTCGACAATGCGCCGACCTACCTGATCTTCTTCAACACCGCCGGCGGCGATGCAAAGGTGCTGATGACCGATCTGTCGCTGACTCTGACCGCCATCTCCGCCGGCGCGGTGTTCATGGGCGCCAACAGCTATATCGGCAATGCCCCCAATTTCATGGTCAAGGCTATCGCGGAGGAACGTGGCGTCGCCATGCCCAGCTTCTTCGGCTATATGGCCTGGTCCTTCGGCATCCTCGTGCCGCTGCTGGGGCTGACCACGCTGGTTTTCTTCCTGTAACGGTCCTCATTCTGTAACAGCCCTCTCACGAAACCAATCGTCACCGCCGCCGTTAACCCGCGATGGAGCCGCCTTGCCATCCGAATCGGGTGGCTGTCGCGCGGCGCAACGGCTGGAGGGTGACGTGGTTTCGATGGGTCTCGGCTGGAACACGGGTGCGGGCTTCAAGGCGGGGCGGCCGATGGCCGCGCGTGGCCGGCTGCCATCGCCAAGGCTGGTGCCAGCGGTCTGAGCGGTCGGAGCCTGCGCCATGAGCACGCAGACCAACCCCCGGCACCTCCATTCCCTGACCCCGCTGCGCGGCATCGCGGCTTTGTGGGTGGTGCTGTACCATTACAGCTTCCAGTACTTTCCGAACCTGCATCCCGACAGCTACACGCATCTGGTGCAGAAGGGCTATCTGGCCGTCGACCTGTTCTTCATGCTCAGCGGCTTCGTGCTGACGCATGTCTATCATGGCATCTTCACGGACTCGGTCGGCGACAATGGGCCTTCCTGCGGGCACGCATCGCCCGGCTCTATCCGTTGCATCTGGCGGTCCTGCTGCTGTTCGTGGCCACGGCGCTGGCGGTTCGCGCGGTGGAATATGCCGCCACCGGCAGCTTCCCGGCGATCCCGCTGAAGGGCGCCGAGTCAGTGTGGGCTTTGGTCGCCAACCTGTTCATGCTCCAGGGTCTCTATGCCAGCATGCTGAGCTGGAACTATCCGGCCTGGTCGATCAGCCTGGAGTTCATGGCCTATCTGGTCTTCCCCTTCGCACTTCCCTGGGTCTGGCGGTCGAGCGGGCGGATGCAGGCCCTTCTGGCGGTCGGTGCGCTGGCGACCCTCTGCGCGCTGGCTTGGGCAACGCAGGACAATCTGAACCAGTGGGACGGGCCGCAGACCTTGCTGCGCTGCCTTCCTGAATTCCTGCTGGGCACGCTGCTCTACAGCGCCTATCGCAGCGGGCTTGCCGTGTCGGTGCTGTCCAGCGACCTGTCGATGGTCGCGGTCGTGCTGGCGATCCTGCTTCTTCTGCACACCGGCGGGCCGGACCTGCTGGCGGTGCCGCTGTTTGCGCTGCTGGTCCTGGCCGCGGTCGCCAACCGCGGACGGGCGGCGGGTGCCTTGAATGTCCGGCCGCTGGTGTGGCTGGGCGACGTGTCCTATTCGCTCTACCTGATCCATGGCTTCGTCGAATATGCCACCACGCGGCTGCTCGGCCTGGTGCTCGGCATCCATGACCGCAAGGCATTGCCCGGCGGCTGGTCGATGGCGTTGCTGGTGGCGATGGTGACGGCCTGCCTGCTGATGGCCGGCCCGGCCTATCGCCGGATCGAGGTGGGCGGACGGCGCCTTCTGCGCGAAGGCTCCGGTTTCGGCCGCCCGACGTTGGCGACGGCGGGACGACAGGGCGACTGAAGCGGCAAAAAAAGCGCCCGGGGGGCTGAAGCCACCGGGCGCGAAGGCACAGTACGAAAGAGGTTCATCAGCGATGATGGTGCAATCGGGAGATCGATTGTGGCGCCACCCTGTCATGGGTCGTGCCTGCGCTCCTTGACCACGGTCAAGCTTGAGCGGAAGAGCAGGTCATCAATCCCCCATCGCCGGCTTCGGCAGCGCACCGTCCATGCCGCCGCCTTCAACCGTCTCCGGTTCGGGCCTGGCCACGCGGAACCATGCGGCATAGAGCGCCGGCAGGAAGAAGATCGTCAGCACGGTCGCTCCGGCCAGACCGCCCATGATGGCGACCGCCATCGGTCCCCAGAACACGCTCTGCGTCAGCGGGATCATGGCGAGGATCGCGGCCGCTGCGGTCAGCGCGATTGGGCGGGCGCGGCGGACCGTCGCCTCGACGATGCTCTCCCAACGCGACCGGCCGCTGCGGATGTCCTGTTCGATCTGATCGACCAGGATGACCGAGTTGCGCATGATGATGCCGGCCAGCGCAATGACGCCCAGCATGGCGACGAAGCCGAAGGGCAGGTTGAACAACAGAAGAGAGGCGGTGACGCCGATCAGCCCCAGCGGAGCGGTCAGCAGGACCATGAGCACGCGCGAGAAGCTCTGCAATTGCAGCATCAGCGTGGTGACCATGATCAGCAGCATCAGCGGCATCATGGCGTTGATCGAGTCCTGGCCCTTGGCGCTCTCCTCGATGGCGCCGCCCATGGTGATGGCGTAACCGTCGGGCAGGGTGGCCCGCAAGGCGTCGAACTGCCCATTCAGCTGGGTGCTGACCACGGGAGCCTGCATGCCGCCGGTGACGTCCCCCTTGACGGTCATCGTCGTTTCGCGCGCCCGGCGCCACAGGACCGGCTCCTCCAGCTCGTACCGGATGCTGGCGACCTGGCTGAGCGGGACGGTGGTGCCGCGGCTGGTGCGGATGTTCAGCTCGCCCAGGCGCGACAGGTCCATCCGCTCCTCCGGCGTGGTGCGCAGCAGAACGCCGATCAGTTCGGTGCCCTCGCGGTACTGGGTGACGGACATGCCGTTCAGCAGCAGTTGCAGGGCGTTGGACAGATCCTGCTTCGAGACGCCGAGCGCGCGGGACTTCGCGGTGTCCACCTCCAGCCGGACGCGCTTGGACAGCTCGTCCCAATCGAGATGGACGTTGGCGGTGTTGGGGTGGGCGCGCATGGTGTCGCGCACCTGATAGGCGACCTTGCGGATGGTCGCCGGATCCTCGCCGGTGATGCGGAACTGCACCGGATAGCCGACCGGCGGACCGTTCTCCAGCCGGCTGATGCGGACGCGGGCGGCCGGAAAGTCGGATTCCAGCGTCGGCTCCAGACGCTGCATGAAATGTTCGCGTTCTTCCAGTCCCTTGGTCATCACCATGAACTGCGCGAAGTTGGCGGACTCCAGCTGCTGGTCCAACGGCAGGTAGAAGCGCGGCGATCCACCGCCGGTATAGGCAACCCAGTAATCGACATCCGGGTCCTTGGCCAGCACCGCCTCCATCCGCTTCACCTCGGCGGCGGTCGCCTCGAAGGAGGAACCTTCGGCAAGCCGGATGTCGATCAGCAGCTCCGGACGGCTGGCGGACGGGAAGAACTGCTGCTGGACATGGCCGAAGCCGACCAGGGCGGCGGCGAAGGCGGCTACCGTCACGCCGATGGTGACCCAGCGTGCCCGCACGCAGGCTTCGATCATACCGCGCAGGACGCGATAGGCACGGGTGTCGTAGATGTCCAGCTCGTGCCCGTCCGGCACCACATGCTTGGGCTTGGGCAGCAGCAGCCAGCCGAGATAGGGGGTGAAGATCACCGCCACCACCCAGGACAGCAGCAGCGACAGGGCCACCACCCAGAAGATCGAATTGGTGTATTCGCCGGCCGCCGAAGCCGCGAAGCCCACCGGCACGAAGCCGGCGGCGGTGACGATGGTGCCGCTCAGCATCGGGAAGGCGGTTGAGGTGTAGGCGAAGGCGCCGGCCCTCAGCCGGTCCCATCCCTGTTCCATCTTCACCACCATCATCTCCACCGCGATGATGGCGTCGTCCACCAGCAGGCCGAGCGCGATGATGAGGGCGCCCAGCGAGATTCGCTGCAAGTCGATGTGCAGGATCTGCATTGCCACCAGCGTCATCGCCAGCACCAGCGGCACCGCCAGCGCCACGACGATGCCGGTGCGCCAGCCCAGGCTGACGAGGCTGACCAGAATGACGATGCCCAGCGCCTCCGCCAGCGATTCCATGAACTCGCCGACCGAATGCTCGACCACCTTCGGCTGGTCGGCGACCTGCGCCACCTCCAGCCCGGCCGGCAGCCCGGCACGGATCTTCGTCATCGCGGCGTCCATCTGCTCACCCAGCTCCAGGACATTGCCGCCCTTCGCCATCACGATGCCGACGCCGATCGCATCGCGGCCCTTGTAGCGTAGGGTAAAGCGGCGCGGTTCGACATAGCCGCGCCTGACCTCCGCCACGTCGCCGATGGTGAGCAGCCGGCCGCCGCTCTCCACCGGAATGGCACGCACCGCAGCGGCGGTGTCGAGACCAAGGTCGAGGCGGACATAGACCCGCTGCGAACCGGTATCGACGTCGCCCGACGCGGCTATGGCGTTCTCGCGCTGGAGTGCTTGGATCACCGAGTCCACCGGCAGGCCGAAGCTGGCGAGCCGCTGGCTGGAGATCTCGACATAGACGCGCTCCTCCTGCGGGGCGATCAGGTCGATCTTCTCGACGCCCGGCAGTTTCAGCAGGCGCGCGCGCGCCTGTTCGGCCACCTTCTTCAGCTGGGCCGGGGTGAAATCCTCGCCGATGAAGGCGTAGATGCCGGAATAGACGTCACCGAACTCGTCATTGAAGAAGGGGCCGACCACGCCGTCCGGCAGGGTGTAGCGGATGTCGCCGATCTTCTTGCGCACCTGATACCACAGGTCCGGCACCATCTTCGGCGGGGTGTAGTCCTTCAGTTGGACGAAGACCACCGACTCGCCAGGCTTGGAATAGCTGCGGGCGACGTCGTAATAGGGAACCTCCTCCAGCTTCTTCTCGATCCGGTCGGTGACGAACTGTTCGACCTCGCGCGCGGTGGCGCCCGGCCATTCGGTGCGCACCACCATCACCTTGAAGGTGAAGGACGGATCCTCCGCCCGGCCCAGGGTCTTGTAGGCGAGCGCGCCGGCCAGGACGCTGGCGAGCATCATGAACAGCACGAGCGTCCGGTGGGCCAGCGCCCAGGCGGACAGGTTCATGCGGGAGTGGGTCATCGCGCCGGCTCCGTCCAGACGCGGACCTTCTGGCCGGCGTCGAGCTTGTGCACGCCGGCGGTGACGACCCGCTCGCCGTCCTTCAACCCGCCCGCGATCAGTGCGAGGTCACCGGCATAGGCGGCGACGGAGACGGGCCGCAGCTCCAACCGGTCGTCCGGCGCGGACAGCACCCACACCGCCGGCTTCTGCTCCCGTTGCGCCAGCGCGCTGAGGGGCAGGCGGGCGACCGGGGCGCCATGGTCGGCGGCGGCGACCACGGTCGCGGTCATGCCGAGCTGGACCGTGGGCGGCGGATCGGTCAGCGTGATCTTCGCCTGAAAGGTGCGGGTGTTGGCGTCGGCACTGGGCGACACCTCGCGCAGGGTGCCGGCGATGCTGCGGCCGGGATGGGACCACAGCTCTACCGAGAGCGTCTGGCGGGGCAGGGCAGCGACGCTTTGTTCGGGAATGTTCGCCACCGCCTCCAGGCTTCCCAGCCGGGCGACGCGCAGGGCGGTCTGGCCGGATGCCACCACCTGTCCCGGCTCGATCAGCGTGGCGGTGACGATCCCGGCCTCGTCCGCCACCAGCGTGGCATATTGGGCGGAGTTGTTGAGCACGCGCAGTTGCGCCTCGACCTCGCGCACCTTGGAGTCGGCCTTGTCCAGCGTCGTCTTGCGGCGGTCATATTCCTGGCGGGTGGTCCATTCGCCCTGACGCAGAGTCGCGTAGCGCTGGAAATCGCTGCGGGCGTTGGCGGCATCGGCCTGGGCGGAGGCGAGCTGGGCCTGCGAGGCCCGGATCTGCAGCTGAAGATCGGTGGGGTCGAGGCGGGCCAGCGGCATGCCGGGTTCGACGCGGCTGCCGACCTCCACCAGCCGGGCGGTCACCTTGCCGCCGACGCGGAAACCGACATCGGCCTCGACCCGCGGGCGGATCACCGCCGGGTACCGCACATTGTCGACCAGCGGCTGCAACGTGACCGTGGCGACGCGGACCGGCCGCACCTCCGCCTCCGGGGTGGCGGCCGAGTGGGTTTCGTTGCAGCCGGCAAGCAGGACGGTGGCCGTCAGCAGAACGGTGGCCGTCATCATCGTCGACGCCATTGCGGAGGACGCGAACCGTCTTTCGCGGAGCTGGGTCATACCACGTCTCCCCACTGGACTGGACTGTATCGTATTGTTACCGTCCTACTCCCGCACCCGGCCAACGTCAAGAGTGAACGGTACAGTTCAGTGCAGTCATCGGAGCAAAAAACGCTGGAGCCGTCCGTTCCACACGATGCGAAGGCGGAACAGATCGTCGCCGCCGCACGGGACGTGTTCCTGGAGCTTGGGTATGCCGCCACATCGATGGATCAGGTGGCCCAGCAGGCGAGAGTGTCAAAGACGACGCTCTACACCCGCTTCCCGTCGAAGGAAGAGCTTTACACCGCGGTGATCTCCGCCGAGTGCGAACGGCGCGGCCTGTACTTCGCACCGGAGATGTTCGACGGGATGCCGTTGCGCGATGTCCTGGTGCAGGTCGGCCGCCGTTTCACCGACCTGCTGTGGTCGGATGCGGCGATCCGCGTCCATCAGTCGGTGGTGGGGGAGGCGACGCGCATGCCGGTCGCCACCCGGCTTTATTTCCAGGCGGGGCCGGAGCAGGCGGTCGCCAACTTCGCCACCCTGTTCACCCGGCTGAACGAGCGCGGGCTGATCGCCACCGACGATCCGGCCTTCGTGGCCCGCCAGTTCCTGTCCGCCATGCAGGGTGGTGCCTATTGCCAGCTGGTGCTCGGTCTTTGTCCCCCGCCGACCGAAGAGGACCGCCACGCCTTCATCGACAAGGCGGTGGATTTGTTTTACGCGGTCTCACGCCGTGACATCGGTCATGCCAGCTGAAATAGCGCATCACCAATCCACGAAGCTCCTCCCGTACGCCGTCGTCACCAAGCTTGGTCAGCCGGTCATGCAGACCTGCGGCAATGCCGGTGAAGCGCTCCAGCACCACGGGGTCGAAGTGTCTGCCGGCGCCATCGGCCAGGATGTCCATGGTGGCGGCGAAGGACATCGGCTCCTTGTAGGGGCGGCGGGAGGTGAGCGCGTCGAAAACGTCGGCGACGGCGAAAATGCGGGCGGCCATCGGGATCGCGTCGCCCGTCAGACCGCGCGGATAGCCGGACCCGTCAAACTTCTCGTGATGGCCGCCGACGACGTCGGTGGCATCGGCCAGCCAGTCCGACGATCCGACAATGTCCAGCCCATGGACGACGTGGGTCTTCATCACCGCGAATTCCTCGGCGTCGAGCTTGCCGGGCTTCAGCAGGATGCTGTCGGGAATGGCGATCTTCCCGACGTCATGCAGGAACGCCCCTTTCATCAGTTGCCGGATCGCGGCATCGTCCAGCCCCAGCGCCTCGGCCAGACGGACGGCCAGAACCGTCACCCGGTAATTGTGGGCGTTGGTGTCGCTGTCGCGCTTGGCGATGGCGCTGCCCAGGGCCGCCAGCATGCCGATATTGGCGTCGAGCAGGCCGCGCGACAGGCGCAGGATTCCCCGGTTGTAGGCCCCGAAGATCGGCAGCAGGACGAGCGCCGTTCCCAGAACCGACAGGGAGGAGACGCCGACGACGGTGGCCGTGTCCCACAGGATTTCGCGGGACCGGCGTGACGAGAGCTGGAAGACGCTCTCAAAATAGCCGAGCAACCGCCCATCGGGATCGAGCAGCGGCTCCATCGTCTGGATGAAGATGCGCCCGTCCAGCGTGAAGCGGTCGTAGATGGCGTCGTTGCCGTCGGGAAACCCATGCCTGCTGGCGGACAGCCGCTTCTCCGCCCATTCCGCGCCCGGTGCGATATACTCGGCGGTTTTCCGTTGATCCGGCGCATAGAGCTCGGCGACGATGAACAGACCGTCGCCATGGTTATTGCGCACTTGGCTCCGGCTGGACATGAAGGCCCGGAGCGATGCCTCCAGATCGGCATCGGCGACTCCGGCCGAGAGCGAAGAGCGTGCTTCCGCCAGAAAGGCAGCCGATTCCTGCCGTGCCAGTGCCATCACCCGGCCATCGGCGATCTCGACCTCGACCAGGAAGGCGACGCTGCCGACAGTCAGCGCGAGGAACAGGGCAGCGCCAACCAGACGCCGGAGAACCGCGCCCGCGGTGGGCAGCCGCATCGCCGACACATCGGAATGGCGGTCGGACGAGGTCCTGAAGAGCAGGCTGAGGCGCCGCCGCTCGCCCATTGCCACCGTCGTCTTGCCGACCTGTCCGCTCATCACCGGTCCTCTTGTCCATTTTTCTTGCGCGGGCTTTTGCTTGCGCCGATTTTTTCTTGCAAGGCCGGCCGATCTGGAGGATGCCCATGCCAAGCGTCGATGGTGGTTCCATGCCGGGACCTGCGGCCTGCGCCGTGGCGGGCTGCCGCAGCAGGATCCTGCGGAAAACTTGAGACAGCGTTAAGTTTCGGCTGGGCACTTTGCCGCTGGACGCGACCGGTGTTCAAGCCTGGATGCCAAGGAAGGAAGTGTTTCGTAATGTCCGCCTGCCCCTGCGGTTCCGGCCGCGATTTCGACCGGTGTTGCGGCCCGATCCTGGCGGGGGAGGCCGCTCCGACCGCCGAAGCGTTGATGCGGTCGCGCTACACCGCCTTCGTCCGCCACGACATCGATCATATCGAACGGAGCTGTGTGCCGGAGACCCGCGCCACCTTCAGCCGTGCCGATGTGGAGCGGGTGGCTGATGAATGTGACTGGGGTCCGCTGACCGTGATGAAAGCGGAGGAACATGGCGACGAGGGGATGGTCGAGTTCTTCCTCACCTTCCAGCGCGATGGCGAGGACTGGCCGCTGCATGAGCGGTCGCGGTTCCGCCGCGTCGATGGGCGCTGGCTTTACGTCGACAGCGTCCTGAACCCGAAGGACCCGCCGCGCCGCGTGGTGAAGGTCGGCCGCAACGATCCGTGCCCCTGCGGCTCGGGGAAAAGCACAAGGCCTGCTGCGGGCGCTGACCGGCGCCCGCAGCGGTCACCCTTCAGCTGATGGC
>NZ_BADK01000334.1 GCF_000333595.1 Azospirillum sp. B506
ACCGTCAGGCTTTCGCCTCGGCCCGTGCCACTTACGCCTTCCAGTTCCACCCCGAAGCCACCGGCGACATCCTGCGCGGCTGGGCGTCGCGTATCCGGGAGGAAGCGCGCGAGAGCAATGCGGGGATGCTGCACGGGCTGGAGGACGCAATCTCCACCCATTTGCCGGTGGCGGAGCGCTTCACCCGCGCGATGACCCGGCGCTGGCTGGATCTGGCGCGCTGATCGTTCAGGCGCCGGCCGTTTCGGTGAAGCGGGCCAGCAGGTCGGGGGTATCGACGTCGTAGAGAATGCCGGCATCATCGACCGGCACCTCGCACAGCCGGTCGGCATGCTGGCCGATCAGCCGCTTCGCCCCGGAATCGCCGGTCAGCGCGGCCATCTCGGTGAAGAAGGCACGGTCCCACAGCACCGGGTTGCCCTGCTTGCCATGGGTGGTGGGGATGCAGATGGCGCGGCCTTCCAATGGGCTGTAGGCGGCGACCAGCCGGTCGATCACGGCGGACGCGACCCGCGGCATGTCGCCCAGGCACACCACCACCGCATCCGCCTCGCTGGGCACCGCCGCCAGACCGGCACGCAGCGAACTGCTGAGACCCTCGGCGAAGGCCGGGTTGTGGACGAAGGTCACCGGGCGGTCGGCCAGCGCCCGGGCCACGCTTTCCCCCTGGTGGCCGGTGACGACGATGACCGTCGCCGCTTGCGAGGCCAGAGCCGCATCGACCGCGCGGGCGACCAGCGGCATGCCGTTGACCTCCGCCAGCAGTTTGTTGGTCGGTCCCATGCGGCTGGACCGGCCGGCTGCCAGCACCAGGGCGGTGACGCGCGGTGCCCGCGGCGTTTCCGTCGAAACGCCGGCGCGCGGCAGCGGGCGCGTCGGGATCTCCGCCAGCAGACCGCCGACCCCCATTCGCATCACCTCGGCCCGGCCGGGCGGAATTCCGGCGGCGATGCGCTGCAAGACCCAGTCGAAGCCGTTCAGCTTGGGCGAGCGGGCGCAGCCCGGCAGGCCCAGCACCGGCTTGCCGTCGCGCCGGGCCAGCAGCAGCAGATTGCCGGGATCGACCGGCATGCCGAAATGCTCAACCACGCCGCCGGCCCGCTCGATGGCGGCGGGCAGCACGTCGCGGCGGTCGGTGATGGCCGAGGCGCCGGCGATCAGCAGCAGGTCGGCCGGCGGCGCCCCGGCGATCTGGTCCGCCAGCGCCCTCTCGTCATGGGCGCAGCGGGCGTCATGGATCAGGGTGCCGCCAAGTGCCTCGACCCGCTCCCGCGTCACGGTGACGGTCTTGTCGAGCACACTGTCCTTCACTCCGGGGAGGCGCGTCTGGATCAGCGCAACCGAGAGCGGGCGATAGGGCAGGACGGCCAGCGGCGACGGCCCGTCGGTGGCGATCCGCTCCGCCTGTTCCACCGCGCCGGCCGGGGCGGCGAAGGGAATGATCTTGACGGTCGCCAGCATCTGCCCGGGCTCGACCGGGGCGAAGTCGGGCAGGGTGGCGATGGTGACGCTCTCGTCGATGGCGTTGATCGCGTCGATGCGGGACGGGTCGAGACGCAGCAGGCCATGCGCTTCGGCGAACAGGTTGACGCGCCCGGTGAAGGCGGCGGCGACCTGTACAGCACCGCCCGCCACGGCGGCGGCGATGCGGGTGGCGGCGGCATCCTCGCCAATATCGGCATCGGACAGCTTGGCGGCGATCACTTCGGCGATGCCGGCCTCGCGCAGGGCTGAAAGGTCATCGGCCGACAGCCGCCGGCCCTTCTTGAAGGCGACGGCGCCCAGGCGCAGGGAATGGGCGAGGATCGCGCCCTCGGCATCGGACAGGGGAAGCGGGCCGAAGAACATGGGGGCTCCGGATGGGCACGGACGATGTGTGCCCACGGATATGGCGGCCCGGTCGGACTTGGGCAATCGGCAGAAGGTGTGGGGTGGGGGCGTGACCGCCCCCTTCCCAAACCATCTTCAGCAGGGGTGGTTTTCCCCGCGCCGCACACAGGTGATCTGCCCCATGATCGCAACGGCGATCTCAGCCGGGGTGACGGCGCCGATGGAGAGCCCGACGGGGCCGCGGATGCGCTTCACCTCGGCTTCGCTCAGGCCCTCGTCGCGCAGACGGTCCAGACGCAGGGCGTGGGTCCGCTTGCTGCCCAGCGCGCCGACATAGAAGGCAGGGGAGCGCAGGGCGGCGATCAGCGCCGGATCGTCCAGCTTCGGGTCATGCGTCAGGGTGACCACGGCAGTGCGGACGTCGGGCTTAAGCTCCGCCAGTGCCTCGTCCGGCCACAGGTGGTTCAGCTTCACGCCGGGAAGCGCGCCTCGGTGGCAAAGGCACCGCGCGGGTCGATCACCGTCACGTCATAGCCGGTCAGTGCCGCCACCGGGGCCAGTGCCTGGGCGATGTGAACGGCACCGACGATCAGCAGGCGCATGGCCGGATTGTGGACATGCACGAACAGGCGGAAGCCGTCCTCGTCCTGCGGATCGACCAGCAGGCCGGAGCGGTCCTGACGGATGCGCCGCCGCACCTCGTCCAGCAGGTCGGGCTCAAGCCCGAAGCCGCCATGCACGGCGTCCTCGAAAACAAGCGTCTGCAGACCGCTGCTGAGATCGGTCACCAGAGCCGCCGGGATCGCGGCGGCCTTCGCCGCAAGCAGCCGGTCAAGAATTTCGCGTTTCATTCCACGGCCTCGACATAGACCTGCACCTGCCCGCCGCAGGCAAGCCCGACTTCCCAGGCCATTTCGTTGGTGATGCCGAAGGACAGCAGGCGCGGTTCGCCGTCCTCCATCGTCTTGGCGGCCTCATGCGCGACGGCGCCTTCGATGCAGCCGCCGGACACGGAACCGGCCATGGAGCCGCGGTCGTCGACCGCCATCTGGCTGCCCACCGGCCGCGGCGAGGAGCCCCAGGTCGCCACGACTGTCGCCAGGGCCACCCTGCGGCCGGCGGAGCGCCAAGCGGCTGCCTGTTCCACGATGTTGTCCGCCATCAGGGTGTCGTTCATCCCGCCGCCTCCTTCAACCAGCGGCGCAAGCCCGGGCTACGACGCGGACCGTCGGCCGACAGGGCGCCGGCCAGATCCGCGAGGCTGTTCAGGCTGTGGGCCGCGAGAAAATCGTCCACATGCGGCAGCAGCGCCCGGATGCCCGAGGATTTCGGCGCGAAGCCTTCCCAGCGCAACAAAGGATTCAGCCAGACGAGCCGCCGACAGCTTTTGTGCAACCGTTCGGCCTCTGCCGCAAGCCCTTCCCCTGCATCCCTGTCAAGCCCGTCGGTAATGAGCAGCACCACCGCCCCCTGGCCCAGCACCCGCCGGGCCCAGGTCCGGTTGAAGGCGTGCAGCGCGGTGCCGATCCGCGTGCCGCCCGACCAGTCGGCGACCGCTGCCGATACCGCGTCCAGCGCCACATCGACGTCCTTGTGCCGCAGATGGCGGGTGATGTTGGTCAGCCGCGTGCCGAAGACGAAGCTGTGGACCCGGTCGCGGTCGTTGGTGACTGCATGCATGAAGTGCAGCAGCATCCGCGAATAGCGGGTCATCGAGCCGGAGATGTCGCACAGCACCACCAGCGGCGGCGGCCGGGTACGGCGGCGTTTGCGGGCGAGGTCCGACAGGTCGCCGCCGCTGCGCAGCATCCGCCGCAGCGTGGCGCGCGGATCGACGCGCGGCCCAGCCGGATCTGGACGGTGGCGGCGCGTCGTGACCTCCGCCAGCGGCAGGGCGAGACGGGCGAGCAGGCGTTTGGCCTGCGCCATCTCCTCCCCCGTCATCTTCTCGAAGTCCTTGTCCTGAAGCCGTTCGGCGGCGGACACGGTAAAGGAGGCGTCGACCTCGATCTCGGTCCTCTCCGGCTCCTCCTGTTCGCGGCCGTTGCCATGCAAGGCCTCGGCAAGGCGTTGCGCCATTTCCGGCTGGTCGGGCGGTGCCTCCGTCCGCACCTTCGGCAGCATCAGCGACATCATCTTCTTCAGGATGTCCGGATTGCGCCAGAAAACGTGGAAGGCCTGATCGAACAGCTCGCTCTGGTCGTGGCGATTCACGAAGATGGCGTGCAACGCCCAATAGAAATCGGTGCGGTTGGACAGGCCGACCACCTCCACCGCCTCGACCGCCTGCAAGACCTTGCCCGGCCCCACCGGCAGCCCGGCGGCGCGCAGGGCACGGGCGAAATGCATCAGGTTGAGGGTGAGGCGCCCGGCCGGCGCGTCGTCCGTCATCGCGGCCTCACCGGGCGGTGGTGGCGGCCAGCTCGGTCTTGACCTGGGTCAGGATGCGCGCCGCCTCGCTGCCCTGGATACGGGCGATGTCGTCCTGGTATTTCAGCAGCGTGCCCAGCGTGTCGTTGATGACGGAAGGCTCAAGCTCCAACTGATTCAGCTCGACCAGGGCCTGCGCCCAGTCCAGCGTCTCGGCCACGCCCGGCGCCTTGTAGAGGTCCATGCCGCGCAGGGTCTGGACGAAGCCCACCACCTGGGCCGCCAGCCGGGCATCGGCCTGCAGCGCCTTGACCGAAAGGATCTCCCGCTCCCGCGCGGCGCTGGGGTAATCGACCCAATGGTAGAAGCAGCGCCGTTTCAGCGCGTCGTGGATCTCGCGCGTCCGGTTGGAGGTGAGGATGACGATGGGCGGCTCCGGCGCATGGACGGTGCCGAATTCCGGGATCGAGACCTGATAGTCGGACAGGATCTCCAGCAGATAGGCCTCGAACGGCTCGTCGGTGCGGTCCAGCTCGTCGATCAGCAGCACCGGCGGGCCGGCGAGATCCGGCTCCAGCGCCTGGAGCAGCGGCCGCTTGACCAGGAAGCGTTCGGAGAACAGGTCGGAAGCCAGAGACTCGCGGTCCTGGCCGCCCGACGCCTCGGCCAGACGGATTTCCATCATCTGGCGGGCGTAGTTCCACTCATAGACCGCTGACGAGGCATCCAGCCCCTCATAGCATTGCAGCCGCAACAGCTTGCGACCGAGCGTCGCCGATAGAACCTTGGCGATCTCCGTCTTGCCGACGCCGGCCTCGCCCTCCAGGAACAGCGGGCGCTTCAGCTTCAACGCCAGGAACAGCGCGGTGGCCAGCGAACGGTCCGCGACGTAATTGCCGCGAGTGAGAAGGGCCAGCGTGTCGTCGACGGAGGCGGGGAGGGCAGTGGTCATCGAAGGCCTTTGGGATCCGACCGGCAAATCCGCCTCTCCCCCCTGGGGAGAGGTCGGACGGCGAAGCCGACCGGGTGAGGGATTTTGCATTGCCAGGGAGATCCACACAATGCATCCCCCTCACCCTAACCCTCTCCCCAGGGGGGAGAGGGGACTTTCTGACAAAATCACCCCGCCGCTTCCACCGCGCGCTTCGCCATCACGGTGACGAGGTGGGCGCGGTAGTCGGCGCTGGCGTGGATGTCGGCGTTCAGGCCGTCGGCCTCCACCGACAGGCCGTTCAGCGCTTCGGCACGGAAGTCGGCAGCGAGCGCCGTCTCGAACGCCGTGGCGCGGAAGACCGAGCCGGCGGCGCCGGTCACCGCCACCCGCACCTCGGCGCCGAACTTCGCGACGAAGACGCCGACGATGGCGTAGCGGCTGGCCGGGTTTCGGAACTTGGCATAGGCCGCCTTGTCAGGTCGGGAGAAACGCACCGACTTGACGATCTCGCCCGGCTCCAGCGCGGTCTCGAACATGCCAGTGAAGAAATCGTCGCCGGCGATGGTGCGGCGGTCGGTGGTCACCGACGCCTTGAGCGCCACCGCCGCCGACGGGTAGTCGGCCGAGGGATCGGCGTTGGCGATGGAGCCGCCCATCGTGCCCATGTTGCGGACCTGCCGGTCGCCGATGCCCTCGGCGAGGCTGGCCAACGCCGGGATCACCCGCTTGACGAGGTCGGAATGGGCGACCTCGGCGTGGCGGGTGAAGGCGCCGATCTCCAGCCCGCCATCCGCTTCGCGGATGCCCTTCAACTCCGGAATGGCGCCGAGGTCGATCAGGTCGGTCGGGCGGGCGAGGCGCTGCTTCAGCGTCGGCAGCAGGGTCTGGCCGCCGCCAAGAAGCTTGGCTTCTTCCGCCTGGATCGCGGCCGCCGCGTCGGCAAGCGATGTCGGCCGTTGGTACGTGAACGCGTACATTCTCTAGCCTCCTTCTTCTTCGGCCGTCTTATTCCGCCGCCATGGCGGGAGCAGCATCGCGGATGGTCCGCCAGACCTTTTCCGGCGTCGCCGGCATGTCCATGTGGGTGACACCATAGTCGGACAGGGCATCCACCACCGCGTTCATCACGGCGGCGGCGGCGCCGATGGTCCCGGCCTCGCCGCAGCCCTTCACGCCCAGCGGGTTGTGGGTGCAGGGCTGGTCCTCGTGATAGCGCACGGTGAAGGATGGGACATCGTCCGCCCGCGGCATGCAATAGTCCATGTAGGAGCCGGTGACGAGCTGTCCCGAGTCCTCGTCATAGACGCAGTTCTCGTAGAGCGCCTGTCCGATGCCCTGGACCAAGCCGCCATGCACCTGCCCTTCGACGATCAGCGGGTTGATGACATTGCCGAAATCGTCCACCGCCGCGAAGCTGACGATGGTTGTCACGCCGGTGTCGGGGTCGATCTCCAACTCGCAGACATGGCAGCCATTGGGATAGGTGAAGTTCTTCGGGTCGTAGAAGGCCTGCTCGTCCAACCCGGGCTCCAGCTCGTCGAGCGGGAAGTTGTGCGGGACATAGGCTTGCAGGGCGATGTCGCCGATGCCCAGGCTCTTGTCGGTGCCGGCGACGGTGAAGCGCCCGTCCTTCACCTCGATGTCGGTCTCGGCGGCCTCCAGCATATGGGCGGCGATCTTCTTCGCCTTGCGCTCGACCTTGTCCATCGCCTTCACCAGGGCCGACCCGCCGACCGCCAGCGAGCGCGAGCCGTAGGTGCCCATGCCGAAGGGGATCTTGTTGGTATCGCCATGGACGATCTCGACATTCTCGATCGGAATGCCGAAGCGCTCCGCAACGATCTGGGCAAAGGTGGTCTCATGGCCCTGGCCATGGCTGTGAGCACCGGTGAAGACCGTCACCGAACCCGTTGGATGGAAACGAACCTCCGCACATTCATAAAGTCCCGCGCGAGCACCGAGCGCGCCGGCAACGTTGCTGGGCGCGATGCCACAGGCCTCGATATAGGTGGCGAAGCCGATGCCTCGCAGCTTGCCGCGCGCCTTCGATTCGGCCCGGCGCTGCTGGAAGCCTGGGTAGTCGACCAGCGGCAGGGCGATATCCAGGTTCTTGGCGAAGTCGCCAGTGTCGTACTGCAGGGCGACCGGCGTCTGGTAGGGCATCGCCTCCTTCGGTACGAAGTTGCGGCGGCGGATCTCGGTCTTGTCCATGCCCATCACGCCGGCCGCCACATCGACGATCCGTTCGATCAGATAGCAGGCCTCGGGCCGGCCGGCGCCGCGATAGGCATCGACGGGGGCGGTGTTGGTGAAGACCGCCTTGACCTCGGCATAGATCGCCGGGGTCTTGTATTGGCCGGCCAGCAGGGTGGCGTAGAGATAGGTCGGGATCGACGGTGCGAAGGTGGACAGATAGGCGCCGAGATTGGCCAGCGTCGAGACGCGCAGCGCCAGGAAATTGCCGTCGGCGTCCATCGCCAGCTCGGCATGGCTGACATGGTCGCGGCCATGGGCGTCGGTCAGGAAGCTTTCCGAGCGGTCGGCGGTCCATTTCACCGGCCGTCCGACCTTGCGCGCCGCCCAGGTGACGACCGCCTCCTCGCCGTAATGGAAAATCTTCGATCCGAAGCCGCCGCCGACATCGGGCGCCACCACCCGCAGCTTATGCTCGGGAATGCCCAGCACGAAGGCGCCCATCAGCAGGCGGGTGACGTGCGGGTTCTGGCTGGTGGTGGTCAGGGTGTATTCGCCGCTGGACTGGTCGTACTCGCCCATCGCCGCCCGTGGTTCCATCGCGTTCGGGACCAGGCGCTGGTTGACCAGATCGATTTTCGCGACGTGGGCAGCGTTGGCGAAGGCCGTATCCACCGCCGCCTTGTCGCCGAGATGCCAGTCGTAGCAGACATTGTCCGGCGCATCGTCATGGACCAGCGGGGCGCCGCCGGCAATCGCGCGGGTGGAGGATCCAACCGCCGGCAGTTCCTCGTAATCGACCACCACCATCTCGGCGGCGTCGCGCGCCTGCTCTCGGGTCTCGGCGATCACCACCGCCACCGCATCGCCGACATAGCGCACGCGGTCGCGGGCCAGCGGATGGTGCGGCGGCTCCTTCATCGGCGAGCCGTCCTTGGAGTGGATCTGCCAGCCGCAAGGCAGGCTGCCGACCTTGTCGGCCTCCATATCGGCGCCGGTCAGCACGGCGACCACGCCCGGCATCGCTGCCGCGTCGGCGAAGTCGATGCCTAGAATACGGGCGTGGGCGTAGGGGGAGCGCACATGGACCGCGTGGGTCATGTTCGGGCGCTTGAAATCGTCGGTGTAGTTGCCGCGGCCGGTCAGAAAACGCTGGTCTTCGCGCCGGCGCACCGAGGCGCCGATGCCATTGGGGTTCGCCATCTCGTGTTTCCTCCCACAGGAACGCTGAAGATGCGGAAATGCCTGCTCTGTTTTTGGACGTTTCGCCCTTATTCGGCGGCCACCGGCGTCGGCTGCGCCCCCGCCATCGCCTCGGCTCCCGCCTTCACCGCCCGGACGATGTTGTGATAACCGGTGCAGCGGCAGATGTTGCCCTCCAGCCCCTCACGGATCTCGGCCTCGGTCGGATTCGGAGTCTCGCGGACCAGATCGACCGCGCTCATCACCATGCCCGGCGTGCAGAAGCCGCATTGCAGCCCGTGATGCTCGCGGAAAGCGGCCTGCATCGGGTGCAGTGTGCCGTCGGCCGCCGCCAGCCCTTCGATCGTCGTCACCGCCGCGCCGTCGGCCTGGACCGCCAGCGTTGTGCAGGACTTCACCGACCGGCCGTCGACATGGACGACACAGGCGCCGCACTGGCTGGTGTCGCAGCCTACATGGGTGCCCGTCAGGCCAAGATGCTCGCGCAGGAAGGTGACGAGCAGCGTACGCTCCTCCACCTCTCGTGAGACCGTCTTGCCGTTGACGGTCATCGAAACGGTACAGGACATCGATTTTCCTCCCGCTGGCTGAAATCTGGCTTGCAGTCGTATGGCGTGCAGTTGGGACTTGTCACTGTCGGTCGAGGCGCCCTGGGCCGGGGCCATGGGGTGTCCGCTTCGGTCGGGCGTCTTGCGCCACAAGGATAGGGGGTGTCCGCCCGTCGAGGTCAAGGAGCCTGTGCATGCCTTGGCCAAAAGAATGGCATGGCAACCATCGTTATGTCGGATTGTACGTACTGGCGCGCAATTTTGTGGCGCGTTACAGTGGGTTGGGGCTGCCCGCGCTCTGTGGGCCCACGAATAAACCAGCCCGGCAACGATCCGGGCTCAGCAACGAGAATGGGGAGAGCCACCATGAACCGCCCATCTGTGAAGCGTCGCGTCCAGGCCCTGTGCATGGCCGCGGGCCTCGGCATCGGTCTTGGCCTCGCCGCGCTGCCGGCCAAAGCGGAGACCTTCATCACCGTCCTGACCGGCGGCACCAGCGGCGTCTATTACCCGCTGGGCGTGGCGCTGTCGAACGTGTACGGCAAGGCGCTGCCGGGGGCGAAGGTGACGGCACAGGCGACCAAGGCATCGGTGGAGAACCTGAACCTGCTGCAGGCCGGCCGCGGCGAGATCGGCTTCACGCTGGGCGATTCGCTGAGCGATGCCTGGAAGGGCAACGAGGAGGTCGGCTTCAAGCAGAAGCTGGACAAGCTGCGCACCATCGCCGCCATCTACCCCAACTACATCCAGGTCGTTGCCGCCAAGGAATCGGGGATCAGAACGCTCGCCGACCTGAAGGGCAAGCGGGTGTCGGTCGGTGCACCGAAGTCGGGGACGGAGCTGAACGCGCGGGCCATCTTCGGCGCCGCCGGCCTGACCTATAAGGATTTCGCCAAGACCGAGTATCTGCCCTTCGGCGAATCGGTCGACCTGATCAAGAACCGCCAGCTCGATGCGACGCTGATTTCCGCCGGGCTGGGCGTGGCGGCGATCAAGGATCTGTCCTCGTCGCAGGAGATCACCGTCGTCAGCATTCCTGCCGAGATCGTTCAGAAGGTCGGCGACGCCGCCTACATCACCGAAACGATCCCGGCCGGCACCTATCCGGGCCAGACGGAAGCCGTGCCCACCGCCGCCGTCCGCAACCTGCTGGTCAGCCATTCCGGCGTGTCGGACGATGCCGCCTATGCGATGACGAAGACGTTGTTCGAGAATCTCGATGCGCTGGCCGCCGCCCATGTCGCCGCCAAGCAGATCAAGCTGGACCAGACCGCCACCCAGTCGCCGGTCCCGCTGCATCCGGGCGCCATCAAGTACTTCAAGGAAAAGGGCCTGATGTAAGAAACGGATTGGCGGAGAAGCCGTGGTGAGCGCACAGAAAAATCAGGCGGAGTCCGAGATCCGCCAAGCCATCGACCGGGAAAATCCGGCGACGGTCGCAGCATTCGAAGGGTTCGACGGGCGGGCGGTCTTCGCCATCGCCGTCGCCTTCTCCGCCTTCCAGATCTGGACCGCCGCCTTCAACCCGGTATCCACCATGGTGGTGCGGGCGGTCCATGTCGGTTTCCTGCTGCTGATGACCTTCGCCCTGTTCGGCTTCCGTCACACGGCGGAGCGCAGGCGGGTTCCCTGGTACGATTGGCTGCTGGGCCTGACCGCCTTCGGCGTCGGCCTGTACCATTATGTGTTCGAGGTCGACCTGATCCAACGGGCGGGCGATCCCAACACCACCGACCTGATCGTCGGCACCATCGCCGTGGCGCTGGTGTTCGAGGCGGCGCGGCGCATCATGGGGCTGGCACTGCCGATCATGTGTGGCGTGTTCATTCCCTACGCCCTGTTTGGCCGCCATCTGCCCTTCGGGCTTGCCCACCGCGGCTACGACCTCGATCAGGTGATCGACAACCTGTATCTGTCGACCGAGGGGCTTTACGGCACGCCGACCTTCGTGTCGGCCAGCTACATCTTCCTGTTCATCCTGTTCGGCGCCTTCCTGGAACGGGCCGGCATGATCAAGCTGTTCAACGACGTGTCGCTCGGCCTCGTCGGCCATGCCAAGGGCGGACCGGCGAAGGTGGCGGTGATCTCGTCCGGTCTGATGGGCACCATCAACGGGTCGGGTGTGGCCAACGTGCTGACCACCGGGCAGTTCACCATCCCGCTGATGATGCGCTTCGGCTACCGCCCCGCTTTCGCCGGCGCGGTGGAGGCGACGGCCAGCATGGGCGGGCAGCTGATGCCGCCGGTGATGGGGGCTGCCGCCTTCATCATGGCGGAGACCATCGGCGTACCCTACAGCGAGGTGGCCGTCGCTGCGTCGATCCCCGCCATCCTCTATTTCGGCAGTGCCTTCTGGATGGTCCATCTCGAAGCGGGCATGCGCAACCTCGTCGGCCTGCCGAAGGACCAATGCCCCAGCGCACTCCGCGCGGTGGTGGAGGGCTGGTACCTGATCCTGCCGCTGGCGGCGCTGATCTATCTGCTGTTCTCCGGCTTCACGCCGCTGTTCGCCGGCGTGATCGGCATCGCCGCGACCGCGGCGCTGATTCTCGGCACCACCATCGTCGGCACCATCGGGCCGATGGCGCTGCGCGTCGCCTTCTGGGTCGTGGTCGGACTGGTCGCCGCCGGGCTGTGGAAGTTGGGGTTCCGGACTGAACATCTGGCATTCGCCATGGTCACGCTGCTGATCATCCCCTGCCTGCTGTTCAAGGGTGGCCGGCAAACTCTGGCGCTGGTGGTCAACAGCATCGCCGACGGGGCCAAGAACGCGGTCGGCGTCGGCGTCGCCTGTGCGCTGGTCGGCGTGCTGATCGGCATGATGACGCTGACCGGGCTGGCGTCGAGCTTCGCCTCCACCATCGTCGACTGGTCGGGCGGCAATCTGCTGGCGGCGCTGGTGCTGACCATGATCGCCTGCATCGTGCTGGGCACCGGCCTGCCGACGACGGCCAACTACATCATAACCGCATCGATCGCCGCACCGGCCCTGTTGACCATGGGCGTGCCGCTGATCGTCAGCCACATGTTCGTCTTCTATTTCGGCATCATGGCCGACCTGACCCCGCCGGTCGCCTTGGCGGCGCTGGCGGCCTCGTCGATCTGCAAGGCCGACCATATGGAGATCGGCTGGATCGCCACACGGGTGGCGATGGCTGGCTATGTCGTGCCCTTCATGGCGGTGTACGATCCCGCCCTGGTTCTGCAAGGCGGGAGCTGGCTCGCCGTTGCCTATGTGTTCGTCAAGGCCTGCGTCGCCATTGCCCTGTGGGGAGCCGCAACCATCGGCTTCTTCTGGACGCCACTGGCGCCGGTCGCCCGCCTCTATGCTGCTGCGGCGTCCTTCCTGTTCATCGTCGCGCTGCCGCTGACCGACGAAGCCGCCTTCGTCATGACCGTCCTCTTCGTGCTGTGGCAGCACCGACGGCGAAGCATGCCGACGACCGCCGCGGCCTGAGGTGGGCGGTCTCTGCCTGTTCGCCCTCGGCGGCGCGCTGCTGGCGTCGCTGCCGGGGACGGAGTTCACCCTGTCCTGGACCCACTCCATCGAAAAGACGGAGTGGCGGGAAAGCTGGACCGCCGAGGCGGGCCGATTGCGTCTGGTGGAAGCGCGCATCCGCGGTGCCGGTGCGGGAATGGAGCCGGGCCCCGATGCCCGGTTGACAGCCGATGGCTGGATGGTCTGGAAACCGGCCCTGCCGCCACAGGACAGTGTCACGCTGGCCGCATCCGGCTTCACCGGGGAGCATCGGCTATGCATGGCGGGCGAGTGCCGGCCGCTGTCGGGCTGGACGGGCGTGACCGACCGGGCGGTGGAGATGCGGGCCTGTCCTTAGGTCGTCATCAAGCTCCGCATACGAAAGTTTGTGTCGCCGATGCCCCTTCCGGCTTGGCTTGCGCTGCGTCAGTCCGCATACTCCCGTTCCTTTCGTCAGCCTACCTTCCGGACCGATGATCACTTTTCCCACGCGCCATCGCCGCCCGTTCATCCTACCGACCGTCCTCCCGGGCGCCTTTGGGCGGCACTCGCGGTGGCT
>NZ_BADK01000333.1 GCF_000333595.1 Azospirillum sp. B506
CGACAGCGGCACGATCTGCTTCAGGCTGCGGTGGACAAGGTCGTCGTAAAAGGCGGCGTCGCGCCCCGGCACCAGCAACGGGGCCGCTTCCACCATGGCCCAGCAGATGTGGATGGCGGTGTGGCTGCCGGTCTTGGTGATCGACAGCATGTCATAGCCGGCGCGCTGGTAGAGCGGCGAATGTTCCAGAACCGTGCGCAGGACGAAGGTGGCTGCCGCCTCCAGCGAGATGGCGCCGGAGCCTTGCGAACGGAAATATTCCTCCTCGCGCACCAGATCGACGGCCCAGCCGGTGATCAGCCCGTCCAGCAGGTGGCAGGTCGCATCGCGCAGGACCGAGCAGAAGACGTCCGGCGGGGCCGCAGCCATGGCTGCGCGGTCGGCCGGATCCAGCCCGTGCGGCGAGCGCGGCGGAATCGGCAGCATCGGCCGCCCTTCGGCATCGAAGGGCAACTTTTCCGCGATGTGGTCGCGAAGCCGGTTGAACAGCAGAGCCAGCAGGCTGTTGACCGCCACCTTGTCGGCATCGTCCTGCGGAATGGGGGCCTGCGGAATGGCGGCGCCATCCACCGCAACTTCGGTGCTGCTGCCGGCATGGAAGGGACACTGTCCGGCACCTTGTCGGAATTCCTGGGTGAACAGGAAATTCGGGTCGGACTGGATGCGCTGCAGAATATGGGCGATCGACACCCGGCCCAGACCGGCCTCGCCATGGGCGGTGTTGAAGGTTTGGGCGAAGTCGTTGGAACGGGCGGTCAGGGTGTCGGACATGCGGCGGCCTTCGGCGCGGATGTAGGGCGGACGGGCTACCCTAAAGGCAAAGGCCCGCCACGCGCAACCGAGTGACGGCCGAGGGCACGATAATGTCCCCAGCACTGCGTTATTTTGCCACGATCCGACCTTCCACCGCAGGGGACACCGTTTTCTTGGCCTCGACATGGTTCATCACGATGGTCGCCAGCAACACGGCACCGGACGCATCGACGATGACTTTGGAGCGCGGGAAGGCGGCATAGCCGTCGCCGCCCTTCAGCATGTAGTCGTTGGTGGCGACGCGGTAGGTTGCCTGCGGGTCCACCGGCTTGCCGCCGACCATGACCGAGGTGACCCGTCGCCCGGCCGGCGCCTTGGGATCATAGGTCATGGTCAGTCCGGAGACCTGCGGAAAGCGGCCGGCCTTCTCCTCCACCTTGCTGACGCCGTGCTCCAGGGTGGAGATCAGGTCCTGCCCCGACATTTCCACCAGCACGCCGACATTGCCGAAGGGCAATTCGGCGAAGATATCCTTGCGGGTCAGTTTGGAACCGGCGGGATGCAGCGCATCGGCGCGGATGCCGCCGCCGTTGGTGATGGCGACGTCGGCCTTCAGCGCGTCGCGCAGGGCGTCGGCGATCAGGTTGCCCATGCTCGCCTCGCGGCTGCGCACCACGTCCTTGCGGCTGTCCAGCTCGGTCGTGGTCGTGCCGATCACCGCGGCCAAGTCGCTGTCGAGCCGCTTGGTGTAGCCCTCCACCACCCCTTCGACCTCCGGATCGGCGGGCACACCGGCGGTGGTGACGAAGCGCCATTCGGTCGGGACGGTGGTGGTCGCCGGCCCCTTGCCGGCGTCTTTCGTCTCCACGGCCAGCTTGACCACGCCAAGATACTGCGCGTCATGACCGGCCTTCAGGATCAGGGTCGATCCCTCATAGAAGCTGATCGGGTCATGGTCGTGGCCCCCCAGTATCAGGTCGATGCCCTTGACCTTGGACGCCAGTTCGCGTTCCTCCGCGATGGTCAGATGGGTCAGCGCCACCACGACCGACGCCCCCTTCGCCCGCAGGTCCTTCACTGTCGCCGCCGCCGTCTCCAGCACGGGCGGAAAGTCCAGGCTCGGTCCGGCGCTCGACAGGCGGGCGGTATCGGGGGTAATCAGGCCAAGGAAGCCGACGGTGATGCCATCGATGGTCCTTGTCCAGCTCGGCACGGTGCTGGCGAAGGCCGAGCCGTCGGCGGAACGGACATTGGTGCCGATCCACGGGAATTTCGATTCGGCCATGCGCTGTTTCAGCAGGTCGGGACCGAAGTCGAACTCATGATTGCCGAAGGTCACCGCATCGACGCCGATGGCGTTGAACAGGGTGATCATCTGCTCACCCCGCGTCGTGCCGGACAGCAGCGAAGGCGACAGGAAATCGCCGCCGACCGTGGTGATCGCATCGGGGGCCGCGGCACGTTCACGTTTCAGCAGGGTCATCAGCGGTCCGAACCCGCCCTGTCCCTTGACCGGAGCGATCTCGTACACGTCGTTGACGTGCAGGAAGGTCAGCGTGCCGTTTTGCGCCCAGGCGGGCAGGGCCGCACCCAGCAAGGCAGCGACCAGCGGTGCGGCGAGGAGATGGCGGCGGGACAGCATCTGGAAGGGTCCTCCGGCGGAAACAGGGTGCTCGGCGCACTCTAGACCAGCTTTTCGCCGCCGCGCATAGCGGCTTTGCACGGCCGGGCTTACGGTCCGGAGCGGCTGTGGCTTGAACTCCGCCCGTGACGGTCTCACAACTTGATGACAGACATGCCAACGACGCGAGCCGAGCAGACCCATGCGCATCCTGGTCGTTCAGAACAGCCGAACCGCTCCCATCGGTCTGGTGGGCGACGCGCTGACCGACAACGGCGCCACCCTCGTCACCATCGCCGCCAATGAAGGGGAGGCGATTCCCGACAAGGACGGCTATGCCGGCCT
>NZ_BADK01000332.1 GCF_000333595.1 Azospirillum sp. B506
GCGGCGTAGAGTTCGAAGAAATAATCGAGGATTCCCGTCTTCGCCTGCTTGAAGTGGCCGTATTTCCAGGACAGCTGCTTCATCGCCCGGTCGAGCGGCTGGCCTTCATGGGCGAACAGGTAGAGCGTCGACATGAAGCCGGCGCGGTCGGCGCCCGACTTGCAGTGCATCAGTGCCGGATAGGTCATGGTCTTGAACAGCTCGCGCGCCTTCAGAAGGGTTTCCTTTTTCGGCATGTCGCGGGAATTCACCGGAAAATCGACCAGCTCCAGCCCATGGGCGCGGCAGGATTCCGCCTCCAGGATGTAGGAGGCGCAATCGCGCGAGCCGCGCAGGTTCAGGATCGTCTTCACCCCGTTGCGCGCCGCCGCCGCGATGTGTGAGGGCGAGGGCTGGCTCGCCCGGTACATGTTGGAAGAGACGCGGTGGGTGTTGGAATAGATCAGCCGGAAACAGGCATGGTCGATGAACACGCTTTCCAGATGGCCGAGTGCCCGCTGCCACGGCGTCGCCATGCGGCTGCGGCTGCGCTTGATCGCATCGGCCAGCGCGGTGGTGGTGACCGCCCGCAGGGTGCTTTTCTTCGCCAACTCAAACCTTCCGACTCTGACGGAACGCCAACATAGGCATGGTCGGCGTTCCGTCAAGAACCCCGATTACGCCACCCTGTCCTGCAGCCGCACATACATGCCGTACTGGGCCGCCAGCGTCAGCACGATTTCCATGTAAAGGTTGATCAGGCCGTTGGCGTAGAAGGCCGGGCAACCGGTGTAGTGATGCTCTCCCGCCATCGCGGTCGGCTCGATCAGGTCGGTGTTCAGGACGATCAGGTCCGTGTCGGGATCGTAGAGGAAGGCAGACTGGTCGGTGCGGAGCGGGTGGATGGCCTGATGGTCGTCCGCCTCGATCTTTCCGGCCGCCATGAACTGGCACAGCATGCCCAGGCTGCCCATGGCCAGCGGCAGAACCTGCTTCAGGCTGCGGCGGGCGAGATCGTCGTAAGCCTCGGCCTGCAAACCCGGACGCAGCAGCGGCGCCGCCTCCACCAGATTCCAGCAGACATGCAGCGCGGTGTGGCTGCCGGTCTTGGTGATCGACAGCATGTCGTAGCCGGACGGGCCGTGCAGCACCGACTTCTGCAGCTCGCGCCCCAGCACATAGCCGGCGGCGGCCATGTCGGTGATCGTCCCCTCCGTCCGGCAGCGGTCCTCCTCCACCATCACCTTGATCGCCCAATCCTTGATGATGGCGTCCAGCAGGTGGCAGACGGAGTCGCGCAGGAAACCGACCATGCGGTCGGGATCGGCGGCGGCCAGACCGTCGGGATCGGTGAAATCCAGCCCGTGCGGCGAGGCCGGCGGGGTGGACAGCTGCAGATGTCCGGACTCGTCCAGCGGCATGCGGGCGATGATGTGCTCCCGCAGGTCGCCATAGAGGAAGGCGAGCAGGGTGTTGATCGCAACCTTCTCGTAATCCTCTTTGCGGGTGTCGGCATGCGCCGGGCAGTGGCCGGCCAGCGTCAGCAACTCCTCGCTCAGCAGATAA
>NZ_BADK01000331.1 GCF_000333595.1 Azospirillum sp. B506
CGGGCGGATCAGGCACTTTACCGGGCCAAGGCGCTTGGGCGGGACCGCGTCGAGGTGATGTGAGGCTGCCGTCCTGCGACATAGTGAACGATGACGGCTTGACCGCCGCCGCGGCAACGGGTATTCAGATCTTATGAACACGACCGAAACCATGCGAATGCGAATTACCGGCCCGGCGCTCTGAAGCGTCGGAGAGTTGCCGTCTTCGTGTTCAATGGTCGTGTGGAGTGTGTGGCGTGTCGCTGCACCATGTGGTCCCCGGAGCCCTGTATCCGGTCGATGCAAAGTTCAATGGTCTGATCGCTGCTGCGGTGTCGCGTCTCCGCGTCCGTCTCGGCGAGCGAATGTGTGGCTCGGCGCGAATTATTCACCCGGCCCGCTGAGGCGGTCCGGGGCACGCCCGACTTACCCAGACATTCGTTCGCCGAGGATTACAGCGATGTTGACCGCGCATGCCGATGCCGCGCGCACCCTTTCCGTCTGCGCTCCCGTCCACCAATCCCTTGAGGACCGCCTGCCGGCGTGGCTGCCGCTGTCGGCGGTGACCGATGCCGCCCGCCGGCTCTCCGGCCAGATCGTCCGTACCCCCCTGCTGCATGCGCCGACCCTTCACCGTGACCTTTGGCTGAAGGCCGAGGTGTTCCAGGCCACCGGGGCCTTCAAGGAGCGTGGCGCATTGAACCGTCTGCTGCGACTGACGGCGCCGGAACGGGCCGGCGGGGTGGTGGCGATGTCGGCTGGCAACCACGCGCAGGGGGTTGCGCTGCATGCCGCGCGTTTGGGGGTGCGGGCCACCATCGTGATGCCGGAAACCGCCCCCCGCTGTAAGGTGGAGCGAACCGCGGAGTTGGGAGCCGACGTGGTGCTGCATGGTGCCACAGTGGGCGAAGCGAAGGGCAAGGCGTTGGAACTGGCGGTGGAACGGCGCCTGACCTTCCTCCATCCCTATGACGATCCCGACGTGATCGCCGGGCAGGGGACGGTTGGGCTGGAGATCCTCGCCGACCGGCCGGACGTTGACACGGTGGTGGTGCCGGTCGGCGGCGGCGGTCTGCTGGCCGGGATCACGGCCGCGGTGAAGGCGCAGCGGCCATGGGTGCGGGTGATCGGCGTGCGGCTGGCCCGGCGCGGCGGTCCGACATTGGCCGACGGCATCAATGTCCATGCACTGGGCAAGCTGCCCCAGGCCATCGTCGACACTCTGGTCGACCGCGTGGTCGAGGTGGAGGAAGGGGAGATCGCCGCGGCGATGCGGGCGCTTCACCGCTCCTTCGGCGTGGTGGCGGAAGGGGCGGGGGCTGCGGCGGTTGCTGCCGTGCTCGGCGGCCGGATCGGCCGCACCGGACGCACGGTCGCGGTGCTATCCGGCCGAAATGTGGATGGCGACACGCTGGCGCGGACATTGGCGGCGTAAGTCTCACTCATCCACCGTCCCGGCACCAAAGGACCACCACCGCGCCAATCCCCCCGCAAATCGCATAGCTACCCCGTCTCCGAAGCGAAGTATGGATAGGTCAGCGAAAATGACCTATATTGGTGTTCGCGTGTAAACATACAGGCGACACCGAGGGGTAGCTGGCATGGCGAACAATTCTGCCTCGACTATTTCGTCATCCTCTGCGTCGGTCACTTACGAGCGCCCACGCGCGGCGCACAGTGTCTTTGACAATTTGCAAGGGCAACTGTTCGGTATCGTCATGACGTCGTTCGGCATTGCGATTCTTCATGCCGCCGGGCTGGTCACCGGTCAGGCGGCGGGGCTGGCCTTTGTGATTTCTTACGCGACAGGCGTCGATTTCGGAACTCTGTTCTTCCTGGTCAACCTGCCTTTCTATTTTCTTGCGCTGGCCCGCATCGGTGTCGGATTTACCATCAAGTCGCTGATCGCAGTGACCGGCATCGCCGTGCTGTCCGGGCTGTTTCCGTCACTGATGAGCTTCAGCGCCATCAACCCTTTTGTCGCGGCGGTGCTCGCCGGCTTCTGTGTCGAAATTGGGG
>NZ_BADK01000330.1 GCF_000333595.1 Azospirillum sp. B506
CAGGGTGGCAGCGCAGATGCTATGCTGCCGCCTGTCTACACGCAGGCCCTGCGCACACGCAAGAAAGCACCATGACGCTCCCCATCGACGCCTCGCCTCTGGTCAGCATCGTCACGCCAACCTGGCAGCGGGAGGAGTTCCTGCCGCGCCTGCACGGCTGTATCCAGGCACAGACCCATGGCGAGATCGAGTGGCTGGTGTTCGACGACAGCCCACGCCCCTCGGCCTATCTGAAGCCGTTGGCGAATCAGCGGCTGAAATACTTCTACTCGCCCAGCCGCTACGCCATCGGCGAAAAGCGCAACATCCTGGCCGAACATGCCAGGGGATCGGTGATCGTCCACATGGACGACGACGATTTCTATGCGCCGACCTATGTGCAGCGGATGCTGGGCTGGCTGGAGCAGGGGTACGATCTGGTGAAGCTGTCGGGCTGGTTCCTCTACAGCGTATCGCACCGGCGGTTCGGCTATTGGGACACCGCCAGCGGCGGCTCGCATCACCGCTGGGGCCGGCAGGGCTGCAGCTATGTGGAGGCGCCGGAGGCCCCGCCCTCTCCCGACAATCTCGACGGCTACGGATTTTCCTATGCCTACCGCCGGTCGGTTTGGGACGCGGTGCGTTTCCCGGCGGTGAATGCCTGCGAGGATGCGCCCTTCGTCAAGGCGGCCCGAGAACGCTTCCGCGTCGGCACCGTCCCGGATGCGGAGGGGCTGTGCCTGCACACGCTGCACGGCCGCAGCACCAGCCTTTGCCTGCCGCAATACGAGCTGCCACTGCTACTGATGGAGCGGTTGTTCGGCCCGGATGTGGCCGCTTA
>NZ_BADK01000329.1 GCF_000333595.1 Azospirillum sp. B506
ACGAGATCCTGCCCTCCGACCTTGCCGGGGTTCCGGCCGGGCGGCTGGCCGGCATCGGCATGGTGCATGGCGGCCCGACCTCACACGCCGTCATCCTGGCCGCGGCACTCGGCGTGCCGACCGTGGTGGCGCTGGGCCGGCAGGCGGAACGGGTGCCGGACGGCGCGCCGGTGGTGATCGACGGCAACCGCGGCGAACTGCTGGTCTTCCCGCCGGAGGACATGCTGGCGACCACCCGCACCGCCGTCGCCGCCCGCGCGGCGCGGCGCGAGGAGAACCGCCGCAGTGCCGGCGAGGACTGCCGCATGGCCGACGGCACCCGGATCGAGGTGTTCGCCAATCTGGGCCGGGTCAGCGACACCCCCGGCGCCGTGGTGGAGGGGGCGGAAGGCTGCGGCCTGCTGCGCACCGAATTCCTGTTCCTGGAACGCCAGTCCGCCCCGACCGAGGACGAGCAGTACCAGCAGTACCAGCAGATCGCCGACTCGCTGGAGGGCCGGCCGCTGGTGATCCGCACGCTGGACGTCGGCGGCGACAAGCCGCTGTCCTATCTGCCGCTGCCGAAGGAGGAGAACCCGGTGCTCGGCCTGCGCGGCGTCCGTGTCGGCCTGCGCGAACCGGAGCTTCTGCGCGCGCAGCTCCGCGCCATCCTGCGGGTGAAGCCGGCCGGCATCTGCCGCATCATGGTGCCGATGATCGCCTCGCCGTCCGAACTCCAGGCGGTTCGGGCGATGGTCGACGAGGAGCGGGCCAGGCTCGGCCGCGCCGACCCCATCGAACTGGGAGCGATGATCGAGGTGCCGTCGGCCGCACTGATCGCCGACCGCATCGGCGCGGTGGCCGACTTCCTGTCGATCGGCACCAACGACCTGACCCAGTATGTGCTGGCGATGGACCGCGGCAACCCGCATGTCGCGGCGCAGCTCGACGCGCTGCATCCGGGCGTGCTGCGGCTGATCCGCCTTGCGGTGACGGGGGCGAAAGCCCATGACCGGGTGGTGGCGGTGTGCGGCGGCTCGGCCTCCGATCCGATGGCGGCACCGCTGCTGATCGGGCTTGGCGTGACCGAGCTGTCGGCCACCCCGGCGGTGATCGCCGACCTGAAGGCATTCATCCGCACCCTGCGCATGGAGGATTGCCGCCGTGTCGCCGAAGCGGCGTTGAACACCGACAGCGCCGACGAGGTCCGCCGGCTGGTTGCGGAGGCCTGGCCGGCGCTTTGAGATCATGAAACGGAAAAGCCGGCCGCCCATCGCTGGGCACGCCGGCTTTTCAATGCACTATCGAAGAACCGTCACACCCGCCCGGCCATCAGCAGCGCCGCCGCCGCCTGCCGGCCGCCATGCCAGCGGGCGGCGCTCCGGGCCGTGGTCCGCATCGCGGCGATGCCGATCAGCGACGCGGCGCAGAACAGCCCGGGCGTCAGGTCGTCGCGCATCAGCAAAGCCGCACCCAGCCCGACGATCAGCACACCATAGACAGTTTCACAGAAGCCCAGCCCGGCAAGAAACCCATCGGTGCAGCCGAAGCTGTCAACACCGGCCAGCCGGGCAAGCTGCGACTGCCCGCCCACGGCATGCGCCGGCCCGGTGGCCCCCAACGCGATCATCGCCGCCAGCGCCGCCACTCCGGCCAACGCCACGGCACCCATCAGCGGGTTCACCAGCGCCAGAATCGCCAGATGCACCGGCGCCCATACCGCCTCCAGCACCCACAGACGCTGCATCCACGCGGTGGCTGCGCCAGACGGCACCAACCGCGCCAGTTCCCGCGATTGCGCGAACTCCAGCATCGCATGCAGGGCGAACAGGCTCAGCGCCACGGCCACCAGCAGAAGAAGGCTGCCGTCGCCGCCCCCGACCCAAAGGGCGTCCTGCAAGGGCCGGGCATAGAGTGCGCTGCCGGCGACCAACAGGTTCGCCGCCGCCCCGAAGAGCCAGCTGCGGATCAGGACGGACCGGTTGGTGACCGCGTGACGGGCGATGGACGACGCCATGTCGGACGCTCGCGTTCGGAAGGGAAGGACCGGCGGCAGAGTCGGCGCCTCTCGCGCTATGGCGGGGAACGAACAGTCCCGGCCGGTAGGCCGATGGGAGGGCGGATGATCGGGCTGGTCGAACGAAGACAGGCTCATGCGGGTTACGGCCGGGCGACCGCTCCTTGGACCTTGGCGGACCTCGACGGTCCTCATGACATTGCGCAGCCACGGCGACCGTCGCATGCCCGACATGATGCGTGGGAAAATTTCCCACATCAAGCGAAAAGGTGATTCCCTTTCCCTTGCGCCGCGCTATTGTCACATCGGTCCCCACATCGGTTCAAGACCCACCCCCATCGCCGGAGTGTCAGGCGCGTGCCGATCCGCACCCCCGAACCAGACCGCCCGAATCTGGCCGGCAGCACGGGGCGGCACCGCGCGGCGTTGCTGCCGGCGGTGCGCCGGCTGCTGGTCCACTG
>NZ_BADK01000328.1 GCF_000333595.1 Azospirillum sp. B506
GCTTCGAGCCGGCCTGTGCAGATATTCCTGCATTTCCGTCTTCAGGTTTTCCGACAGGGTGCCGAACACCGCCTGCACGCTGTCGCGCACCCGCAGGACGCCCGACGCGCCCATGCCGCGCAGCTTGCCGTCGTCGACGCGGGCCGGATCCTTCACCACCACGCGCAGGCGGGTGATGCAGGCGTCGAGGTTGCTGATGTTGCCGCGCCCGCCGAAGGCCAGCACGAGGTCGCGCGCCCGCTCGGTGCCGGTGGCGGCGCTGGCACCCTCCTCCGTCGTGTCCTCTCGGCCGGGGGTCTTCAGGTTCAGCGCCAGGATGGTGTAGCGGAACACGACATAATAGATCGCCGCATAGACCGGCCCCAGGATCAGCACCAGCCACCATTTCTGCGACAGCGGGCTCAGCGCGTTGAACAGCACGAAGTCGATGCCGCCCTGGGAGAAGGTGAAGCCCATATGGGCGCCCAGCGAGTTCATGATGAACTGCGAGGTCGCCGCCAGGACCGCATGGATCAGGTACAGAACCGGTGCCAGGAACAGGAAGCTGAACTCGATCGGCTCGGTGATGCCGGTCAGGAAGGAGGTCAGCGCGGCGGAGATCATGATGCCGCCGACCCGCACCCGGTTCTCCGGCTTGGCGGTGTGCCACATGGCGATGGCCGCGGCCGGCAGGCCGAACATCTTGAACAGGAAGGCGCCGGACAGGATGCCGGCGGTCGGATCGCCGGCGAAATAGCGGTTGATGTCGCCATGGACGATCTGGCCGGCGGCGTTCTGGAAGGACCCGATCTCGAAGAAGAAGGGCACGTTCCAGATATGGTGCAGGCCGAAGGGGATCAGCAGGCGTTCGACGAAGCCGTAGATGGTCGCCGCCATCCGCGGATCGTTCACCGCCGCCCAGCGCGAGAAGCTGTTGATGCCCTCCTGCACCGGCGGCCAGATCACCGACAGCACGACGCCCAGCACGATGGCGGCCAGCGCCGTGATGATGGGCACGAACCGCTTGCCGGCGAAGAAGCCGAGATAGGCCGGCAGCGCGATCTTGTAGAAGCGGTTGAACATCGCCGCGGCCAGGCCGCCGGCCAGGATGCCGCCGAACACGCCGGTTTCCATCGACTTGATGCCCATGATGGTCTTCGGCTCCATGCCCCAGACCCCGGTCATCACGCCCATGGTGGCCAGCATCACCATATAGCCGATGGTGGCGGCGATGGCCGACACGCCGTCATTCTCGGTGTAGCCCAGCGCCACGCCGATGGCGAAGATCAGCGGCAGATTGCCGAAGATCACGTCGCCGGAATTCTTCATCAGCATCGACAGGAGCGGCGGCATCCATTCGAAATTCGCCGCACCGATGCCCAGCAACAATCCGGCGACGGGAAGAACCGCCACCGGCAACATCAGCGATTTGCCGATTTTCTGTAAAAACGCAAAGGGGTTCAATGCCATGGCGGCTCTCCCGCAATTTATCCGGCGCCGGCACCATCGTCAGCCCAGGATGGGAATACAACCCGAACCATGCTCTGGTTTCCCGACATAGGCGACAGTGCGTGTTGGACGGGCTTGCGGCTTATCCCGGATGCGCCGCATGGGGCGCGGATTGGCCGCAGGCTTCCGTCTTTCCCGGACAGGATCTTTCGATAACATATAATGCGAATTGCGCTTGGGCTATGCGGCGTCTGCGCACAGACGGCCTCCGACGGGAGACGCCAGCCAGGGTCGAAGCGATAAGAATGAGGACCGAAGCATCATGACCGCGATTACGCTTGCAGCCCCGCTGGCCGGTTGGGCCATGCCGCTGACCGAAGTCCCCGACCCGGCCTTCGCCCAGGGTCTGGTCGGAGCCGGAATGGCCATCGACCCGACGGTGAACGAGTTGCGCAGCCCCTGCGACGGCGTCGTGCTGTCGGTCCACCGTGCGCGCCATGCCTGCACCGTCCGCGCCGCCAGCGGTGCGGAGGTCCTGCTGCATCTGGGCGTCGACACCGTCGGGCTGAATGGCGAGGGCTTCACCGCCCATGTCCAGGATGGACAGGCGGTGAAGACCGGCGACCGCCTGATCAGCTTCGACCTGGATCTGGTCGGAAGCCGGGCACAGAGCCTGGTCAGCATGATGGTCATCGTGAATGACGGCTTCACCGTCGACGGCCAGTCGGTGAACCGCGAGATCGCCGCCGGCGACCCGGCGATGACCGTCCATGGCGGCAGCGGCGCCGATACCGTGCTCCCCGCCGCCGGTCCCGAGTCGGCAGATATGGTCGGGGGAGAAACCGGCGAGCGGGCCGTCGTGCTGCCCATCGCCACCGGGCTGCATGCCCGGCCGGCCGCCGCCCTCGTCGCCGCGACCAAGGCCTATCCCGGAACCGTCACCATCCACTGCCGCGACCGCCAGGCGAACGCCAAGAGCGTTGTCGCCCTGATGGGACTTGGCACCGTTCTCGGCGACCGGCTGACCGTGCGCGCCGCCGGCCCCGGCGCCCAGGACATGGCGGAGAGCATCGCCGTGCTGATCGAGGGCGGCCTCGGCGACCCGGTGGTCGCCAACGCCGCGGCACTGGCCGCGCCGGCCGCCAGCACCCCGGTCGCCGCAACCCCGGCCAT
>NZ_BADK01000327.1 GCF_000333595.1 Azospirillum sp. B506
AAATAGATCAATATGTTGCGGAAGAAGACCACATCCATGTCCGTCGCAACCGGATATGAGCTGTCCATCACGTTGAGGCGGCCGAAGCGGACGGACTGGCGAACCGCCGGCACCAGCCTGACCGTGGGATCATCCGGATCGCGCGACCGCATCAGATAACGGGATGCGAAAGGTTCCGGCACCATTTTCGCCATGTCGGCCGGATAGATCCCCATCCTGGCCGCCGCCAGCGCCTCCGTGCAGATGTCGGTGGCGACGATCTCATGGCGGATCGGCCTGCCTGCACGCTCCTGCTCCAGCAGCAGCATGGCGACCGTGTAGGGTTCCGCCCCGGTCGAACAGGCGGCACTCCAGATCTTCAGCGGGCGGTCGCGGCCGGGATGATGGGGAAGGCGGGACAAGGCCGGAATGGCGGTGCCCATCAGGTAGCGGAAATGCTCGATTTCGCGGAAGAAGTCGGTCTTGTTGGTGGTGACGGCGTCGATCAGATCGACCAGTTCGCTATCCAGCCCGCCGCCGTCCAGCACATGGCGGCAATAGGCGTTCAGGTCCGGCAGCCCCAGCGTCCGCAACCGGCGCCGCAGCCGGCCTTCCACCATCGTCCGCTTGGTCGGCGGCATGCGGATACCGGCGTGGGATTCGATGATGGCGGCCAGCCGGCTGAAATCGCGCGGTGTCAGGCTGTCGTAGGACGGCGGTAGGTCCGTCCGGTCGGCGGGCGGCGCGGCGTCGAGATCGATCATCACACCGCGTCCGCCATGTTCAGCAAGGCCACGTCGTCCTGGGCGAACAGGCGGGCGATGTCGAAGACGATGACGAAGGTGCCGTTGGAGCGGCCGATGGCCTGGATGCAGTCGGACCGCCAGCGTCCGCCGACCTGGGGCGGCACTTCCAGGTTCCGGTCGTCGAGCGCCGTGACCTCGAACACCCGGTCGGCGACCACGCCCACGGTCAGCGACCCCGCCTGCCCCGGTTGCGGCACGTCGAGCACGATGATCCGGGTGTTGGCGGTGGCCTGCGCCGACGGCAGGCCCAGCTTGACCCGCAGATCGACGGTGGGCACGCCCTGCCCGCGCACGTCGATCATGCCGACCAGGAAGGGCGGCGCATGCGGCAGGCGGGTGATCGGCTGGAGGTCGAGGATCTCGCGCACGATGCCGACCTCGATGGCGAACACTTCACGGTCGATGCCGATCGTCACATATTGCGCCGGTTCGCGGGGCGCGGTTGCGCTGGTCATCTGCGGCTTCCGGTTCAGGGGCGTTGGCTGCACGAGGAATTGAGGGGCGGCGCCGAACGCGCCACCCCCTGCCGGTGCGATCAGAAGGCGGTGTAGCGGGCATCCGTGTCGTCGGGACCGTTGCCGCCTTCGAGCGCGATCTTCACCCCGCGGTCCTTGCCGTTCAACTTCGCCGCCGGCTTTTGCGACAGGGCGATGACCGGGGCGGAGCGGCGGGCGGGCGACGCCTGCGCCGGCCGTGCCGGAGCGGTTTGGGAAACCGCCTGCGGCGCCGGGCTCCGGCGGGCGGTGGCGCGCTCCTCCACCGTGAAGTAGGAGATCGTCTCCTGCAGCTGGGTCGCCATCGACGACAGCTCCTCCGACGTCGCCGCCATCTGTTCCGAGGCGCTGGAGTTCTGCTGCGTCACCTTGTCGAGCTGTTGGATCGCCTGGTTGATCTGCTCGGCACCGATGTCCTGCTCGCGGCAGGCGGCGCTGATCTCCTCGACCAGCTCGGCGGTCTTGCGGATGTCGGGCACCAGCCGGGCCAGCATCTGCCCAGCCTCCTGGGCGATCTTGGTCGATTCCGCCGACAGGGAGCTGATTTCCGCCGCCGCCCCCTGGCTGCGCTCGGCCAGCTTGCGCACCTCCGAGGCGACCACGGCGAAGCCGCGGCCATGCTCGCCGGCCCGCGCCGCCTCCACCGCGGCGTTCAGCGCCAGCAGGTCGGTCTGGCGGGCGATCTCCTGCACGATGCTGATCTTCTCGGCGATGGTCTGCATCGCCTGCACCGCCTTGTTGACCGCCTCGCCCGAGGCCTGGGCGTCCTTCGACGACTGGCGGGCGATCTTCTCGGTCTGGGTGGCGTTCTCGGCGTTCTGCTTGATGTTGGCGGCCATCTCCTCCATCGAGGCCGACGCCTCCTCGGCGGCCGACGCCTGTTCGGTCGAGCCCTGCGACAGCTCTTCCGAGCTGGCCGACAGCTGCTGGCTGCCCGCCGCCACATTGTCGGAGGCCGAAAGCGCATCGGTCACGACGCCGCGCAGCTTCTCCAGCATGGTTTCCAGCGCCATGCCCAGCGTGTCCTTGTCGGACAGCGGACGGGCCTGGACGGTCAGGTTGCCGCGGGAGATTTCCTCAGCGACAACCGCGGTCGCCCGCAGGTTGGCGGTCATGCTGTTGAGCGCCGTCACCAGATCCTTGATCTCGTCGTCGCTCGACACCTCGACCTTCTGGCCGAGATCGCCGATGGCCACCGCGTCGGCCAGCCCGACCGCCTTGCCGAGGCCACGGGCGATGGAAATCGCGATGTAGGCGCCGGCGGCGATGGCGACCAGCAGGGCGAGCGCCACCGCGCCGATGGTGATCGCGCGGATCTGAGCATAGGTCGCTTCCGCCGCCTGCTTGTCCGTCGCCATGCCCTTCTCGGCTTCGGCGACCAGCTCGTTGGCCAGCTGCGCCAGCTTGGTGGCGGCGGTCCGCACCTCGCCGACGGAGAGCGCCAGCGCCTTGTTCTCGCTGTTCTGGCGGGCGAAGCCGACCGCCTCGTCGGTCACCCGTTCATAGTCGCGGTATTTCTCCAGGAAGTTGGCGAAGCTCCGCTGATCCTCGGCGGAGGTCAACAGGGCGCGGATCTGCTCGTGCTGCTGGCTGACCCACTTCAGCAGATCGGGCAGCGGCTTCAGCGCCGCCTCGGTCCCGGCATCGTCGGGTGCCAGCATGGCGTTGCGCAGCAGGACGCGGACCTGCGTCCAGTCCGTCGTCATCCGCCGGATGCGATGGGCGATCAGAAGCTGATCCGCAGTCGCGTCATTGCCCTTCTCCACCCGGTCGAGCAGCGGCATCAGGGCGTTCATGGCGATGTTCGAGATCTCGGTGGCGCGGCCGGTCAGCAGGTCGGTGCCCTTGGAGTTCGAGCGGATGCGGCCGACCACCCGCACCTTGTCCTGGGCAGCGGCGAATTCGCCGATCACGCTTTCGATCTGGGTGATCTTCCTGACCCCCTCCGCGTCGGCAACCCGGCGATACTGCTCGACCACGGTTTTCAGATCGTCGCGGCGGCTGCTGATCGCCTTGTCGAAGCGGTCGATGTCCTCCTGGGAGTTGGACAGCAGGAAATTCTTTTCCTCCCGCTGGATCAGGTAGACCAGCGTCGGCATCTGGCGGGCGATGTCGATCCGCTGGGCCGAGACACTGACCAGCTGTTCGATCTTCTGGTTCAGATCCGACAGGCCGTTCAAGGCGATGCCGGCGGTGGCGGCGGACAGCAGGATGACCGTGCCGAATGCCGCGACGATTTTGGCTTTGATGGATATGCGCATGGTCGTTCCTTGCTCCGCGAACCGGTCCGGCTTGCCCGATGGTCTGGACGGCGCCGGCCGGTCTGGTTTCCGTTGGCCGGATTTCAGATTTCAGTGGGTCGTGAACAGCCGGACGATGTCCGGAATGACGATGAAGTCGTCGCCGCGCTTGCCGATTCCCTTGATCAGGTCGGGGTTCCAGCGCATGCCGATGTCCGGGGTATCCTCGATGGAGGCGCCGGCGATGCTGGTCACTTCATGGACCTTGTCGGCCAGCAGCCCGACCACCGTCGGCTCCTCGTCCAGCAGGATCTCGACGACGACGATGCGGGTGTCGATGGTCGGCGGCGTGCACTCCATGCCGAACCGGATCCGCAGGTCGGCGAGCGGCACCACCTTGCCCCGCACGTTGATCAGGTGGCCGACCAGCGGCGGCGCGCCGGGAACCTCGGTCAGGGGAACCACGTCCAGGATCTCATGGACCGAATTGGCGTCGATGGCGAAGATCTCGCCACCCAACGCCAGGGTCAGCGCTTCGAAGGATGAGGGTTCGGTGACGGCCATGTCAGCTCCCTGAACTGGGTCTCGTGAAGAGATGCCGGTTGCGGCGGTCGGATCGGTGACCGGCGGAGGTCACGAGGCCTCGCGCCGCTGCTCCTGGTTCTGACCGGCAGCGACGATCTGGCCGATGTCCAGGATCAGCGCCACCGAACCGTCGCCCAGGATGGTGGCGCCGGAGAAGTTGGCGACGTCGGCATGCAGCTTGGACATCGACTTGATGACGGTCTGGTGGTCGCCCAGAACCTGATCCACCACCAGCCCGATCCGCTTGTCGCCGGACGAGATGATGACGATCTTCTGATAGGGATCGGGAGGATGGCGGACGCCGAAGCTGTCGCGAAGCCGCAGGAAGGGCACCAGCGCGCCGCGGATGTTCAGGAAATTGCGGTTGGCGTGGCGGCGCTCGATGTCAGACGGCAGCTCCACGCATTCCTCGACGGCGAACAGCGGGATGACATAGCGCCCCTGCCCGACCCGGACCAGCAGACCGTCGATGATCGCCAGCGTCAGCGGCAGGCCGAGGGTGATTTCCGTCCCGCCGCCGGGGGTGCTCGATATGTCGATGGTGCCGCGCAGCCCATCGACCGTGCGCTTGACGACATCCATGCCGATGCCGCGCCCCGACACGCTGGTCAGCGTCCGCGCCGTCGAAAAGCCGGGGTGGAAGATCAACTGGAACAGCTCGGCGTCGGACAGCTTGGCGCCGGGCGGGATCAGGTCATGCTCTTCGGCCTTGGCCCGGATGCGCTCGCGGTCCAGCCCGCGCCCGTCGTCACGGATGGTCATCAGCACCCGGGTGCCGGCATGGCGGGCCGACAGGTGGATGCGGCCCTGCGGCGGCTTGCCCGCCGCAACCCGGTCGGCCGCCGGCTCCAGCCCATGGTCAAGGCTGTTGCGGATGATGTGGACGAGGGGATCGTTCAGCCGCTCGATCATCGTCTTGTCCAGTTCGGTCTCCTCGCCGGACATCGTCAGGACCACATCCTTGCCGAGTTCCTGCGACAGATCGCGGACCAGGCGGCGGAACCGGCCGAACAGCGATTCCACCGGGACCATGCGGATCCCCATGGTGATGTCGCGCAGCCCGTTGGACAGCCGCTCGATCTCCTCGGTGACGGACTTGATCTGGAGGTCGACGCTGTCGGAGATCAGCTGTTTCAGGCGGGCATGGGCGATCACCAGCTCACCGACCTGATCCATCAGATCGTCGAGCCGTTCCGCCGGCACGCGGATCGAATTGGCCGCCTGCTGCGCCTTTCCTTTTTCCGGGCCTGCATCCGCCTTCGATGGCGCCGCCGGCCGGGCTTGCGGCGGAGCGTCGGACGGCTCCAGCGGCGCCGGAGCGGGCAGGCCGGACACCGTCGCCGGCTCCTCCGCCGCGCAAGCGTCCGACACGGGCGCGGCCGAAACGGCTTCAATGGTCAGCTCGGTCTCGTCGATCACGAAGATGAACACGTCTTCGATGGTCGAGCGCGGGTGCGCGGTGGTGAGGGTCACCTCCCACGCGATGTGGCAACGGGTCGGCTCCAGCTCCTCCAGCGGCGGAACGTCGTCGGTCAGGGCGACGATCTCGGCGTCCCCCAGCCCACGCAGCTCGTCGAGCAGCAACAGCGGGTTGGTTCCACGCTCCAGCGCATCGGGGGCGAGCCGGAACCGGACACGCCAGGTCGCCGGAGCGTCACCGTCCTCCTGCAAGCCACCGATGGAGTCCGCGACCGCGGCGCTGCCGCTTTGCTGCGCCAGCCGGTCCAGGATCCCGTCGCCAATCGCCGTGTCGGCATTGGCCGGATCGTCGATCAGGGTGCGGATATGGTCCTTGGCGGCAAGGGCAATGCCGATCATCGCCGGGGTGGCGGTCAGCTCCCCCTTGCGCATCCGGTCGAACGCGCTTTCCAGATGATGGGTGAAGCTCGCCGCAGCCTCGAACCCGAACATCGAGCCGGACCCCTTGATCGTGTGCAAGGCACGAAATGCGGTGTCGAGCGGCTCGCGGTCGGCAGGGTTCTGTTCCAGATGGAGCAAGGCGGTTTCGAGGTCGACCAGCAGCTCCGCCGCCTCTTCGCGGAAGATGTGGCCTGGGTCGCCGGCGGTCATGCGCCGACGATCTTTCGCACGACACCCAGCAGCTGATCCTGCTGGAACGGCTTGACGATCCAGGCGGTGGCGCCGGCCGCCTTGGCCTCGGCCTTCTTGGCGGCGTCGGACTCGGTGGTGAGGAACACGATCGGAACACCGCGATAGGCGGGCAATGTCCGCAATTCGCGGATCAGCGACAGGCCATCCATCTGCGGCATGTTCAGGTCGGTCAGCACCATGTTGAAGCTGCCGGACTTGGCCTTGGTCAGCGCATCGCGCCCGTCCGTGGCCTCCACCACCTGATAGCCCGCGGTGGACAGGGTCAACTTGACCATCTGGCGCATGCTCGCGGAATCATCGACGGCAAGGATCGATTTCGCCATGTTCTTATACCTTCCCAGTCCAAAAATCCTGTCCAGGGCGCGGGTTCCCGCGCTCTGCAATCAGGCCCCCGCGCTCCAGCGCGTCCCGGAGCGCCCGGGCAATCGGCTGACGCATCCGCAGATCGACCCCGCAGCGCCCGGCCACCATCCGCGCCGAGAGGAGAGCCTGCAGGAAGCAGACATCCACCTCCGTGACCGAACTGCAGTCGACCTCGATGGCCGAGGCGGTCTGGAGCGCCTCGCGCAAGCGATTGCAGACGGCCTCAACGGATGCGATCGTCGCCGGCCCGTCACAGACAAGGGTGGTTTGCGGTTTTGGGTCGGACATTCGTCGGCTCCGGACGGTGCGCAGGTTTCACCCTTTGCGATCACCTTCTACTTACCGGATATGACGGTTCCAAAGATATCTGGGGGGAACCCCTATGTAACATACTTTGTTTGTTATTCTGTCAGTTCCCGTATTAAAATTTCTTCCTCTATATCCATATCCTCTTATATCGCGAATTTAATGGCGCCTTGCCTTCCCTGCGCCGAACCATTGGCGCGGACGGGGAAGCGGCGGGGTTTACACGGTAAGGCTGTGCTGATTTTGCGGGGATCGACGACGGCACTCTGAACCGATTTGGCATCCGGCGGTCGAGGCTTCCCGCTTGCGGAAGTATGGCGGCCATGGGCTGCGCTCTGCCGGAACCCGCTTCCACTGAACCAGGGCAAGACCACATCAGGGCGCATCGGTCCGGCGGACCCGCTCCAGGATCGCGCGTTCGCGTGCCATGACGACATACTGGCCAATCGCCGTCAGGACGCGCTGGGGGCTGGCGCCGCGGCGCTGGGACCGGTGCACGGTCACGCCGCGGATATCGCTTGCCGCCAGCCAGCCGTGCAGTGCCGCCCCATTGCCCGCCATCCAGCAGTCATTGTCGGGTGTAAACAGGGCGATGCCGGAGAGCAGGCGTGCCGCCTCCTGGCATAGCCCGTCGACGAAGGCGAGCAGACGGCGGTCGTCGCTTTCGGCGGCCGCGGCGTCATAGGCGCCCAGCCCTTTCTGCAGGCACAGGAACAGCACCGGCGTCGGCGAACAGGCGCGCGATCCCGGATCGCGCGCGTGATAGACCGGGACACCGGTCACATACCCAGCAAAGCGTTGCATCATCGCGACGCTGCACGGCCAGTCCAGTTCGAGACGCCGCACCGTCGGCATCAGATCCGCCTGCGACAGGCGGAACCGGCGGAGCATGTCCGCCGGAGCCGCCGCGGCCCCCAGAGAAATGAACGTGCCGGCGGTGGGTTCCGGCGGATGCGCCGGATCGCGGCACGGCACGTTGCGGTTCCCGGGCCGATCCCGGGCCCGATCCCCGGCATCGCGATCCTCGATGGTCCAGTCTGGAGACTGCATAGGCATGCACCCTGAATGGGAAGGGCCGGATACACGCCACCGTAGCGGGGCACACCGCCAACCGGACAGGGGGGATGGACGCATGTTTTTTGCGTCATTCAGCGAATGACGCAAAAAATGCGCGTCTTCCTGACATCGCGCAGCCGCATCGGCAGAGAGTACACTCGGGCAAGCATTTTCCGCTCGATCGCCGCTGCTGCTGGCGAGTGCCGGGCGACATGGCCGGCTTTCCCGATATGTGAGGACGATTGATGACCGACCAGCCTCTGTCACGCATGAGCGATCGACTGGACGACTGGCGGCCCGACGACCTCGCCTTCTGGATAGACGGCGGCAAGTCGATCGCGATGCGCAACCTCGCGATCTCGGCCGTCGCGCTGCTTCTCGCCTCCTGCGTCTGGATGGTGTGGAGCGCGGTTGTCGTCCATCTTCCAGTCGTCGGCTTCACCTATTCGACCACACAGCTTCTGTGGCTGACCGCCGCCCCCGGCCTTTCCGGTGCGGCCCTGCGCCTGGTCTACGCCTTCACCGTGCCGATCTTCGGCGGACGCTTGTGGACGACCATCAGCACGGCGGCCCTGCTGTTCCCGGCGCTGGGAATCGGCATCGCTGTGCAGTATCCGGAAACGCCCTACGGCGTGATGCTGGTTCTGGCGCTGCTGTGCGGTTTCGGCGGCGGGAACTTCGCCTCCAGCATGGCCAACATCTCCTTCTTCTTCCCCAAGGAACAGAAGGGGTGGGCGCTGGGCGTCAATGCCGGCGCGGCCGACCTCGGGGTGGCGGTGGTGCAGTTCGCGGTTCCCCTGGTGGTCGGCGGCACATTGCTCGGCCCGCTCGGCGGCGCCCCACAGGTGGTGGCGACGCTCGGCGCGCAGTTGGAAAGCCACCAGGGCATGTGGCTGCAGAATGCGGCCTTCATCTGGGTCCCCTTCATCCTGCTGGCGACGGCGGCGGCATGGTTCGGCATGAACGACATCGGCCATTCCCAGGCCTCCTTCGCCGAACAGGCGGTCATCTTCCGCCGTCCCCACACCTGGATCACCGGGTGGCTCTACATCGGCAGCTTCGGCACCTTCATCGGGTTCGCGGCGACCTTCCCGATGCTGGTGAAGGCCCAGTTCCCCGGCATCGACCCGCTTGCCTACGCTTTCCTCGGACCGCTCGTCAGTTCGGCGGTGCGGTCGCTGTCGGGGGGAATGGCCGACCGGCTGGGCGGCGCACGCATCACCCTGTGGTCTTTCGTGATCCTGTTCCTTGCGGTGAGCACGATGACGATCTGCCTGAACAGCGGGGTGTTCTGGATGTTCCTGCTGAGTTCCATGCTGGTGTTCGCCACGGCCGGTGTCGCCTGCGCTTCGACCTATCAGATGGTGCCGATCGTCTTCCTGATCGACCGGATGCACGCCTACGATCTGCAGGGCGACCTTGGCCGCGCACGGGCACTGAAGGAGGCATCTCTGGAGGCCGCCACCGCGCTGGGCTTCATCTCAGCCCTGGCAGCCTTCGGTGCCTTCTACATTCCCGGCGTCTTCGGGCTGTCGATCAGCCTGACCGGGTCGCCGGTCATGGCGATCCAGCTCTTCCTGCTTTTCTACCTGTCCTGCATCGTCGTGACCTGGATGTTCTACTGCCGGGGTGACGCCGGGCTTTATTGCTGAGCGATGCCGGTCATGACCGCTGGACGTCGTCCGCTGCACTGCCACGTCGTCCCGCCACGCGGGTCTGCGTCACACGGTTCCGCCCGGCGCCATAACCGTCCCGTGACCCGTCCCGCCGGCATCGGCGCCCGCCCCCAAACCGCAAAGCGCACGCCTGGAAAGCAACCCTAAATAGAGTGCGTCGAATTGTCGCCACCACACTCAGGTTGCGGCTCCGCGAATAATGCGGCATAAATTGGAGAAATAAAACTTCGCCCCTGTATCCGTTATATATCTTTTCTCCATGCGCATCGGGAGGTATGCGGGGAACAACGAACTGCTTAAAAGGGAGAGGAACAAAATGGCCCAACGTCGTGCCACTCGGGAACGCAATCGATTTCCTTTTAATCCTAATCTTTTTGACCTTGATGCATCGCCTTCCAAGGGGCGGTGTCCATGGTGAACAAGTGTGAACAGCATCGAAAACTGGCGCTGGCCATACGTCTGATCAAGCGCAATCTGCGAACGTCCATCGTCGCTGTGCACACCAATGTCAGTGCAACGCAGCTTCGGACGCTCTACCATGAAATTCATGGACATGCCTCGGTGTCGGGCATGTTTCCGGAATCCGACCGGCTCTTTACGACCCACCAGCGTGCGCTGGAGGCGTCGATCATCCTGACGGCCTATCTCAACTGCGCGGGCGCTGACGCGCTGCGGCGGATCGACATCGAGGCGCTGCTGCGGGCCCATGATTTCTACATGGACGTGCGGCGTGAATGCACGGGTCTGACCCAATCGGCGATCGACCTGACCATGGCCTGGATTCTCGCCCGCGACCTGCGCTCCTGCGTCGTCGACCTGCGGACCTGCCCCTGCGGCATCCGCTTCGCCGTGCATGAGCAGCAGCGCATCCAGCCGCATTGCCCGGTGTGCGGGCTGCCTCCGCTCTCCACCGGCAAGGCTCCAACCCACAGCTTCCCGCTCCCGGTCCCGGTCCCAGCGGACCTTGGCACCCCGACGACCGACCGCTTCTGCTGATCCGCCTTCGCCATAAGGCCGCAGCACGCATGGAAAGCAAGTGCCTGCAGTCGTTCCGGTGCTTCGACACGCATCGGACCGACTGCAGGCGATCACTGCTCCAGGCGCAGGTTGCTGAGCTGCGACCCGATGCTCTGGAACACGCTTTTCAGCTGGTCCGGGCTGGGCGTGTCCCAATAATAGCTGGGCTGCGACGCGCAGGTCCGGTAGAGCGCCTGGGTGTTGGCATCGGTCTGTCCGATGGTGATGGTGTAGATGGTGATGCCCGGTTTCGGATTGCCATCCGTGTCGAGCACACCGGGAGTCTTCAGCTTCTCGCACAGGCGGGCCATGCGCTTGTTGATCTCCGCGGTCGATTCGGAAAAGGACTTGGTGCCGAGCCTGCCGTCGTCGATGCGGCCATAGGCCGTATAATCGCCGGTCGGCGGCTTGGAATAGTCGAACCACCCGTTCTCGCCGTCTGTGACCAGAACGATCGCCTTGCTCATTTCCGGGGACCCGTAGTCGAGCGGCATGCCCTTCGGCGTCGCTCCCCCCCACAATCCCCGCCAGCGCGGCGACAGGGTGAACCATCCCGCCTGAAGGCCGAGGTTCGCCATGGTTCCGCCACGGCTCACCGGCTGCAGCGTCGCGATCCTGTCCAGCAGATCCTGTTTGACATTGGTCAGCGGCAGCACCGGAAAGCCGCAGCCGAGGTTCGGACCGGTCCTGTCGTTGCTGTTGGTGTAGGTCCCGGTGTCGGTGATCGTCGGCCAGTCATTGTCGCCCCCACCCTTGCCGTTGTTCATGCTTTTGGTCGAGGGATAAAGGAAGCGCTTGAACCCGGCGACCATGGGCGGGGTGTCGTCCTCGTCATAGGGGCTTGGCCGTGCCTCGACGCAGCCGCGCCAGCTGGACGGCGAATAGGCACCGGTGGACGGACCGCTCAGCGTCATCCAATCCGCATGGCCGGTGCCCAGATTGACCTCCGCCGAATAGGGAACGACGGAAATCCACAGCTTCTGGGTGTCGGTCTGGTTGCCGAACAGGATGTTCACCAACGTGGTTGCCGCGTCGCGCAGCTTGCCGATGCGGTTGTCGGTTGCCATCGACCCGGTGACGTCGAGCACGAGAGCCAGTTCCAACCCGCCGGACATCTGGCGCCGCACCCGGTTTTCCACGATGATCGGCAGGCTGTCGATGCCCAGCACCCGGATCAGGGTGGTCGGAACCCGGACGCTGGACTTCACCGACACGGTCTGCCGGTCGGCGCTGATGGTGACCTCGGGGTCCGGAATGGGGGTGTCGAGATAGGTCGTCGGAATGTTGGCGCGGAAATACTGGATCGCGTCCGCCTCGACGTTGGTCGTGACGTCGAGGTTGAGATGCACCGAGGCGCCGTGATACTCCAGCGACCGAACCGTGCCCTCCACCTGGATTTCGGTCGGCAGGCCGCCACCGCCCAGTTGGATGCGGTCGGCCCGTACGGCACAACGGCCGGCATCGCCTGCCACGCCACCGCCAATCGCACCGGCCTCGATGACGTTGTGGCCGCCGATGAAGCGGGCGACGAAGGCGGTGCGCGGCTGGGTGAACAGCTCGCGCGGCGGTCCGGCCTGCTCGATCCGGCCCTGGTTCATCACCACGGCGAGGTCGGCCAGCGCCATCGCCTCGGTCTGGCTGTGGGTGACGTGGATGAAGGTGATGCCGATGTCGCGGTGAAGGCGCTTCAACTCCTCGCGCATGCGCACCCGCAGGAAGGGGTCGAGCGCCGACAGCGGCTCATCCAGCAGCAGCACGCCCGGCCGGGTGATCAGCGCGCGGGCCAGCGCCACGCGCTGCTGCTGTCCGCCCGACAGCTGGGACGGCAGGCGGCCGGCATATTTGCCCATATCGACGAGGTTGAGCATCTCGGCCGCCCGCCGCCGCCGCTCCTCCTTCGCCACGCCCTTCATCTTCAGGCTGAAGGCGACGTTGTCGGTGCAGTCGAGGTGCGGAAACAGGGCGTAGCTCTGGAACATCATCGCCGTGCCGCGCTTGGCCGGCGGGTCATCGTTGACGACCGTGTCGCCGATCAGCAGGTCGCCATCGGTGATGTCCTCATGCCCGGCGATCATCCGCAGGGTGGAGGTCTTGCCGCAGCCGCTCGGCCCCAGCAGGCAGCAATAGGAACCGGCGGCGATCCTGAGGTCGATGCCGTCGACCGCCACGGTCGTCCCATAGGCCTTGCGCAGCTTCACCAGCTCGACCGTCGAACCTGCTGTCATCGGAGGGCCCTCGATATTGTGCACAATCCAGGTGGTCGTTTGTGACCGCTCGTCCTTCTGCATGCCGCGTGCCAGCATACAAATGGCGGGAAACAACCGCTTCGCCGCAGCATGTCTGCGCAAAAAATCGGCATTTGTGCAGCAGTTCGGCGCAATGGCGCTCTTTTGTGCAGGCAATCCCGCAGCGATTCTTCCCAATCCGCTGGGGCGATTGCTGCTTTCCCGCTGGCCCAGTTTGTGCACAATCTGGAGTGCGCCTTCCGCACACCGACAAAAGCACTTCACCCCGATGACCACCGCCGCCCCTGCCAAGCCCGCCCGCCGCACGCCCGTGCCCCGCAACGCCGCGCGGAACAGCGCCGAATCGCGCATCGTCCGCAGCATCGGAGAGGCCATCGCCGACCGCCGCCTGCCGCCCGGCACCAAGCTGACGGAAGAGAGCCTGGCCGAGGCCTTCGGCGTCAGCCGGGAGCGGGTGCGCAAGGTGCTGCTTCTGCTGGCGCAGCGGCGGGTGGTCACGCTGATCCCCAACCGCGGCGCCTTCGTCGCCAAACCGACGGCGAAGGAGGCCCGCGAGGTCTTCGAGGCGCGGCGCGTGATCGAGCGCGCGATCATGGAGCGGTTGGAACGCCTGCCCCGCCCGTTGCCCGACGACATGCTGGAGAAGCTGCGCGACCATGGTGCGCTGGAGGATGCGGCGGAGCGGGCCGCCGACCGCAAGGCGATGATCCGGCTGTCCGGCCAGTTCCACCTTCTGCTGGCCGAGGTCGCCGGCAATGCGACGCTGACCGGCATCCTGGCCGACCTGATCGACCGCTCCGGCCTCGCCATCGCCGCGTTCGAGCGGCGGTCTTCGCACACCTGCTCCGCCGACGATCACCGCCGGCTGATCGCCGCCCTGATCGGCAACCGCCCCGGCGAGGCCATGACGCTGATGATCGAACATCTCGACGAGGTGGAACGGCAGCTGGATCTGGAGGCGAAGACCGACACCCGCATCGACCTCAAGGCGATCTTCGCCAACGAACCGGAACCGGCCTGACGCACGACACGGCCGTCAAAATGCAAGAAGCCCCGGCCTCTGACGAGACCGGGGCTTCTTTGTGCACCGACGTCAGCGGTGCTGCGATCAGACCCGAACGCCGGCCGATGCGTTCAGCGAGTCCTGGATCTCACCGGCCAGCTGGTCGGCAATCGGGCCGACGATCACCTGGACGGAGTTGGCCGACGGCTTCACCACACCACGGGCGCCGATCCGCTTCAACTCCAGCTCGTTCACCCGGCTGGCATCGGCGACGCTCAGGCGCAGGCGGGTGGTGCAGGCTTCCACCGAGCGCAGGTTGCCGGCCCCACCGAGCGCGGCGACATAGGCGCCGGCCCGGTCGCTGACCATTGCAACGCCCGCGGCGGGAGCACGGACATCCGCGGCGGCGGGTCCCTGACCGGCGGGAATGGCGATGTCGTCCCGGCCCAGCGTCTTCAGGTCGAAACGCTGGATGACGAAGCGGAACAGGCCGTAATAGATGGCGAAATACGCCGCACCGACCGGCAGCAGCAGGATCGGGTTGGTCGCCTTGCCGTAATTCAGCACATAGTCGAACAGACCGGCGGAGAAGCCGAAGCCCAGCTTCACGTTCAGCACGTCCATCAGCACCATCGACAGGCCGGTCAGCACGGCATGGACGGCAAACAGCGCCGGGGCCAGGAACATGAAGGCGAATTCCACCGGCTCGGTCACGCCGGTCAGGAAGGCTGTCAGCGCCATCGACAGCAGCACGCCGCCGACCGCCGCGCGGTTCTGCGGCTTGGCGGTGTGATACATGGCGAGGCAGGCGGCCGGCAGGCCGAACATCATCACCGGGAAGAAGCCGGCCATGAAGGCGCCGGCCGTCGGATCGCCCTTGAAGAAGCGGTTCAGGTCGCCGGTGACGCCCTGGAAATCGCCAAGCAGGAACCAGGCAATGTTGTTGATGATGTGGTGCAGGCCGGTGATGATCAGGATGCGGTTCAGCACGCCATAGAGGAACAGGCCGAACTCTCCCAGCCCCAGCACGCCGGTGGTCAGCGCCGTCAGGCCGGAATCGACGATGGGCCAGCCATAGCCGAAGACCAGCGCGATCCCCAGCGCCGCCAGACCGGTGACGATGGGCACGAAGCGCCGGCCGCCGAAGAAGGCGAGATAGTCCGGCAGCTTGATGTCCTTGTACTTGTTGTAGAGCTGGCCGGCGATGATGCCGATCAGGATGCCGACCGGAATGCTGATGCGGCTGGACATCTTCGCCACCAGTTCCGGCGCGACACCGCTCAGCACCACCGCGCCCTTCACCGCCACGAAATAGCCCACGGCACCGGCCAGACCGGCCGCGCCGTGATTCTCCCGCGCGAAGCCGATGGCGATGCCGACGGCGAACAGGACACCCAGGTTGGAGAAGACGGCGTCACCCGCCGCGGCGATGAAGGCGATGTTCAGCAGGTCGGGCTGGCCGATGCGCAGCAGCAGCCCGGCGATGGGCAGCACGGCAATCGGCAGCATCAACGCCCGCCCAAGCCTCTGGACGCCCGAAAAACGGTCGCCCGACAAACGATCAGCAGACATTCGGACGTCTCCCAGTGTACCGGCCCCCGGCCGCTGGCCGCCGGGCCGGGAAGATGGTTGGTGGTCGGACGGTTGGCGCCTCCCCGAGCGCCGCCGCCCCGTTCAGCTTTTCTTCACGGCGACGGATTTTGCCCGCACCATCGCCTTGCGCAGATTGCCGCCGGTTTCCGTCAGCAGCCTGTCAATATCGGGAGTTTCCAGCCCGGCCAGCCCGAGCACGGCGCGGCGGACGTCGCCATGCCGCTCCAACGCGGCACCGGCAGCTTCCTCGTCGACACCGGCGATGCGCGCGACCATGGCGGTGCAGCGGCGGCGGAGCTTGGCATTCTCCGGCCGGACATTGACCATCAGATTGTCGTATACGGTGCCGAGCGCCGTCATCACGCCGGTCGAAAACAGGTTCAGCACCACTTTCTGCGCGGTGCCGGCACCGAGCCGGGTCGATCCGGCGATCACCTCCGCCCCCGTCGCAGTCAGCACCGGATGCTCCACCGCCTCCAGCAGGGGGGAGCCCGCGCTGCTGGCGATGCCCATGGTCAGCGCCCCCGCCTCCCGCGCCGCGCGCAGGACGCCGACGGTGTAGGCGCTGGCCCCGCTGGCCGACAGCCCGACCACCACGTCGGCGGCGGAAATCGCCGCCCGTCCGGCATCTGCCCGTCCGGCGCCCTCGTCATCCTCCGCCGCTCCGGCCAGCCCGCGCGACAGGTCGAGCCCGCCGGCGATCAGCAGCACCAGCCGCTCGGCCGGCCAGTCGAAGGTCGGCCCCAGATCGAGACCGTCGAGTGCCGCGACCATCGCCGACGACCCCGCCCCGGCATAGACCAGCCGTCCGCGACCGCCGGCAAGCCGATCCGCGGCGGCCTCCACGGCGGCGGCGACCAGTGGCAGCGCTGGAACGCAGGCGGCGAGCGCCCGCGTCTGCCCTTCCCACAGGGCCGTCATCAGTTCGGTGGCCGGCCAGACGTCCAGCCGGCTGTATCGGTTCGCCGCATCTTCCGTGCTGCCCGCCATCGCTCCGGCTCCGCTGTCACTCCGGCATCTGGCCGGAACCCGTTCTGTCCGGGTTGGTGGTATTAGATTGGACTGTATGCGCAGGATACCAAAATCCGGACATTCCGCAATCTGAAAACAGTCACAATCCTGCGTGTTCCGTTACATGCCATTGGGCCGCTGTTGCCCAAAGGACTTTCAGTGGTATCATGCCGGCCCCGGAGCACTGGAGTGGTTGCCGATGTCCACCGCCGCCGCCGCGGCCCCGTTCGACCCGACCGCCCTGTCGGATGCCCTGCCGCTGCCGCTGTATCTGCAGCTGGCGCGGCATCTGCGGTCGCTGATCGTCGAAGGCCGGCTGACCGACCAGGACGCCCTTCCCGGCGAGCGCGAACTGGCGGAGACCTTTGGCGTGTCGCGCGTCACCGTTCGCAAGGCGCTGCGAGAGTTGATCGCGGAGGGGCTGCTGCACCAACGCCAGGGCGCCGGCACCTTCATCAACCACAGCCCCCATGTGGAACAGCGGCTGTCGGTCCTGACCAGCTTCACCGAGGACATCGGCGGCCGCGGTCTGAAGCCGGAGTCGCGCTGGCTCAGCCGCTCCGTCGCGACCGCGACGCCGGAGGAGGCGATGGCGCTGGGACTGCGGCCGGGGGCGGAGGTGGTGCGGCTGCACCGGCTGCGGCTGGCCGACGGCACGCCGCTCGCCATCGAACTCAGCACGCTGCCGACCGGCTTCCTGCCCGACCCCGATCTGGTGCAGGGATCCCTGTACGAAACGTTGCGCGGTCGCGGCCATCCGCCCTTCCGTGCGCTGCAACGCTTGTCTGCCATTCGCCTGCCGGTGGATCAGGCGACACTTCTGGGGGTTCCGGACGGCGCTCCCGCCCTTTACATTGAGCGCCGCACCTTTCTGGAGAGCGGAACCCCTCTGGAGTTCGTCCGTTCCCACTACCGCGGCGACGCCTATGACTTCGTCGTGGAGCTGTCGCTGGTCTGATCCCCCCAGGCCATTCCGTCCCACACGAAAGTCCCTGACGAGAGCGAGCGATGAAGCCTGCGCTTGATACCCCGTTCCGTGTCCGCGCCATCCTGTTCGACATGGACGGCACCCTGATCGACACCAAGGGTCCGGTGGAGCGCTCCTGGCGCGCCTGGGCCGCCCGGCACGACCTCGATCCCGAGGCCATCCTGGCCGTCTGCCACGGCGTCCGCAGCATCGAGACCGTCCGCCGCTTCGCCCCCGCCGGTGCCGACATCGACGAGGAGGTGCGTCTGGTGGAGGAGTGCTACACCAGCGATACGGACGGCGTGCGCGCGGTGCCCGGCGCCCTGGAGCTTCTGCAATCCCTGCCGCGCCACCGCTGGGCGGTGGTGACCTCCGCCCCGCGGGACATGGCGCGCAAGCGCATCGCCCAGGCGGGACTGCCGCTGCCCGACCTGCTGATCGGCGCCGACATGGTCACCCACGGCAAACCCCATCCCGAGGGCTACCGCACCGCCGCCGAAAAGCTGGGCTTCCATCCGCGCGACACCGTGGTGTTCGAAGATGCCCCGGCAGGACTGCAGGCCGGCAACGCCGCCGGTTCCTGGGTCATCGCACTGACCACCACCCTGCCGGCCGAGGAGCTGGACGGCAACCTGTGCCTGCCCGACCTGACGGCGCTACGGGTGCGCGTGGACGAGGATGGGCTGGAGATCGTGGCGGTGGGGGGCTGACACTCGCCACGTTCGGACCCAATCGAGCCTCACCGCCCGGCGGGGGAGGCCGGGTTGGGGCCAAAGGAAGGCGACACCGCCCCAACTCATACCCCCCGCCACGTCCCGTCCACCCAGGTCCCCTTCACCGTCAGATCCGGCCGCAGCAGCACCAGATCGGCCCGCCAGCCAGGCACGATCCGTCCGCGCTCGCTTTCCATGCCCAGGAACTGTGCGGGATAGAGCGACGCCATCCGCAGCGATTCCTCAAGCGAAAGGCCGATCAACGTCCCGGCATTGCGCACCGCCGTCGCCATGTCGAGATCGGCCCCCGCCAGCGTCCCGTCGGCCAGCACCAGCCGCCCGTCGCGCCGGTAGATCGTCCGGCCGTTCAGCTCGAAGCGATCCGCGTCGGTGCCGGTCGGCGGCATGGCGTCGGTCACCAGCATCATCCGCCCGCGCGGCCGTGCGGCCAGCGCCGCCCGCATCATCAACGGATGGACATGGTACCCGTCGGCGATCAGCCCACACCAGGGTCGCCCGTCGCCCAGCGCCGCTCCGGCCGGGCCGGGCTGCCGGTTGGCGATGCCGGGCATGGCGTTGTAAAGATGCGTCACCCCGCGCACGCCGAGGTCGAAGGCTTCGATCACCCGTTCAGCGCTCGCCATGGTATGGCCGACCGACAGGATCACCCCGGCCGCCATCAGCCGCGACAGCGCCGCATCCTCCACGCATTCCGGCGCCAGGGTCAGCAGCACCCGCCCGCCCGGCATCCGCGCCGGCAGACCGCCGATGAAGTCCAGATCCGCCTCGTCCGGTGCGCGGACGAAGCGCGGGTCGTGGGCGCCCACCCGCTGCGGGCTGATGAAGGGTCCCTCGAAATGGATGCCGAGCACGCCGCTGCCCGGCTGCGCCACCGCCTTCACCGCCGCCTCGGCGGCGGACCGGTGGCAGTCGGGGGTGTCGGTGATGATGGTCGGCAGCAGTCCGATGGTGCCGAAGCGCCGGTGCGCCGCGGCGATGGCAAGCGTCGCCTCCAGCGTCGGCTGTGCGTTGAACAGCACGCCGCCGCCGCCATTGACCTGGATGTCGAGGAAGCCGGGCGCCAGCAGATCGCCGGCTTCCAGCACCACCGTCCGGTCGACCTCCGGCGGGGTGCGGCCAGGAGCGACGATGTCGAGGATGCGGCCATCCCCGACCAGCAGGCTGCGGCCGTCGAGGATGGTCTCGCCCGTGAAAATCCGGGCACCGGTCAGGAGTTGTCGCATCAGACGGTCTTCGTCACTTTGGCAAGGTTGGGCGGGCTGTCGGGATCGATGCCGCGGGCCAGCGCCAGTTCATAGACCGCACCGTAGAAGCTCTGCAACGCCGCCAGCGGTGCGGCTTCCGGCGCGATCCCCGGCAGGCTCGGCAGCAGGGCGGTTCCTGCAAGCCCGGCTTCGGTGGTCGCCACCGCGGCGCCCAGCCCGACGATGCGCTCGACGACCGCGCGGGTGTGCGGCTCGGCCGCGTCGGCCTGGGTCAAGGCCAGCACCGGGAAGCCGGGACCGACCAGCGCCAGGGGGCCGTGGACCACCTCCGCCGCGCTGAAGGCCTCGGCATGCAGGCGGCAGGTCTCCTTGAATTTCAGCGCCATCTCCAGCGCCGCGCCGAAACCGACTCCGCGCCCCAGCACATAGAGATTCTGCGCGGTGGCGAGCGGCATCAGCGCCGGCCTCCAGTCGAGCGTCTTCGCCGCCTCCAGCGTCCCGGGCAGCGCCGCCAGCGTCGCCTTCAGGGCCGGATCGTCCTGCCAATGTGCCACCAGCTGGAGATAGGCGGCGAGCGAGGCGATGCAGGATTTGGTCGCGGCGACGCTGCGCTCCGGTCCGGCGGCCAGCGGCAGGAAATGGTCGCACATCCCGGCCAGCGGCGAATCCTCGGCATTGACGAAGCCGACCACCAGCGCGCCCCCGGCCTTGGCCGCCTCCACCAGCCGCAGCAGGTCCGGGCTGCGCCCCGATTGTGACACGGCGACGAACAGCGCCCCCTCCAGGCTCAGATCGCCGCCATAGACCGAGGCAATGGACGGCCCGATGGAGGCCACCGCCCGGCCGATCCGCGTCTCGATCAGGTATTTGCCATAGGCCGAGGCATGGTCGGAGCTGCCGCGGGCACAGGTGACGACGAAGCGCGGCGGCTCGCGGCGCAGGCGCGCGCCCAGTTCGGCGAAGTCGGCGCCGCAGCGCTCGATCTGCCGGGCCACCACGGCGGGAGCCTCCGCCGCCTCCACCGCCATCAGGGGAGTGGTGCGGGAGGCTGTGAAGTCTGGACTGCCCTGATCGGTCATGGCGGCGCTCGCGATTGGCTGATATAGATACCAATGTAAGACCTTCTTGAGCCGGAGGCCAGCGTCCATTGGTGGAATCGCATCATGATCTTGGCCGCAATGCGGAAAATAAAAGCGGCGCGACCCGGAGAAGGTCGCGCCGCGCGATAAAACCACTCAGATACCAGACAGGGGATCCGTTATTCCGCCGCGCGCCGGCCGCCCGGCAGCAGCCCGGTCATCG
>NZ_BADK01000326.1 GCF_000333595.1 Azospirillum sp. B506
CGGATTCCTCGGATCGCATCTCTGCGAGCGGCTTCTCGCCGATGGCTTCGAGGTTCTTGCGTCGACAATATTTCACGGGCGCCCGCCAGAACGTCGTGCATCTGCTGGACAACCCGTCCTTCGAGCTGCTGCGGCACGACATCACCTTTCCGCTGTATGTCGAGGTCGACCGGATCTTCAATCTGGCCTGCCCCGCATCGCCGATCCACTACCAGCACGATCCGGTTCAGACGACGAAGACCTCCGTGCTCGGCACGATCAACATGCTGGGACTGGCCAAGCGGGTCGGCGCCCGCATCCTCCAGGCCTCGACCAGCGAGATCTACGGCGATCCGCTCGTCCATCCGCAGCCGGAGGAATATTGGGGACATGTCAACACCATCGGCCCCCGCGCCTGCTATGACGAAGGCAAGAGATGCGCGGAAACTCTGTTCTTCGACTACCGCCGGCAACATGGCCTCGGCATCAAGGTGGCCCGCATCTTCAACACCTATGGCCCGCGCATGCATCCCAACGACGGGCGGGTGGTGTCGAACTTCATCGTCCAGGCGCTGAAGGGAAAGCCGATCACGATCTATGGCTCCGGATCGCAGACCCGCTCCTTCTGCTACGTCAGCGACCTGATCGAGGGCTTCATCCGCCTGATGGAGACGCCGCACGAAGTGACCGGCCCGCTGAATCTCGGCAATCCCCATGAATTCACCATTCTGGAACTGGCCCGGCAGGTGATCGACCTGACGGGATCGTCCTCAAGGATCGTCCACGAAGCATTGCCGCAGGACGATCCCAAACAGCGCCAACCCGATATCGCCAAAGCGCGGGAACTGCTCGGATGGGAACCGACGGTCGCTTTGCGGGCGGGGCTGGAAAGAACCATCGCCCATTTCGAGCGGCAGATCGCCCGGCCGGTCGCCGTCGGTGAAGAGGCCGAAACCCTGGTGGCGGAGTGAAGGCGGCGCCAACTGCGCGTCCGGGAGTATGGGACACAGTGGGGACTTCGCTGTCATGAAGATCGCAGCAAGCATCATGAGCAATGTCGCGCGCTATGATCCAAGCGACCAGCCGGAATTGTTCGCCTTCCGCCGATCCGTGTTCGGCGAACATTCCCGGCAGGCGGATATCGATGGCTTCGACTGGTTGCACCGCGGCTACGGCCCCTCCCCCGACCGCCCTCCCGAGGTGTGGATCTACAAAAGGAAAGGCGTGATCGTCGGCCAGCAGGCCGCGATCCCGTTCGGTCTGAAGGTGGCCAACCGTGTCGTTCCCGCCGCCTGGGCGGTCGATCTTTTCGTCGCGCCGCAGCACCGCCTGACCGGTGCCGGACCGGCGCTGATCACGGCGCAGGCGGCGGCCAAGCCGGTCACGGTCGCACTCGGAGCCAGTGAGGCCGCCCGCAAAGCCTATGACGCGCTGGGTTGGTCACCGATCGGGGTGGTTCCCAACTATGTCTGGCCGATCCGGCCGGAACGGCTGCTTCCCCTCCTGCCGTTTCATGTCCCCTTCAAGAAGACGGCCGGCTGGATCGCGCGGCAGGGCGGGTGCCTGTTGGACGCGGTGATCCGGTCCCGCCTGTACCGGTCCGGCACGGTGCTGACCCGGTTGGACAGGTTCGATGGACGGCTCGACGCGCTGTGGACGGGCGTTTCGCCGCACTATCCGATCCTCGCCATGCGCGATCTGGCGGCTGTCGACTGGCGGTTCGCCCGGGAATCCGACAGCCACCGGCACAAGCGCTACCAGATGGAAAAAGACGGCAGGATCACCGGCTATGCGGTGATGCGCATCGATCTGTGGCGGGGCGAGCCCTTTGCCCTGCTCATCGACTATCTCGCCGCCCCATCCGACATTCCCATGCTTTTCGCACACTGCCTGCAGTTGGCCCGCGACGAGGGGGCCATCGCGTTCATCGCCAAAACGGCGAATGCGATGGCAGACCTCAAGCTGCGCGGCATGGGCTTCCTGCGGCTGTCCAAGCCGCCCTTCTGGCCGACAGTGGCCTACGCGCACATCGCCCCGGCCGCATCGGCCATGGCCCCCTTCATCGCAGGGCTGGAAAACTGGTTCATCACCATGGCAGACAGCGACATCAGCCTCGATCCACTCGCGATCCGCCGCCAGCATTGGGTCGATTCACCGCAACCTGCGCTTGAGCCTACCGGCCTTCAGGCCTGAGCGGCAACGGTACGGGCGCTGCGCCGCCGTCAAGCGGCTGGCCAACAGAAGCATATCGCGTGAGAGACCGTCCGGATTAGCCCACCTGATGCCGCCGAAAGAGACCGCGGCGCCCTTCTCCGATCAAGCCTGCGGCCGCCCCTACCGCCAGTCCACCGCCATCCTGCAGGATCGCCGGATGGTTGCCTCCCCGGTTCCAACCGGCCAGGGCATTGCTGCCGAACCGGATCGCACCTTCCCCACCCCCGATACCGCGCGGTCGGCAGAGGAAGATAATATAGTCTCATTACATTAAGTATTCTTACAGAACGTTGGATTTGCACCGCACGTCTCAGATCCAAATTTTCAATACCAATTTTGTCAGACACCGCAAAATTCACCAGGACCCGTACACCATTCCATTAAAAGAAGGGCTACACCTATCGATCACTCCAGACTATGCCGAAACTGCTGACTACATATGGACTCACCAATCGGTATTGCAATATACACTATTTAATAGACAAATACACCTGCTGGCATTATCGCGCCAGATTCAAACACAAACATGATAATTCCATAAATATCATTCGATTTTATCTGTTTTTCATGCTATTCATTGCCGACTTTGAAATATCGAATTATTCTGTCGGTAGGTTTAAAGAGGGGATCGGGATTCCCGACAGCTTCAACGCCGCACTGAGCATGGAGGCCGTTGGAATCGGCGCTTCTGGCATGCCGTCATACCAAATGTAAGCGCTTTGGATTGGCCGAAGAAATAGCCAAAACAAATGAAGCCGGTCAGAAGGTGGAGGATTGCGATGTGCCCTAAAGATGATTTCCCGCCATCGGGTGACGACATTGGCATCACACCCATCGAACGGCCGAAATCCAGCAAATCATCTAATGATTTTGATCAAGTCGTCGCCCAGAAACTATTGGAGAGAATACCCCACTCTACACGCATTCTGCTTCTGGACAGAACGCCGCTGACGCGGGAGTGCCTGTCGATAGGACTTCACTCCATGGATCCTTCGACAGAGATTCTGAGCGCCGGGTCACCGCAGGATGCCGGCCTGTTGTTGCAGCGGGGGGAGCACATCGACGTCGCGATCTGCAACCTCTGCCACATCGGTCTCGATCAGCCGGCAGGCCTCGACCTCGTCTGCTCTCTGCTTGAGATGCTGGGAAGGGTTCCGCTGCTGGTCATTTCGGACCAGGACAGATTGGACGTCATTCTGCAGGGTTTCCAACTGGGAATCCGGGGCTATGTCACAACCAGTCTGGGGTTCGGGCTGGCAATGGATGCCATCCGCCTGGTCGCGGCCGGCGGCCTGTTTCTGCCCGGCTCCGCCCTGAACAGCCTGATGCGCGGACAAACACCCTCCGACCTCCCGACGGCCAGAAGCAAGTCGGACGCATCCTTTCCACGGAACGGCGTCGACAGTCCGGCCGTCCACCTCACCCCCCGCGAACAAACGGTGCTCGGAAGCCTGCGGGAAGGCAAGGCGAACAAGCTGATCGCCCGCGAACTCAACATGCGGGAGAGCACGGTCAAGGCGCATGTCGGCAACATCATGAAGAAGTTGGGCGCCAACAACCGGACACAAGCGGCATTCCTGGCATCCAAAAGGTCGTGACGACCGCAGGAACGCCGGCCGGAACCGGCGCCGTCCATGCTCAATAGCCGAGCGCGCACCCGTCCTTCCGGTGATCCGAGCCGCCCAGAAGAGTGCCGTGCTCCCAGTCGATGCCGATGGCCTGGGCACCGCCGATGGCCCAGTTGGGCGCCTTCACGGTGAAGCCCCGGCGGGTCAGTTCCGGGCCGACCGTCCGCCTGATCGCGGACTCCGCCTCGACGGTCAGGGTGCCGGGAAGCGGAAACAGGCGCGGCAGGTCGATGGCGCTTTGGATGTCCAGCCCGTGATCGAACAGCTTGGACAGGAAATGGGCGTGGCCCATCGCCTGGTAATGCCCGCCCATGACGCCGAAGGCCAGGCTGACCCGGCCGTTTTCCGTGACCATCCCCGGAATGATGGTGTGCATCGGCCGCTTGCGCGGCGCCACCATGTTGGGATGCCCGTCGACCAGGGAGAAGCTCTGGCCGCGGTTGTGGAACAGGACGCCGGACCGCGGTGCCATCAGCCCGGCGCCATAGGGATGGAAGATCGAGTTGATGAAGCTGACGGCGGTGCGGTCCTTGTCGACCACGGCGATATAGACCGTATCCCTGTGCTCGACGCCGTCGAAAACCCCGCCGGTGTCCAGCGCATGGCCGAGGTCGATCCGCGCGGCCAGCTCGTCCGCCAGCGCATCGGACAGCAGATGCTCCACGATGGAGGTTTTCGCGTGCGCCGGATCGGCCAGGAAGGCATCGCGCGCGGCATAGGCGAGCCGCGTCGCCTCGATCTCGACATGCAGGCTGTCGGGGCTCAGCGGATCGGCGGCCGGCGGGAAGCGCTTGAGGATGTTCAGGATCATCAGGGAGATGATGCCCTGGCCGTTCGGCGGGCATTCATGGATGGTGCGGCCGCGATACTCGGTCCGGATCGGCGTCACATATTCGCCCCGGGCGGCGGCGAAATCCTCCAGGCTGTGGAAGCCGCCGGCCGCGCGCAGGAACTCCACCATGTCCTCGGCGACGGTACCCCGGTAGAAGGCGTCCGGTCCCTCGCGCCCGATGGCCTCCAGCGTGTCGGCCAGCAGCGGCTGGGTCTGGACGCTGCCGGCCGACGGGGCTTTCCCATCCGTCAGGAAGGTGGCGGCGGCGGTCGGGTCGTTGCGGAGCAGGGCTGTCTGTTGCTCGATGTCATGCGACACCCGTGGCGTGATGACATAGCCCTCGCGCGCCATGGCGATTGCCGGAGCGAAGACCTCGGCCAGCGGCAGGCGGCCATGGTCGGCGACCAGCCGCGCCCAGGCCTCGACCGCTCCCGGCACCGTGACCGCATGGGGGGACTGCCGCCCGATCTCGCTGACGCCGGCCGCGCGCAGGTGCTCCAGCGTCATCGCGGCCGGCGTACGGCCCGACCCGTTGTAGGCGAGGATGTCCGACCCGCCCCTGGGAGCGATCAGGGCGAAGCAGTCGCCGCCGATGCCGGTGGATCCCGCCTCGACCACGCTCTGGACCGCACAGGCCGCCACGGCGGCGTCCATCGCGGTGCCGCCGTCCTTGAGGATCTCGACCGCCGTCACGGTGGCGGCCGGGTGGGAGGTGGCGGCCATCCCGTTGCGGCCCATGGCCAGGGAGCGGCCCGGTTCTTCGAAATTGCGCATGCTCTGCCTGTTCGCTCTCTTCAGTTCGTCTTGCTGTGGAAAGGCGTCAGCGTCCGGGCCGTCCCCGTTCCAGCCAGGCCAGCGTATCGTCCAACGCGCCGCCGATCTTCGCAACCACATCGCGGATCTCGTCGGCGGTGATGATCAGCGGCGGGCAGAGATGCACCATGTCGCCCATCGCCCGGGTGATGACGCCGCGGGCAAGGGCGAATTTCCCCACCTGGGCAGCCACCCCGAGCGCCGGGTCGAAGGGCGTCTTCGTCGCCTTGTCGCTGGTGACCTCCAAGGCGCCGATCAGCCCCATGCCGCGCTTGTCACCGACCAGCGGATGACCGGCCAGCCCGTCCAGGGCGGCCTGCAGGACCGGCGTCACCTCCCGCACATGGCCGAGGATGTCGCGTTCCTCGTAGATCTTCAGGGTTTCCAGCGCGACGGCGGTGGCGACCGGATGCCCGCTGTAGGTGAAGCCGTGGCCGAAGGTGCCGATGGCCCCACCCTGTTCGCGGATGGCGCCGTAGATCTTTTCGTTCACCATCAGGGCGGAGATCGGCTGGTAGCCGGCGGAGAGCTGCTTGGCCATCGACATCATGTCGGGCTTGAGGCCGAAGGCCTCGGTGCCGAACATGGTGCCGAGACGGCCGAAGCCGCAGATCACCTCGTCGGCGATCAGCAGGATGTCGTATTTCCGCAGGACCGCCTGGATCTTCTCGTAATAGGTCGCGGGCGGCACGATACAGCCGCCCGACGCCAGCAGTGGTTCGGCGAAGAAGGCACCGATGGTGTCCGGTCCTTCACGCAGGATCAGCGCCTCCAGGGAGTCGGCGCAGCGGGTGGCAAACGCCTCCTCCGTCTCGCCGGGCAGGCCATGGTGGTAGATGCTCGGACAGTCGGTGTGCAGGATGCCGGGCAGCGGCAGGTCGAAGGCCTTGTGGGCGTAGGGCAGCCCGGTCAGGCTGGCCGACGCCACCGTCACCCCGTGATAGGCGCGCTGGCGCGAGATGATCTTCTTCTTCTGCGGCTTGCCGATGGCGTTGTGATAGTACCAGACCAGCTTGATCGCGGTGTCGTTGGCCTCCGAGCCGGAATTGGCGAAGAACACCTTGGACATCGGCACCGGCGCCATCGCGATCAGCCGCTCCGCCAGCTCGATGCCCGGCTCGTGGGACCGGCCGCCGAAGCTGTGGTAGAAGGGCAGCGCCTGCATCTGGCGGTGCGCCGCCTCGACCAGCCGGCCTTCGCTGAAGCCGAGAGAGGCGCAGAACAGGCCGCTCAGCGCCTCGACATAGCGGTTGCCGTCGCTGTCGATCACATGGATGCCGTCGCCGCGCGCCAGCACCAGCGGCCCCTCGGCCTCATGGATAACCGGGTTGGTGTAGGGGTGCAGGATGGTCGCGACATCACGCGCCTCCAGCGAATTCGCCCGCCGGCCGTTGCCGCCGATCATCGTCATGTCAGTCTCTCCTGCCGGCCGTGCCGGTCTGTGGTTCGGTTGCTATCCAAAATTGCCCGCAGCCATCGGCCGCGGCGGTCCGAGTTCCGATCCCGTCCCGGAGTCAGGACTGGGTCCGCTGGATGAACTGGCGGAAACGCTCGGTGCGGGGGTGGGCGAACATCTCCGCCGACGGCCCCTCCTCCTCGACCCGGCCCTGGTGCAGGAACATGCTGCGGGTCGAGACATGACGGGCGAAGCCCATCTCATGGGTGACGACCAGCATGGTGCGGCCCTCCTCGGCCAGCGACCGCATCACCTTCAGCACCTCCCCCACCAGCTCCGGATCGAGGGCGGAGGTCGGCTCGTCGAACAGCAGGACTTCCGGATGGCTGGCCAGCGCGCGGGCGATCGCGGCGCGCTGCTGCTGTCCGCCCGACAGGACCGCCGGATAGTCGTGGCGCTTGGGCCGCAGCCCGGACTTGTCGAGCAGGGCTCCCGCCCTCTCGATGCACTCGCGCCCGGGACGGCGCTGGACATGCACGGGGGCTTCGATGACGTTCTCCAGGATGGTCATGTGGGGCCAGAGGTGAACTCTGGAAGACCATCGAGGCGCGGGTGCGCACCCGCGTCAGCTGGGCCCGATCGTCCGAAACGGGGCGGCCGTCGCGGCGGCGGCGCATCCGCACATGCTCGCCGCAGACGATGATGTCGCCGGAATCCGGCGTTTCGAGAAAATTCACGCAGCGCAGCAGGGTCGATTTCCCCGATCCGGACGAGCCGAGGATGGAATGACGTCGCCCTGGTTGGCGGTGAAGGAGATGCCTTTCAACACCTCGATGGATCCGAAGCTCTTGTGGAGGTCGAGGACGGCGATCTTCTCGACCGGCCAGGACGGCTTGCTTTGCGGCAGGGAAACGGCAGGCGGGGAGACAGGATGCGTCGCCGTCATGCGGGTTCTCCGGTGGTGCGGATCCTCGGCCGCGCGGGCTGCAGGCGGGGACGCCGGGGCGACAGCCACCATTCCAGCAGCAGGACCACGCGGGTCAGGACGAAGGTCAAAGCGAGGTAGATGAGCCCGGCGCAGGCGAAGATCTCGACCGCCCGGTAGGTCTGCGCGATCATCTTGCCGGCCAGCCCGGTCACCTCCATCAGGGTGATGGTCGATGCCAGCGAGGTCGCCTTCGCCATCAGCACCAGTTCGTTGCCGTAGGCCGGCAGAGCCTGGCGGATCGCCAGCGGCAGGACGATCCGGCGCAGCCGCATCAGCGGGCGCATGCCGCAGGCCGACGCCGCCTCCAGCGCGCCGGGCGGTACCGAGGCGACGCCGCCGCGGATGATTTCGCTGGCATAGGCCGCGGTGTTCATCGCCATCGCCAGCACGGCGCAGGAATAGGGGTCGCGGAAGAAGCTCCACAGCCCAAGCTCCTGCAGGGCCGGCCGGAACTGCCCCAGCCCGTAATAGATCATGAACAGCTGGATCAGCAGCGGCGTGCCGCGGAAGACGAAGACATAGGCGCGGGCGGGAAGCGACAGCACCGCCACGCCCGATGTCCGCATCAGCGCCAGCGCCAGCGCGCCGGCACCGCCCAGCAGGACCGAGCTTGCGGTGAGTTGGAGCGTCAGCGGCAGGCCGCCGAGCAGGGTCAACAGGGTCGCCTGCATGAAGGAGAGATCCATCATCCCCTCCGGAACGGACGCAGCGACCGGATCTCCGCCCAGCGGAAGGCCTGCCCAGACACCGAGGTGATGCCGAGATAGAGCAGCAACGCCGCCGAATAGAACAGGAAGGGTTCGCGGGTCGATCCGGCCCCGACCTGGGCCGCCCGCAGCAGCTCCACCAGCCCGATCACCGAGATCAGGGCGGAGTCCTTCAGAATCAGCTGCCAGACATTGCCCAGACCGGGCAGGGCATGGCGGATGACCTGGGGGGCGAGGACCCGGCGGAACATCAGCAGCGATCCCATGCCGGCGGCACGGGCGGATTCGATCTGACCGCGCGGGATGGCGTTGAAGGCGCCGCGGAAGACCTCCGCCTGATAGGCGGCGGAGACCACGCCCAGGGCCAGCACGCCGGTCAGGAAGACCGGCAACCCGATGAAGCCGCCATAGCCGGCGGCGTTGCCGATCCAGGACAGGATCTGGCTGCCGCCGAAATAGAACAGGTAGATCACCAGAAGATCGGGAACCCCGCGCAGGATCGTCGTGACGGCATCCGCCACCGTCCTGGCGATGAAGCCGCCGGCGATGCGGGCATGGGCGAGAAGCGCGCCCAGCAGGGCGCCGGCCGCGAAGCCGGAGACGGAAAGGGCCACCGTCGTCAGGGCGGCGAGCAGCAGGGGCACGCCCCAGCCGTTCGGTCCCAGGAAGAGGTCGAATAGGTGCATCGCATGGTGCTCCGTCCAGCATAGCCCCGGAGGGGCGGCACGGCGCCCGGAGTACGGCGCCGTGCCGGACCTCCTCTGCCCGCCGGTTTGCGAGCGGAGGAGGAAAGACGCCTCAGTTCGTCAGGCTGGTCTTCAGCCACTTCTGCGCCAGCCTGTCGATGGTGCCGTCAGCCTTGGCGGCCAGGATCGCCTTGTCGAACATCTCCTTCAGGACGGTGTCGTCCTTGCGCAGGCCGACGGCGATGCCCTTGCCGAACACGTCGCCGACGAAGGTCGGGCCCGCCAGCGTGAAGGCCTGGTAGTCGGGTTTGCTGAGAAACGCGGTCAGCGAGCTTTTCTGGGCGACCACGCCATCGATGCGGCCGGCCCTGCAGTCGAGGTCATGCTGCTCGGTCGTCTTGTATTCCCGGACCGTCACGCTGTCCTTCAGGTATTTCTCCAGGAACGCGGTGTTGCTGGTCGCGGTCTGGGTGCCGATGGACTTGCCCTTCAGCTGCGCGGCGATGGGGGCCAGGGCGGCGTTGACCTTGGCGGGATCGCCGCCCAGATCCACCGTGGTGCCGGTGCCCGGCAGCTTGGCGAGCGGGCTGGCCTTCTCGACCATGATGGCGGCGGCGGTGGGCGCATAAGGCTCGCTGAAGCCGATGACGGCCAGACGCTTTTCCGTGACGATCATCGACGCCATGATCGCATCGAACTTGCGGGCATTCAGCGCCGGGATCAGGCCGTCCCAATCCTGGGCGACGATGGTGCAGCGCACCGCCATCCTGGCGCACAGATCGTTGGCGAGGTCGATCTCCAACCCGTCCAGCTTGCCGCCGGCGGTGGTGAAGTTCCAGGGCTCATAGGCGCCTTCGGTGGCAATGGTGATCGCCGTCGGCTTGCTCTGCGCGGCGGCGGGGGTGAGGGTGGCCGAAACGGCGGCGAGCAGCAGCGTCGAGGCGAGGATCAGAGTCTTCATCGTGATTGTCCCTGTTCAGTGGACCGATTTTCAGCATTGTTATTGGCGATGCGGGTTCAGGCCCGCTTGATGGTCTCAGATCCGGGAGCGGGACCGCGCGATGGCGGTCAGGCTGAGGATCTCGAAAAGCACCTGGGCGGCGACCTGCGCCGTGTTGCTGGTGGGGTCGTATTGCGGAGCCACCTCGACCACGTCGCCGCCGACGATATCGGCGCCGGCCGCTCCGCGCAGGATGGCCAGCGCCTGGGCCGAGGTCAGGCCGCCCACCTCCGGCGTTCCGGTCCCCGGTGCGAAGGCGGGATCGAGACCGTCGACATCGAAGCTGACATAGGTGGGTCCATCGCCGATGACCTGCCGCATGCGGTCGACCACCGCACGCACGCCCATCAGCTCCACCTCCTCGGCATGGATCACCGTCATGCCGGACTCGTAGGAGAAGTCCCAAAGATATTCGGAATTGCCACGGATGCCGATCTGGATGGTGCGTTCCGGATCGAGCACGCCGTCCAGCACCGCCTGGCGGAATGGACCGCCGTGATGAAACTTGCAGCCCTCGAACGAGCCGCCGGTGTCACAGTGGGCGTCGATGTGGATCAGTCCGACCGGCCGGCTCCGGCCGACCGCGCGCAGGACCGGCAGGGTGACGGAATGATCGCCCCCCACCCCGAGCGGGACGGTCCCGGCCGCCACCATCGCGCCGACGAACCGCTCGATGTCCTCATGGGCCTGGGCAAGATCGAAGCGGCTGCGGAAGGGGACGTCGCCAACATCCGCCACCGCATGGTCGCCGGAGGGAACCAGCCCGAGCACATGTTCATAAGGCCCGACCCGCTCGACACCGCGAACGGCACGCGGGCCGAAACGCGCGCCCGAGCGGTTGGTCACGCCCAGATCCATCGGAATGCCGTACAGCGCCATGTCGATTCCGGTGAAATCCGGCGCAGATTCCGGCCGGTACGGCGCCTTCAACAGGGTCGCAAGCCCGGCATAGGGGGCCTGCCGGACGTCACCGTCCCTGAACACCAGGGACGCCACCCTGGCGAAATCCGGATTCGCCGCCTCATCCCCGCGGGAATGAGCGTAACGCTCCCGCAACCGTTCCAGCTTGCGGTGATCGAACACGCACGTCTCCTCCGTTGCCGCCGCCGGGTCCGATGCCCCCGCGGTCGCCTGTCAAAGTCCGTGATGCCTGCACACTGGGCGCGTTCCCCGGTCCCAATCGGCCGGCAGTGCCGCCGGCTCTTGTAAACTGTTGCCAATCAAGGAGTTGTTGCAAAGCGTCCTTGTCGGATACAAAATCGTATACAATCCTGAATCCGAGTTCAAGCACCTTTCCGGTTGGCTTGCCTGGACAGAGGGCAGGCCCTATCAAGGGTGCGGGAACGCGAGAAACCACGGGTGCGACGAGCATGGCCTACGACAAGACCGAAGCGGACCAATCGGTTCGCGAGAAGACTTACAGAGAGCTGAAGTCGATGATCCTGTCGGGCCGACTGCGGCCGTCCGAGCGGCTGTCGGAGACCCGGCTTGCCGAACGGCTGGGGGTCAGCCGGACGCCGCTGCGCGAAGCCTTGATGAAGTTGGAAAAGGAAGGGCTGGTCGTCGGGCAGCGCAACATCGGCTATACGGTGGTGGATGTCGATCTGCCGACGGTACGCAATCTTCTGGTCGTCCGCCAGGCGCTGGACGTCTGCGCGGCCGAACTGGCCTGCGAGGTCGCGACGGACGAGGATTTGGACCGCATCGGTGCCATCGTCGAGGAGATGGAGGCCCTGAACCTGTCGATCGTCGGCAACAGCGTGGATGCCGCCCGCGTCCTTGAGCTTGGGCTGCGCATCCACATCGTGATCGCCGAGATCACGCGCAACGACGTCCTGATCCGGGTGACGGAACAAATCTACGGACAGCTCCAGCTGGCGCTGCTGCTGGAGATTTTGTGGATCGACCTCAAGGATTCCGGGCTTGAGGAACATCAGGCGATCGCCAACGCCATCCGTGCCCGCGATCGGGCCGCCGCCGGTCATGCGGCAAGACTGCATGTGCAGCAAAGCCTGGAAAATATGGCGAAGGTGCAGGAACTGCTCGATCTGCGCCGCGCCAGCGGCATCCTCTAGACGGCACGAAGACCGGCCGCACTCCAAAAGCGCCACGAGCAGGATCCATCCTGCAGCTCAGAAGAAGAAATCGTCGATGCTGTCCCGCTGTTCCCCGCTCTGCTGGACGCACGCGCTGCCGAAGAGCTGCGCGTGGGTGTTGCGCTCCAGGTCGGCCGTGTAGAGGGTGGCGAACAGGCGATGCAGGTCTTCGGCGATCCCGGGGGCATGGATGTCGCCCGACCGTGACGCCGCCTCCATCCGGTGCGCAAAGCGCAGGCTGGCGGCCGCCAGCCGTTGCTCGATACCAAGCCGGTCGATGGTTCCGGTCAGAAGCCTGGACACCTCCAGACAGTCCCCGGTCAAAGCCGACAGCGAGCGCATCTGATCGGCATGCAACCGCTTCAGGCACTCCATCGAACCCGACATTTCGTCCGCCAGTTCCCTGGCCGCCCGATGATCCCTGCCCGACCTGAGGTCCAGGGCGCTCGCTCCCCGGGTCGCCGCCTGGATGGCCTCGGCGATCGCCTTCGACACATCCTCGGTCCGCCGGCTGCACGCACGCAACTCCTGCGCCACCACGCCCAGCCCGCGTCCCTCCGACCCAAGCCGCGCGCATTTCAGCGTCGTGTTCAGCCCCATCAGCCGCATGTCGGTATCGATGGATCGAATGGCGAGGACATCCCGGCCCATGGCATCGAAGCCGTGCGAAACCTCGACAACCCGTTCCCTGAGACGCTCGTCTGACCGGCAATAGTGCTGCAGCAGCTCCAGGGCGCGGTCGACCTCGGTCGCAACGATCGCCAGGATGGAACCGCCTTCCCCCTTGGCCGGATTGGACCCTGCCTCGAAGCCGGCATTGCCCGAACCGAACAGCCCCATCGCTTCGCGTGCGATGGCGTCGGCATCCCGGACAAGCGCCTCCAGAGTCTCCTTCAGGGACGCCATCTGGCTGCCGAAGTCGCTGTTCGCATCCGCATATTGGCGGATTTGCAGGGCACAGACGGCCGCCGACAGATCCGCCCGGTGACGGTCGTCCAACTCCGCAAGCCATCGCAGATGCTGCGGCAAGGCTGCCTGGGGCCGCTCCGCCAGCAGCCCGAGCACATCCAGTGCCGCATCGATGTGGGACAGGCGCTGGCAGGTGAGGTCGCCGACCTGGAGATCGCTGATGCAGCGCGCGATCCGCTGGCCGACCTCGCCGACACGGCCGGCAAAGCGGTGTGCAGCCTGCTGCGCGGTGTTGCGGCAGGCCGCCAGCCTGTCCAGGCTGGCCTGCAGCCGGCGCCCGACATCGTCCAGGCGGGTGCGGTTGTCGCGCTGGAATCGGCGGCCCCGTCCCTGGCCGCCGAGATGGCGACCTGCAGAGCCGCAAGATGTCCGACCGCCTGTGTCGTCGCCTGCTCCGCCAGCCGGTGAAGCCGGTCGATCTCGCGGTTGAAGACACTGAAATCATCGCTGCCGGACCGGATCTGGACCGATTGGACCTTTGCGTTGATCGCCAGGGCGGTGATCTCGCCGATGATGCCGGACAGCGTGCCGAGCAGGGCGGCCATGTCGGTACCCGCCCCGTCCAGGCCGGTCAGATCGCCCAGCGTCTGGCTGAGATTGGCCGCCAGCCCGTCGGTCACCTCGCGGACCCGTCCCAACCGGCCGCAGGCATCGACACCGTCCTCATTGTCGATCAGCACGGACAGCGCGCGGAACCGCTCGCCGATGGCCGCCATGCGGTCCAGAGTCCGCGACAGGGTCTCGCCGACCGCCAGGAACGCCGCCTCGATCGGTGCCGATGCGTCGCGCAGGTCGCTTTTCAACGACTGTAGCAGTCCAGCGTCCGGGCCGGACGGCAGGGCCGCGTCGCCGGCGCGGGGAGTGTCCCCGAAGGCGGACGTGTCAAGGATGCTGTCCATGCCGAAGCCCTTTTGCAATCGTGCAATCAGTGGAGACGGAAGAGGGCGAGCGGTTTCACGACCGGTCGTGGCGCAGGATTTCACGCGCAATCGACGAGAGGCCGACCACCTTGTCGACCCCGCCCCGGACAATCGCCTCCTTCGGCATTCCGAAGACGACGCAGCTCTCTTCGTCCTGGGCCAGCGTGAAGGCGCCGGCCTCGTGCATCTCGCGCATCCCGGTGGCGCCGTCATCCCCCATGCCGGTCATGATGACGCCGACGGCATTGGCCCCGGCGCAGTGCGCGGACGAGCGGAACAGCACATCGACCGACGGCCGGTGGCGCGAGACCAGCGGGCCGTCCTTCACCGCCACCAGATAGCGGGCGCCGCTGCGTTGCAGCAGCATATGGCGGTTGCCCGGAGCGATCAGCACCTGTCCGCGCAGCACCGTGTCGCCGTCGCGCGCCTCGCGCACCGTGACCTCGCACAGGCTGTCGAGGCGACGGGCGAAGGCGGCGGTGAAGCTCTCCGGCATATGCTGGACGACGACGATGCCGGGGCAGTCGGCGGGCAGCGCCTCCAGCACCTCGCGCAGGGCCTCGGTGCCGCCGGTCGAGGCGCCGATGCAGACGATGCGCTCGGTCGTGCGCGCCATCGCCCCCTTGCCGGGCGCCGGCATCATCACGTCGGCGCTCAGCTTCGGCTCCGGCGTCCGTGGGCGTCCGGCCGCCGGCTCGGCGGCAGCGGCATGAGGGCGCTGGCGGATGCGGGCGCGGGCCGCCGCCTTGACCGTGTCGCAGATGCGGACCTGGGCGTCGAGCAGGCACTGGCGGGTGTCGATGCGCGGCTTGAGGATGACCTCGGCGGCCCCGGCTTCCAGCGCCTGCATCAGGGTCTCGCTGCCGTCCTCCACCAGCGAGGAGCACATCACCACCGGAATGGGATGCTGGCTCATCAGCTTGCGCAGGAAGGTGATGCCGTCCATGCGCGGCATCTCGACATCCAGGGTGATGACGTCCGGCGCCTCCTCCGCGATCCGGCGGACGGCGGCATAGGGATCGGCCGCCGCCCCCATGACCTCGATGTCCGGATCGGACGACAGGATGTCGGTCAGGGTCCGGCGGACGGTCGCGGAGTCGTCGACGATCAGCACGCGGATCTTCTGGCTCATCGCTCAGCTCCGGATGAAGATTGCGGATCCGGCCTGCTTCAGCGGCAGGTCCATGCTGGTGATGGTCTCGCTGTGGCCGATGAACAGGATGCCACCGGGGCGCAAATGGCCGCACAGCTTCTCCAGCACCCTTTTATGGGTCGTCTCGTGGAAATACGATCAATATG
>NZ_BADK01000325.1 GCF_000333595.1 Azospirillum sp. B506
GCCGGGTGGCAGGCTGGCCAGGGTCAGGATCTCCGCGTCGGGTGCCCCTTGCTTGTTCTGCACCTCCAGGCGGTTCTGCCTGCTGACGAAGCTGGCCAACATGCTGTGCGCATCGGCGATCTCGCGTTCCAGCGAGCGGATTTCCTGCTCCGCATTGCTGGTCGCGGCGGCCTCCACGGCAAGCCGGTCGGCTTCCCGCTGCAGGGCGGCCTGACGCATCTGGACGACGGCGAGTTCGTTGTTCAAGGCGGTCTGCATCTTGCCCAGCTCGGCGCGGATGCTGTCGCGGATATCGGCCAGTTCGGAGCGGGCGGCGACGATGCGCGGATTGAGGTTGCCGTAATACTGGGTCAACTGCGCGACGCGGGCCCGTGCGTCGGCCTCGCGCTGGCGCAGGGCGCCGATCACCGGGGAGCCGCTCAGGTCGATTGCCGACGACAGGTCGCCGCCCTCGCGCAACGACCGCTCGATGACCGCCTGCCGCTCGGCCAGGCTGTTGGCCTGGCTGCGGACGCGGAACAGCTCTGCGTTGACCTCGGTCACCGCTTCCGCCGTCAGGCTGGAACTGCGGCCTTGGATGATGCCGGCACCGGTCCGCAGCTCCTCCATGCGGCGCTCCGCCTTGGCAATGCCCTGCTCGATCTGGGCGATGCGCTCATCCAGCTGCTGTCTGGCCTGTCCGGTGGCAGCCGATTTGGCCAGCAGCGTCTGCGACCGGTAGGTCTCGACGATGGCGTTCACCGTTTCCATGACCAGACGGGGATTCTGCATCTCCAGCGACACGCTCAGCGCGTGCGAGCGGTTCAGGCTGGCGACCTGCAGACGCTCCAGCAGCATGTCGACCGGATCGAACGGCTTTTCCTGGGCCGGTTGGAGGAGATGTGCCAACTCCGGGAGGACTGGTTCCAGTGCGGTCCGGATTCGCTGCTTGAGCATGCCGACCGGGCTCGGGTGAAGCACCGGATCGAATTCGGCATCCCGCGCCACCGCCAGCCGCTCGGCGATCGGGGCCAGCAGCGCGCGCGACCGCAGGACTTCGACCTGGCTGCGCACCTCTTCGAGATCGAACGGCCGCTGCACGGCATTCGCGTCTCCGATGAATTTCTCGGGGTCGGTCGGCTGCACCATGATCACCGCAGTGGCGGTATAGCGCGGCTCCACCACGGCCAGAACGCCGAAGGCCGCCGACAGGAACAGCAGCATCACAGTGAACAGCAGCAGCTTGCGCCGCAGAACCGGCTGGATCAGGTCGGAAAGCGTGAGCGGGGGTGGCGCGGTCAAGCCCGCGACCGTGGTGGCGGCGCTGTTGGTCTGTGTTTCCATCATCACCACTCCGAAGATCCCAGCCGTGCACTGTCCGCCCGGTAGCCGTCCCTCAGACTTCGCGCGGGCATGGCGATCCGGGCCGGCTCCCCTGGCACCGTCAGGCGCGACAGCCAGAGCGCGGCGAACAGCGCGGCCGTGCCGAAGCTGAGAATTTGCGCGAGAAAGACCCCGTTGATGGCCAGGGAGGGGACCAGCAGCCCGACGGACGGAAGCAGCGTGACCGCACCGGCAAGGCTGACATAGAAACAGGCGGACGCCCGCCGCCGCGCCACCAGCCCGACCATCATCAGGTCGAAGCTGCTGACCGCGACCGGGATGGCTGCGACGGCCCAGAGCCACACCCCGTCGGTCGTATAGCGGCCGTTGTAGAGCAGGTCGATGACCGGCCCGGCAACCGCCAGCAGGAAAAGCCCATAAAGGCCGGTCAGCGCCCACAGGCCCACCAGCGCGAGGCGGAAGATCGCGGCGAAGCCGGCGCCATCGCCCCGCCGGACCAGGACAGGCAGCATGATGGACCGCAAGGCCGAAAGGCTGTGCAGGATCGGCAGGACCAGGATGGACGTCGCACGCAGCTGGCCGGCCGCGGGCAGGCCGGCATGGGCCGCCAGCACCAGCGATCCGAAATCGTTCATGACCCAGACACACAGCTGTCCGCCCGCCAACCACAGGCCCATGTTGGCGTGCATCCGCAGCATTTCCGGCATCGGCAGATGCGCCGGACCGTCCCACGATTCCGCCCTTTCGCTGCGCAGGGCGTGCGGACGCAGGGCGCGGATCAGGACCACGCTGGCGGCCAGCGCCGCCAGCGCGCTGACCAGCAGCGCTCCGAATATGGAGATCCCCCAGCCGGCGGTCAGCAGGGCGATACCCGCCATCAGGAAGACCAGATAGAGGATGCTTCCGCCCGCCGCCAGATGCGGGATCATCACGACAGTGCAGGCCCGCCGGGCCATGAACAGCAGGAGGGCCGCCGGCGTGTAGAGGGCGAAGCCGAACAGCGCCTCCGCCAGTGCCTCGGCCGGCGCGGTGGCCCCGCTCCACAGCACGGTGCCCAGCCCCACGCCGCCGAAACCGGCCATCAGCGCCAGCGAAAGACCGATGTGCGAGACCAGCAGATGCCGGAAATAGACGATCAGCCGGCCGCGATAGTCCCGGCTCGCATGGACCATCATCGGTTCGACCACCAGCGACGCGAAGATCAGGTGGCACACCATGAACAGCGTCATGATGACGGTGAAGGACCCGAAGCTCGCCTGCGGCACATGGCGCGCGAGGAAAATCATGACGACGAAATTGCCGATCGTCGCGCATCCCTGGTCCAGGACGGTCCAGAAGCCCTTTTCCAGGCACTGGACCACAAGGCGACGAACGCCACCCGCATCCGGCGCCATCAATAGGCACCCTTCATGGTGATGACCGTGCGGAAGGTCCTGACGATCAGATAGGCGTCGTACCAGAAGGACCGGTTGTTGATGTAATAGCGGTCGAGCTGCTCCTGCTCCGACACCGAGGCGTTGCTGCGGTCGGACACCTGCCACAGGCCGGTCAATCCGGGGGGAACGCTGCAGCGCAGGGAACGGAACTCGTCGGCGAAGACCTCCAGATGGTAGTTGGGAAACGGCCGCGGCCCCACCAGGCTCATGTCGCCCTTGAGGATGTTGATCAACTGCGGCACCTCGTCCAGGCTGGAGCGGCGCAGGAACTTTCCGATGCCGGGCAGGATGCGCGGGTCGTGGCGGAGCTTGAAATGCGCCGTCCACTCCTGCATCGCCTCGGGCGATGACGCCAGATGCTCGGTCAGCCGCGCCTCGGCGTCGCGGAACATGGTGCGCAGTTTGATGACGGCGATGCTGCGCCCGTCCCGCCCCTCGCGCCGCTGCACGAAGAAGGCCGGACCGGGATCGATCCGCTTGATCGCCAGGATGAGCAGCAGCAGCAACGGCGCGCAGACGACCAGCCCGGCGCCGGCCAGCGCAATGTCGACCGCCCGCTTGGCCCAGTCCGCCGGACTCCGGGCCGGGGCTTTCAGGCACCGCAGCCCGATGGCGCCTCCGATATTCCTGGGTTGGATGCCGAAGCCGGGAAGCTTCGGCAGATCGGCCAGAAGCATCACCTCCGGAAAGGGCAAGCCGGCAGCCAGCTGGTCCCAGTTGGGAAGATGAACCCCGTCGCCGACATAGATGGCGAGGCGCATGTCCGGATGCTGCCGCGCATAAGGACCGAGCACCGCATACGCAACGGTTTCGATGCCGTCGGGGAGCACCTGCGGGTCCTGGCCTCCGCCCGGCCCATCCGGTCCGGCGGTGGGCTGCGGGGTATGGATGTCGTCGATGCATTGAGCCACCGCCGTGGCGCCGAGCTGCCACTGTGCCTGGAAATAGCCGATGGCGGCCGCGACCCGTCGCCGCTCGCCGACGACGATGACGCGGTCGCCCCACCGCCCGGTGCGCCGCATCCAACCGACGGCGTGCCGGCGCAGAAGCGGCTGAAGCACAAGCAGGTCGAGCAGGATCGCACCGGCCATCGGCCAGACCGGAAGCTGCAACTGCCACGCTCCGGCCAGAATCCCCGGTGTCGCGACCAGCACCGTCGAGCACCGCCGGCGGAACTGCTCCACGTCGCTCAGCCCGAAGCCGGGATAGAGGCCGGCTGCAGCGCCGGTCACCGGCAGCACTGACATCAGGGCGATGGAGGCGAGAGCCGCCGTCAGCGGCGCCGGGGAAAACCCGCCGGCGGAGAGCTGCATCATTGCCGCCGCCAGCGCCGCCACCGCGGCCGCCAGCCAGTCCGCCAAGAACAGCAGCACGCCGCACCGCAGGCGATGGTGCCGGGAACCGTCGCGTCGAACAGGACGGGCCTGATCGTGGAATGCGATGCCCCCGTACGACGTCGGCAGCACGTCACCGTCCAGGGCGGTCTGCCCGGCATCCGAAGTGTGAAGCTGCATGTCCAGCCCTCTTCGTTCCTGTGCCCCTGTCCAATCCCCGGCATGGCGGGATTTGGACAGGGTTCATGGTGGCATTGGACGACCGGGGGTCGGCCGCAGGACTCTGCCGGGAACCGGTCAGACCGCGATCCGGTCGGCGACCCGCGGCTGGACACCGGCGATCCGGTCGTGGATCCAGCGGTAGGTCTGCTCCATCCCGTCGCGCAGGTGGACGCTTGGCGCCCAGCCCAGCTTTTCCAGGATCAGGCTGTTGTCGCTGTTGCGGCCGCGAACCCCCTTGGGAGCATCGAGGTTGTAGACCCGCTTCAGGCGGACCCCGGCGATGTCCTCGACGATGTCGACGAGCTGGTTGATGGTGACAAGCTCCTCGCTGCCGAGATTCAGCGGTTCGCCGATGTCGCTGTTCATGATCATCTGGGTGCCGAGGACGCACTCCGAGATGTAGGTGAAGCTGCGCGTCTGCTCGCCGTCGCCCCAGATCTCGATGCTGTTCCGTCCGGACTGCACCGCCTCGATCACCTTGCGGCAGATGGCGGCCGGCGCCTTCTCGCGGCCGCCCTCATAGGTGCCGTGGGGGCCGTAGACGTTGTGATAGCGGGCGACGCGGGTGACCAGCCCGTAATCCTCATGGAAATGCCGGCACATCCGTTCGCTGAACAGCTTCTCCCAGCCATAGCCGTCCTCGGGCATCGCCGGGTAGGCCATGTGCTCGGCCAGCGGCACGACGTCGGCCTCGGTCTGCCTGTCGGCAGCATAGACGCAGGCCGACGAGCTGTAGAAGAAGCGCTCGGTCCCGGCGTCACGGGCCGCCGTCAGCATATGCGTGCTGATCAGCACCGACAGCATGCACTCGGCCTTGTGGGTTTCGATGAACCCCATGCCGCCCATGTCCGCCGCCAGATTGAAGATCGCGTTGGTGCCGGCGCACACGTCGTCGCAGCATTCCTTCAACGCCAGATCCCGGACGCGGTTGTCCACGCCCTGAAACAGCTGGTGCCAGTCCTCGAACGGCTTGCGGTCGACCGCGCGGATCCGCCGGAAGCCGCGTTCGATGAGGTCCGCCACCAGATGCCCACCGATGAAACCACCGGCCCCCGTCACCAGGACCAGAGCGTCCTTATCGATCATCTCGTCTCTCCTTCAATCCCATGGGCCAAGGCCGGGCGCATGCCCGGGGGGCAGCCGTCACCGTTTCCTCAGCCCCATGAGCTGCGCGGTGATGGCGACGATGAATTGCGGGTTGTTGCGCAGATAGCGCCGCCACAGGCGGCGCGGTTCGCTGACAAGCCGGAAAAGCCATTCCAGTCCCATGCGTTGCATGAAACGCGGAGCCTGCCGTTTCAGCCCGGCGTGAAAGTCGAAAGCGGCGCCGACGCCGATCAGCATCGCCGGTTCCAGCATCGGCCGGAACCGGGCCATCCACCGTTCCTGCTTGGGGGTGCTGAGACCGACCCAGACGATGTCCGCACCGCTGGCATTGATCCTGGCGGCGATGTCCGCCGTCTCATCGTCGGTCAGCGGCCGGAAGGGCGGGGAATAGCTGCCGACGATCCGCGCCTCCGGAAAACGGCGCAGCAACCGCTCGCGCAGACGCTGGAGCGTGCTCTCCTCGGCGCCGTACAGGAAATGGCGGTCTCCCCGCCGGCAGGCATTCTCGAAGACCGCCAGCATCAGGTCCGGACCATAGACCCGGTCGGCGTCGCGATTCCCGGCAAGGCGCAGCAGCCAGACCAGGGGCATGCCGTCGGGGGTGACGAGACTGGCCCGGTTGTGAATCTCGCGGCAATCCGCATTGCGCTGGCTTTCCATCACGCCATGCACACCGGTGACGCAGACATAACCGCGGTCCCGGCGGTCGATGGCGGCGGCGATGGCGGCGGTCGCCGTCCGGAGATTGAGGCTGTCGACCCGGACGCCGAGAACCCCGATGCTTCGTGTCTCCGGTGCGGACGGCCCACCCGCCACCGGTTCCCGGCGCAGCCCCAGCGCCGTCAGGTTATCGTGCTGCCAGGACACCATGTGAGCCTCGTGTGTCTTGATACCGGTGGTGCGGCTGGAGGGAGGTGCGGGTGCGGACTTCGCTTCGACGCGATCCGCGAGCGACGCCATGGCCAAGGCGGCACACCCAGGCCGCATCACGGCGCTGAACCGGGGCCTCCGGAGCCGAACGGGCCGAAGTGTCGGGAAAGCGGGAAGCGCCGTAAATCCGCCATAGGACGGGGCGCCGGGCAGGGAGGATGGCGGATGTCCGGGGGATGGGCCGCCGACCTTTGGCGGAGAGCGGCGGGGGTTTCCCCCGACCAAGGACGGGGGGCGCCAACGGAGGACACCCACCGGATGGCCGGCGGCAAAAGCGCCCCTTCCCGTGCGTCTCGAACCTTCGACGGAGGGGCGCGGGTGGCGGTTCGCGAAAGCGTTACACACCATGAGAAGCGTGGCGCAGCCGGGTATCGGGGCACCGGTATGGTCACTACCAATACATGGCGCCTGCCCCTTTCGGCACCCGTCCTGGTTTTAGCCGGACATCCAGAGCCGGTCCCCGACCCTCGCGTCCGAGGATGGCGGACAGGCGGAGGTGGTCACCATCGAATGGCCGGTTTCCCCTCCCGCTCCCGACGAAAGTCCGATGCATCCGGTGCCTGACCGATGCCCCTCCCCCCACCTGCGGCGGGTACGGTCACCTCCGTCCGCCGAAAG
>NZ_BADK01000324.1 GCF_000333595.1 Azospirillum sp. B506
ATTCGCCCGATCTAAAAAGTATAAATACTGCAATGACGTAAACTACCTGCAATCATCATGATAATTTCTGCTTCGAATTTTTGAAAAATATCTGCACATCAAATAAAATGACTGGAGTCAGAAGATGGGGAGTGTCGTTTTTTCGAATGCGTCCGGCGTCGATATCGATATCGTTTATCTAAAAATCAACGAGACCGTTATGTTCCAATATGTTGATGGAAAAAACAAGCCTATAAAAATAAGGGATGTTCAAACATATTGCACTGTATACGATGAAAAAGACTGGAATGATTTTTCCCGTATGTGGCTGACCGTATCTGTTGATGGAAAGCAATATTCAGTTGATCTGAATCGTGATCATTATTTCTTCGGTGGTGACTGTCACTATCCTGGGATAGGATCAATGGTGAATTATTTTTTCTCTGGATTTAGCGAGGATGGGACGAGCATCCAGTTCAACGAGGGATATGCGAAAGGTTACAACAACGATTTGACTTATTCCAGTGATTTCAAGTATTTGACAAGCTGAACCTGCGCGGATTGCGCGAGAAGGCGGCGGGATTATCCTGCCGCTCTTCGGTATCGGCATTGGCATCGCACAACCGGTTCCGGTTCTCCTGTCAGGGTGCCACGAACACGCTGGCGTGCCGGCCGGACTCGCCGCTTTGCCCGATCCTTGGCAATCGCCGCGACATCTGTCGATCCCGATTTCACGGCTGCCGGCACCTTCACGAACACCCGGAAGGTCGCCATCCGGTCTGCCTCTGTCTTCGGCATCAGGGTGCCGGCCGCTTCTCATCTCCGGCCACCGGCAGATGTGCATTCCCTGATCTTTCAAAGGTCACCAGATATCTGCGGGCGATGCAAGCTGGCGACGATCAGGGAAAGCCGGCTGAGTGCAGTCGATGACCCCACCGGCAGGCCCCGCTATCTTCCACGTTGAAGTGGACTTGTACGAAGGTGGCGTCATCTTGAGCAACAACTGTTGATTTCAAATTAAATTTCAGTAAAAGTCAAGTTCTGTTCTTGTCGATCCTTCTCCTTTGGAGAAGCGTAGGCACAAACCTGCAAGGTTTTTCTCTTTCCGATCGCTTCGCGTTGTTCTCTCCGTCATCCCGCGAAGGCGGGGAGTCAGGCTTGCCGATCTGCTTTTTCTTGGGAATTGGCCTTCTCGATGACGGCGGATTCCATTGAAGACGAGCGCGATCCTCATAGGCGATCACCCCGGACTTTCCCCAGTCCCAGGGCTATTCCCTGGGCAACGCCTTACTCCTGCACGCCTGATTTCGTGTGAAGTTCCCCGGTTTTCCGGACCCCCCCACACACACGGGCGGGCGGGGTGATCCGTGGTTCCCCAAACACGATAATAATAATCACTTGCATCTTCTACCCATTTCGGTTTATTCGCATTCTAAGGGAATCACGGAACGAGCCTGCAGCCAAATCATCGGATTGGAAATCAACATGCGGCAATCTGCGGTTCCCGCTTTTGGATAAAGACGGGGAAGGGTCGTCGCGTGGAGTCTGTGAAACTAATTGCGTGCATTGCTTGCGCGACCATTGCGTCTGCCGCCGCCGTGACTGCCCATGCTGAAGACAACATCCCTGGAAACAGCGGAACCGCCCTGGAACTCGGTCCGATCACCTTGATCGGCCAGGGGGCCGCGACCGACGGTTACCAGCCCAAGCGCACGTCGCTCGCCACCGGAACCGATGCGCCGCTGCTCGACGTGCCGCAGGCGGTCAGCGTGGTGGCGGCTCCCGTCCTCAAGGATCAGGCGGCCCGCACCCTGGACGAGGCGCTGGCGAATGTCAGCGGCATTACCCAGGGCAACACGCTGGGCGGCACCCAGGACGCCTTCATGAAGCGCGGCTTCGGCGACAACCGCGACGGCTCGACCATGCGCGACGGGTTGCGGACGGCGATGCCGCGCAGCTTCACCGCCGGGGCCGACCGCGTCGAGGTGCTGAAGGGGCCGGCCTCGATGCTCTACGGCATCCTCGATCCCGGCGGCATGGTGAATGTCGTCAGCAAGATGCCCGAACTGACGCAGCGCGGCGAGGCCCAGGCCTGGGGCAGCAGCTTCGGCGGCGGCGGCGGACAGGTCGACGTCACCGGGCCGCTGACCGCCGGCTCGAATCTCGCCTACCGCTTCGTCGGCGACATCCAGGACACCGCCTATTGGCGCAATTTCGGGCGCGTCCAGCAGAAGACCGTCGCCCCGTCGCTCGCCTGGTACGGTGACGACACCACGATCACGCTCGGCTACGAATACACCCGCTATCGGGTGCCCTTCGACCGCGGCACCATCTTCGACACCGCGACCGGCAAGGCGGTGCCGGTGTCGAAGCGGGAACGCTTCGACGAGCCCTACAACATCACCAGCGGCTTCACCCATCTGGCCCGCATCGGCATCAGCCACAAGATCGATTCCAACTGGACCGTCAGCGCCAACTACGCCTACAGCCACAACTGGTACAAGGACGATCAGGCGCGCGTCACCGCCTACAACGCCCGCACCGGGGCGCTGACCCGGCGCGCCGACGCCACCCAGGATTCCAACGTCGACGTCCATGCGGTCCGCGCCGATCTCGCCGGCAAGGTGACGTTCGCCGGCCTGCGTCACCAGCTGCTGTTCGGCGCCTCCTACGATTACAGCGACACGCTGCGCACCGACCTGATCCGCGGCCCGACCTCCACCGCCTTCAACATCTACCGGCCGGTCTACGAGCGTCTGCCCTTCAGCCGTAACGTGGTGGCGACCGACAGCGACCAGACCGAACGGCTGGAGACCTCCTCGGTCTATGCCCAGGATTCCATCGAGCTGGGCGACCGCTGGATCGTGCTGGGCGGCCTGCGTTACCAGTATTACGACCAGTAT
>NZ_BADK01000323.1 GCF_000333595.1 Azospirillum sp. B506
CAGGATATTCGCCCGAATGGTGCCGGGGGTGGCGCTCATTCTGTGGGCTTGCGTCGTGTTGGCCGACGGGCCGACGCGGAGCAATCCGTCATTGCCGCCACAGGTCACCTCGCAGGTCACGTCGCCCGCCTCTCCGGTGGAGGCGGCCTTTTCCGTGCGCGCCGGAGAAGCGTTGCGCCAGTTCGGCTATGATCTGTTCGCCCACGCAACGGATTCGGCCGCGACAGCCGAGTCGGCGCCCGGTGCCATCCAGGGCGACTATGTGCTGAACACCGGCGACACCGTGCTGGTGACCTTGCGGGGCCAGAAATCCTTCAGCAAGCGCTTTGCCGTCGACCGCAACGGCCAACTGGTGGTGGACGATCTGCGCCCGCTGACCGCTGCCGGTTTGACGCTGGATGCGCTGCGCCGGGAACTTTCCGCCGCCGTCTTGGCAACCTGGCCCAGCACGGATGCCTTCGCCTCGCTGGCGGAAGTGCGGCGAATCGGTGTGCTGGTCACCGGTGCCGTCCGCCGGCCCGGCCGGCAGGAGATCAGCGCCTTCGCCACTGTGCTGGACGCGCTGTCGGCCGCCGGCGGTGTGGACCGCGGCGGCAGCCTGCGTGCCGTGCGACTGATGCGGACAGGCGGCAGCATCACGGTCGACCTCTACGCCCTGCAGATCGGTGGAGCTGCCGGCAATGCCGACCTGCCGCTGCGCGACGGCGACAGGCTGTTCGTTCCGCCGCTGGGGGCAACCGTCGCGATTGCCGGACCGGTGAAGCGGCCGGGCATCTACGAACTGCCGCCGGGCACCGGTCCATTGTCCGCCGCGGATCTGCGCGACCTCGCCGGCGGCCCCCTGCGCCCCGGCCGTGACCGGCTTTTGCGGTTCGGCATCGGTCCCGCCGGCGAGGAGACGACGGAGGACATCGCCGACATCGATGCCAAGCGGTTCGGCAACGGCGATCTGTTGCTGCTCGCACCCGAGCGGGAGGACCGCCGGGGCGAGGTCCGGCTGGAGGGGCATGTCCTGCGTCCAGGCCCGCGCGCCCTGAGCCGGGCGAAGACCCTTCCCGGACTGCTGACCCGCGCCGATCTGCGTCCGTCCCCCTATCTGCCCTTCGCCGTTCTGGAGAGCACCGGCCAGGACATGGCGTCGCGCAACCTGCGGCCGGTCGACCTCTCCGCCGTCCTGAGCGGGCGCGACCGCCGTTCCTTGGCGGAGGACGACACGCTGTACGTGCTGGGGGCCGCCGACGTTGATTTTCTGACGGCGGAGCCGGTGCTGGCCATCCTGCGTGGCGAGCGCCAGCCGCCGCAAGAGTCCTGCCCCGGCCTGGTCGCGCTCGCCCGCACACTGGCGGCGGAACCGGACGGACCGCTCGCCACCGGGCCGCAGGCCCGCGCGGCCGCCACGCTGACCGGCGCTCGCACCGCCTGTACGCCGCTGTTCACCGCCGTTCCGGACCTTCTGCCCTTGGCCCTGCGTCACTCGGTGCTGCGGCTGACCGGCGTGGCGCGCCCCGGCTTCTACCCTGTCGCCGACGGGTCCGGGAATGTCGACGCCCGCGAGACCATCGTCGAGTCGCAGGCGCCGCACTATGAACTGGTCGGCCATGTGCGCCGTCCCGGCACCCGCCGCCTGTCGGCCGGAACCACGCTGCGCACCGTGCTGGCCGATGGCAAGGCATTGAAACGCGACGTGTATCCGCTGCTGGGCATTGTAGAACGCTACGAGCGGCGAAGCCTGTCCCGCGTCCATCTGCCATTCTCGCCGCAGGAGGTCGCGGCCGGGCGTTCCGACCGCGTCCTCGGCGACGGCGACCGCATCCACCTGTTTGCCACCGATGACATCCGCAGCCTGGTGAAGCCCGACGGAGCGGAACCGGAGGCCAGGACGGAGAGCGAAACCGAACCGTCGATGCTCGCCGCCGTGCTGGATCCTGCCATCGTTGCCGTCATTGGCGAAAGGACGGTCCAGCTGCGCGGTGCCGTCCGCGAGCCCGGCGGCTATCCCGTCGCCGACCGAACACCGTTGGCGGCTCTGGTCGCGGCGGCCGGCGGGTTGTCCGCCGACGCCGATCCGGCGGCGGCGGAACTGACAGCGGCGAACGGCACACGCATCATCGTCGATCTTGCCCGGGACGGCAGCCGCGCCGTCGGCCCCGGCGATTCGCTTCGGATCAACCCGCGCCCGCAGGCCCTGGAACCGCGGGCCGTCGCCATCGACGGTGCGGTGCGCCGCCCCGGCCGTTACGACGTCGGCCGCGGCGAGACTCTGTCGTCCCTGATCGCTCGGGCCGGCGGGCTGATCGACGATGCCTATCCCGCAGGCGCCGTCCTGACCCGCGAGAGCGAGCGCCGCCGCGAGAAGGAGCAGTTCCAGCAACAGGCCCGCGAACTGGAGCGCACTCTGGCGCTGGAAACGGAAAAGGGTGAACCGGTGAAAGCGGAAAATATCGCGCTGGCCCGCCAGCTTGCGGCACAGCTTCGCGGCGCCGAACCGCTGGGCCGTGTGGTGGTCGAAGCGGATCCCGCCGTCCTGCGCAAGCGGCCGGAACTGGACCCGCTGCTGGAGCCTGACGACCGCATCGTGATCCCGAAGCGGCCGCTGACCGTGGCAGTGGCCGGGGAGGTCTTGCACCCGACCGCTGCACAATTCGTCAGCGGCA
>NZ_BADK01000322.1 GCF_000333595.1 Azospirillum sp. B506
TATTGCGGTGTTCAAGACCCGGTACGCCATGGTCGGCTGCGCCATCTGCTGGGATCAGTGGTTCCCGAAAACCGCGCGCGTCATGGCACTGAAAGGGGCGGAGATTCTGCTCTATCCAACCGCCATCGGATCGGAACCGCAGGATTCCTCCATCGACAGCCAGGGCCACTGGACGCGGGTGATGCAGGGCCATGCCGGCGCCAACCTGATGCCGCTGGTGGCCTCCAACCGCGTCGGGATCGAACAGGGGGAAAACTGCGCGCTGACCTTCTACGGTTCCTCCTTCATCGCCGGACCGCAGGGGGAGATCGTGGCCCAGGCCGACCGCGAAAGCCGTACGGTCCTGACCGCCAGCTTCGACCTGGACCGCATCGCGGCGCAGCGCGCCTCGTGGGGAGTCTTCCGCGACCGCCGGCCCGAACTTTACGGCGCCCTGCTGACGCTGGACGGCGAAACCACGCCGCGTCGTTGACCCACGACCGGGAGACCGGGCCGGCAGTGCCGACGCCACCGCGTCAGACCGTCAGCCCCCTCCCGGGTCCGGCTTTGCCGAGCGACTGCGCCGCGCCATAGGCCGCCACCGCGCGGCCGGCCGCTGTATCCCCGCCCTGGCGGCGCTGTTCCGACTGTGCCTGAAGTTTTGCCGCGTCGGCCTGGGCGGCGACGCGCATGTCCTGTGGTGATGGATCGGCCGGCGCAAGGGCTGCGGCCTTCACCTGCTCCATCTTGGCGACGGTGGCGGCCGGCTCCGCTTCCGGGCTGACGTCGATCGGCACCTCGCCGGCGGTGGCGTAGTTCTTGCCGTCCGGACCGCGGGTGAAGGTGAAGGAGGCGCCACCGGCATGGCTGCCGCCCGCCGCCTGATGCGCAGCCTCATGTTGGCGGACGCTGGTGTCCGCCTGCTTGAGCTTCTGAACCTGCTGCTGGGCGGCGTCGGAAAGGGTAACGCTGTCGGCGGATCCGCTTTTGCTCTCCTTCGCGCCGGACGCGTCTTTCCCGTCCCGTCGCAGTGGAAGGCTGCGCGGACCGGAATAGGCCCCGATGGACGGGCTGGTGATGGAAAGGTCGGCAGCCACCGTCCGCACCCTCACTCAGATGCCGAACTTTCGATCAATCTAGGGCGATTCGGCCGCACCGGCAACGGTACGGCCACGCCCGTGCCTTGGCCTTCGTCAGCCCTGTTCGAAACCGGTCAGGACATTGGCGACATTCACGCCCAGGTCATCGACGGCATAGCCGCCCTCCATCACAAACAAAGTCGGCAGGCCGATCCCGGCAATCGCGGCCCCCATGCGCAGAAAATCCTCCGACAACAGGCGGAAGCGGGAAATCGGGTCGCCCCCATAGGTGTCGGCGCCCAGCGACAGCACCAAGGCGTCGGCGCCAAAGTCACGGATGCGCGCCGCTGCGGCCGTCAGCGCCTGCGCATAGCCGCTCCAGTCGGTTCCCCAAGGCAGCGTCAGGTTCAGGTTGGCTCCCTCCCCGACGCCGCCCCCCGTTTCGTCGGCATGGCCGCAGAAATAGGGGAACTCGTCTACAGGGTCGGCATGGATCGACACGAACAGCACGTCGCCGCGCTCCCAGAAGATCTCCTGCGTGCCGTTGCCATGATGATAGTCGACGTCCAGCACCGCAACCCGTCCGGCACCGCCGTCGCGCAGCGACTGCGCCGCGATGGCCGCATTGTTCAGGAAGCAATAGCCGCCATAGAAGGCATGACCGGCATGGTGCCCCGGCGGTCGGCACAGGGCAAAGGCGCTGCGGTCGCCGGCCCGCAGCCGGTCGGCACCGGTCAGCGCGCTGTCAGCCGCGGCGGTGGCCGCCCGCCAGGTGCCGGCGGTGATCGGCGTCCCGGCATCGAAAGAGTAGAAGCCGAGTCGGCCGTCGATGGAGCGCGGCACCCGCCGTCGAGACATGCCCGGCGCCACCCAGTTCAGCGGCAGTGCGTCGATGTCGGCGCCATGCTCCTCCACCCACTCATCCCAGGCGGTCTGAAGAAAGCTGAGATAGCCGGCGTCATGCACCCGTGCCAACGGGGCGATGCCATGACGGGTGGGCTCCACGACCGGACCGATCCCCACCGCCTCGATCCGCGCGCGGACGATGTCGGCACGCGCAGGCTTCTCGTAACAGGGAACAGTTGGCCGTCGTTGATTCGGACCGACGGGCTGCACCGGTGCTCTT
>NZ_BADK01000321.1 GCF_000333595.1 Azospirillum sp. B506
GACCGGATGTTCGGCACCAAGTAAGTTTGCGGGATCGGTCGGTGTAGGGGGCGGATGCCGGAGGACGGCGCCGCCCCGTCTTCATCGAGCCCTCACTGCGATCCGGCGTCGAACTGCACCAGCGCCTTGCGGAAGCCGACATTGGGCGGTGCATAGCCCGCATCGCCGGCGGTGCGCTGCGGCACCGACGGGTGCAGGTTCTCCGCGCTGTAGGGCAGGACGCAGACCGGGCGGTAATAGCGCGGCTCCACCAGCTTGCCGAGGCCGTCGAGGAAGCTGGCATAGGAATCGACGATGGTGCCGAGCGCGTTCTCCGGCGTCACCGCCGGCATCCATGCCGGATCGAGCGCCAGTCCGCAGTCGGTTGCCCGCTCCATCATCCAGTGCAGCGCGATGTTCGACAGCCGGTCTTCCGCATAGCCGCCGCCGACATTCGAATGGCAGCCGACGAACCAGCGCTGCTCCAGCCGCTGCTTCGGCTTGTCCTTCGGATCCCAGACGGAGGCAGCGAAGGTCTTGCGGTGCTCGTCGATCGCCAGGGCCTGGAAGGCGTTGCGGACCAGACCGCTGAGTTCGGTGTCGTGGAAACCGTAAAGCTTCTCGTCCAGTTGTTCGCAGATGCCGAGCGGCATGCCCAGCGCGCCCACCGTGTCCCAGACGCCGAGGAAATGAATCGGAATCAGCCGCGAGCCGTTGGCCTCGCGGAACCGCGTCGCCTCCTCCACGTCGGGGCCGTCGTCGCGCTTGCGGTACAGCGCATAGGCCGCGTCGGTCAGGTCCAGCCGGTCGGCCGGCAGCAGGCCGGCGTTGCGGATCAGTCCGACAAGGCTGCGGGCGGTGTAGGCGCCGCGCGAGAAGCCCAGGATGAAGACCCGATCGCCCGTCGCATACTGTTTGGCCAGGGCGCGGTAGCCGTCCTTGATCTTCTTGTCGAGCCCCAGGCCGAAGGCGCCGCCGACGATGTGGTTGAGCCAGTCATGGACGATGCCGCCCTGCTTGTCGGTGCCGACGCCGGAGTCGTAGAAGCTGTACTGAAACGTCCCGTCCTTGGACTGGGGCAGGACCGATTTGTAGAACTTCCAGACATTGGTCGACTGCCTGTTCCTGTCGGGGGCGTCGCCGCTCCCCGGTGTGTTCCAGGTGCCATCGAGACACAGGACGATCCGCTTGCCCATCTTCCTCTCCCTGCCAACACGACTGCGCGCATCGGATGATAGGAATAAATTCTTTACTCCTTCAACAGATTTGTCCAAATCACACACAGCCCGGTTGAGGCGTGAAACGACGTTGCAACCGGATGTCCGGAGGATTGGCCCGCAGGGCGGAACCAAGGCCGAAGCAAGGACTCAAGGCCGACATGCGGCATCCGCAAGCCATGGGAGTCTGCCTCTTGTGCGAAGGTCCCATGCGGTGGCGGCTTGATTTCGATCAATGCCGGGTGGCATGCCGGTAAGGATCATGCCATCCTCTTCGACGCGCCGGACCAATGGCCTAGCCCCTAAGTCTGAAACCCGGTGCAGCCGACCGTGTGAATGAACGCGAACGGAAACGCGCGATGGATTACGAAACTTTCTTCCGCAACCAGATTGCGACCCTGAAGCAGGACGGCCGCTACCGGGTGTTCGCCAATCTGGAACGCCATGCGGGCAACTTCCCGACGGCGACCTTCCGCGATTCCCACGGGCACGAGCGCCCGGTCACGGTCTGGTGCTCCAACGACTATCTCGGCATGGGCCAGCATCCGGATGTGCTGAAGGCGATGCACGACGCGCTGGACGGGGTCGGCGCCGGCGCCGGCGGCACGCGCAACATCTCCGGTAACAACGTCTACCATGTGCTGCTGGAACGCGAACTGGCCGACCTGCACCACAAGGAAGCGGCGCTGCTGTTCACCTCGGGCTATGTCTCGAACGACGCGACGCTGACCACGCTGGGCAAGATCCTGCCCAACTGCGTGATCCTGTCGGACGCGCTGAACCACAACTCGATGATCACCGGCATCCGCAATTCCGGCGCCGAGAAGCACATCTTCCGCCACAACGACCCCAAGCACCTGGACGAGCTGTTGTCGGGCATCGCCCCCGGGCGGCCCAAGGTGGTGGCGTTCGAGAGCGTCTATTCGATGGACGGCGACATCGCCCCCATTGCCGACCTGTGCGACGTTGCCGGCAAGCACGGCGCCATGACCTATCTGGACGAGGTCCATGCGGTCGGCATGTATGGCGCCCGCGGCGCCGGCGTGGCCGAGCGCGACGGCGTCATGGACCGGCTGACCATCATCGAAGGCACGCTGGGCAAGGGCTTCGGCGTGCAGGGCGGCTACATCACCGGCTCCACCGCGCTGATCGATTGCATCCGCAGCTTCGCCGCCGGCTTCATCCTCTCCACCTCGCTGTCGCCGGTTCTGGCGGCGGGGGCGCTGGCCTCCATCCGCCATCTGAAGCACAGCCAGACCGAGCGGACGCAGCACCAGGAGCGCGCCGCGACGCTGAAGCGGATGTTCGCCGACGCCGGCCTGCCGGTGATGCCGTCGGTCAGCCACATCGTGCCGCTGATGGTCGGCGACGCCCACCGCTGCAAGCGCGCCTCGGACGAGCTGCTGGACCGCCACAACATCTATGTCCAGCCGATCAACTACCCCACCGTCCCGCGCGGGACGGAGCGGCTGCGCTTCACCCCGACCCCGCTGCACACCGACGCGCAGATGGGCATGCTGGTCGATGCACTGCTGGACGTCTGGAGCCGGCTGGATCTGCGGCTCGCCGCCTGATGCGAGCCCCTGGCGACAGGCCCGCCAAAACCCTTTTGGCGGTAGGGACGTTTTGACCCCTGGACATATGACACGCACGTCCCTACTTTGAGGGGTAGTGTTGCGACCGGTTCGCAGCTTTATCGCTGCGGGCCGGCTGCGACCGTGCCGTCCATCCTGTAATCCGGGGCATCGCCCAGGGGGTTCGCCATGTATCGTGACAACTCGCTGATGCCGAAGGAGGCCGTGCGCCTCGTCGTCCTGGGCACACTGATCCAGGGCGGTCCGCTGCGCTACGCCGATCTGGCCGGCGCCGTCCGCCATTTCCTCGATCGTATGATGGGTCCGTCTCTGGACCTGATGGGCACCTCGCTGGAGATGCTGCGCTACGAGGGGCTGATCGAGGCGCTGGACGGCAGCGGCATGGAAGACAACGCCCTGCTGGGGCCGACCGCGGCCGGGCGGGCGGAATTCGACACGCTGATGCGCGCCAATGTCCGCGCGCCGTCGGCCGACGGGCTGAACAAGCTGGTGATCGCGCTGAAGCTGCGCTTCCTGCATCTTTTGGATGTCGAGTCGCAAAAGGACCAGATCGACAATCTCGTGGCGCTCAGCGAGACCGAACTGGCGCGGCTGGGCGACCTGAAGCGGGCGGATGTCGGCAGCGACGGCCATTTCGCCTCCTGGCTGGACCGGGACATCGCCCAGACGGAAGAGCGTCTGGCCTGGTTCCAGGGGTTGCTCGGCCGACTCTGATCCTTCGGAAAATCAAGGGTTTTATCGTGCGCGGCGCGCCCTTTCACATAGGGGTGCGCCGCGTCTGTTTTGGCGGCCGGTTTTGATGTACCTTCGGGGTACCCCTTTTTCCGATCCGGAACCCGCTCCATGGCCTCGTACCTGTCGACCGACGACCTCGAAGACCGCTTGCGCATGGAGTTCGTCGACGACGCGCGCGACCGGCTGGAGATGATGAACGCGACGCTGGCCGATCGTGTGAAGGGCCTGCGCAGCGATGCGGAAACCATCGGCGTCCTGAGGCTGGCGGCAAACAATTTCAGGGGCATGGGCACCAGCTTCGGCTATCCCACCGTCAGCCTCGTTGCCCACCGCATGGAGGATTACCTCAGCGGCCTGAAGCGGCTGGACGAGAAGCAACTGGTCGATGCCCAGATCTTCATCGACCGCATCGCCGAACTCGTCGACCGCGCCGAACAGCCGCTGCTGGCCGAGACCAACCGGATCATCCGTGCACTGCCGGTGCGCTACGAGTTCCAGGTCACCGACGTCGAGGTCCACAACGTCGAGATCATGCTGGTCACCCCGTCCAAGGTGGTCGCGAAGAAGCTCGGCGGGGAACTGGCGGCCTGCGGGTTCCGCACCATGACGGTGACCGATCCCATCGAGTCGATCAGCCTTGCCGTGCGCGTGCCGCCGGACATGGTGATCGCGTCGATGGTGATGGACGGCCTGTCGGGCCTGGACCTGATCCGCGGCCTGCGGGCGATGAGCGTGACCCATCATGTGCCGATGGCGCTGC
>NZ_BADK01000320.1 GCF_000333595.1 Azospirillum sp. B506
CGGGCATCGTCGCCGGCCTCTTCCACCAGATCGTCATATTCGTGGGCCTCGATCAGCCCGAAGATCGACGCGGTGCCCGAGGCGTCCAGGTCGCAGGTCACCACATGACCGCCCACCTCGACGGAGGTGAAGAACACTTCCGGCAGTTCCATGCTGTCCAGGTCGGCGGTGACGGCGGCTTCGATCTCGTGGATGGAACGCGCCGACAGCGACCCGCGCAGCTTGGCCGCCTGGGAGGCCCAGACGATGCGCTTGACGTGGGCCGGCTCCTTCATCTCCGCGACGCCCGCCGCCTCGTCGCCTTGGCCGGCCATCGCGATCATCCGGGAAACCAGGGTCGAGGTGCTGCTGGGTGCGCGCATTGAAGCCTCCGCTCGTTCGATGACGACAGATTTGCGCGCAGGCAGTTAACGGGGTCTTAAGCCGGTACCGGGGCTAAAGCCTTACCACCGGGGGAGTAGGCCTACCCATTCGGTTGCGGGGGCGGTTTCAGGGGGCGGCGAGCGCCGCGGCGACACCTGCCGCGACCCGCGCGTTGTTGCGGATCAGCGCGATGTTGGCGGTCAGGCTGCGCCCGCCGGTGATGCGCTCCAGCGCCGCCAGCAAGTGGGGGGTGATGTCCTTCCCCTTGATCCGCCTGGCCTCTGCGTCGGCCAGCGCCTGCGAAACGGCGGCTTCCATCGCGTCGGCATCCAGTTCGTCGGCCGGCGGGATGGGATTGGCGAGCAGAACGCCGCCTTCCAGGCCAAGCTGCCATTTCGCCCGCAGAATGTCTGCCACCTGCTGTGCGTTGTCACAGCGATGATCGACGGGCAGGCCGCTGCGGCGGCTGTAGAAGGCGGGAAATTCGTCGGTGCCGAAGCCCAGCACCGGGACTCCGCGGGTTTCCAGAAGCTCCAGCGTCTTGGGCAGGTCGAGAATCGACTTGGCCCCGGCGCAGACCACGCAGACGGACGTGCGCGCCAGCTCGTCGAGGTCGGCGGAGATGTCGAAGCTGCTTTCCGCCCCGCGATGGACGCCGCCGATGCCGCCGGTGGCGAAGACGGCGATGCCGGCCAGCCGCGCCCCGATCATTGTCGCCGCCACGGTGGTGGCCCCCAGGCTCTTGGTCGCCAGGGCGATGGGCAGGTCGCGGCGGCTCAGCTTGCGCGCGGATGCGCCGGCGGTGGCCAGACGCTCCAGCGCCTCGTCGTCCAGCCCGATGCGGATGCGGCCGTCCATCACCGCGATGGTGGCGGGGATGGCACCGGCCGCCCGCACCTCCGCCTCCAGCGCGCGGGCGGTCTCCAGATTCTGCGGATAGGGCATGCCGTGGGAGATCACCGTCGATTCCAGCGCCACCACCGGGCGGCTCAAAGCGAGCGCGTCGGCAATCTCGGGGGTCGGCAGCAGGGTCGGATGCATGCGCTGGGTCTCCGCTGGGAACGCCCTATATTAGGACGCATGTCCGCTGCACACCATTCCAAACCGGATCGCCGGCATCCCGACGGCCCCCATCCCGACAAGTGGATCAAGGTCCTGCCCGAGGGCCTGTATGTCGAGCCGGGAGGCTTCTACATCGACCCGGTGCGCCCGGTGGAGCGCGCGGTCGTCACCCATGGCCATTCAGACCATGCGAGGCCGGGCAACCGCCATGTGCTGGCGACGCCCGGCACGCTCGCCATCATGCGCCAGCGGATGGGCGAGGGGGTGGGCGGGAGCCTGCAGGCTCTGGACTATGGCGAGACTCTGCGCATCGGCGACGTGGCGCTGCGGCTGGTGCCGGCCGGCCATGTGCTGGGCAGCGCCCAGGTGGTGCTGGAGCATGCCGGCTCGCGCGTCGTGGTGTCGGGCGACTACAAGCGGCGGCTCGACCGCACCTGCGCCCCCTTCGAGCCGGTGCCCTGCGACGTCTTCGTCACCGAGGCGACCTTCGGCCTGCCGGTGTTCCGCCATCCGCCCGACCTGGGGGAGGTGGGGAAGCTGCTGCATTCGATGGCGCTGTTCCCGGAGCGCAGCCACGTCGTCGGCGTCTATGCGCTCGGCAAATGCCAGCGGTTGATCACGCTGCTGCGGGCGGTGGGCTATGACCGGCCGATCTGGCTGCATGGCGCGCTGGAGCCGCTGTGCCGGCTCTACAGCAGCCTGGGGGTGGAGTTGGGGGAGCTGCGGCCCGCCACCGTCGCGGCGAAGGAGGATTTGAAGGGGGCGCTGGTGCTGGCCCCGCCGGCTGCGGTGGCCGACCGCTGGGCGCGGCGGCTGGCCGATCCGGTGGTGGCGGTGGCGTCGGGCTGGATGCGGGTGCGCCAGCGCGCCCGCCAGCGTGGGGTGGAGCTGCCGCTGGTCATCTCTGACCATGCCGATTGGGACGAGCTGTGCCAAACGCTGGAGGATGTCGCCGCGCCCGAGGTCTGGGTGACCCATGGCCGGGAAGAGGCGCTGGTCCATTACGCCACCGGCCGCGGCATCCGCGCCCGCGCCCTGGCGCTGATCGGCTTCGAGGACGAGGATTCGGAGGGGATGCCGGAGAAGGCCGGGGAAGGAGAGGCGTCGTGAACCGCTTTGCCGCGCTGATCGACGCGCTGGTCTTCATGCCGTCGCGCAATGGCAAGATCCGCCTGCTGGTCGAGCATTTCGCCACCACGCCGGATCCCGACCGCGGCTGGGCGCTGGCGGCGCTGACCGGCGCCCTGACCTTCCGCGAGGCCAAGCCGGCGGCGATCCGCGAACTGGCGGCGACGCGGGTCGATCCGGAACTGCTGGCGCTGTCCTACGACTATGTCGGCGATCTGGCCGAGACGGTGGCGCTGATCTGGCCGGAGCGGCCTGAATATTCTGTGGGGCGGGCCAACAGCCTGCCGCCCAGCCTGGACGAGGTGGTGGAGGCGCTGCGGGCCGCCAAGCGCGGGCAGGTGCTGGGGCAGGTGGAGGGCTGGCTCGATACGCTCGACTCGTCGGGGCGATTCGCCCTGCTGAAGCTGATCACCGGGGCGTTGCGCATCGGCGTGTCGGCCCGGCTGGCCAAGACGGCGCTGGCGGAGTGGGGCAGGATTGCCCGGCCGGAGGTGAGCGTCGACGATGTCGAGGAGGTCTGGCACGGGCTGAGCGCGCCCTATGCCGAGCTGTTCGCCTGGCTGGAAGGGCAGGCCGAGCGACCGGCGACCGGGTCCGGCGCCGGCTTCCGCCCGATGATGCTGTCCCACCCGCTGGAGGAGGAGGACCGCGCCGGCCTCGATCCCGCCGCCTACGCCGCGGAATGGAAATGGGACGGCATCCGCGTGCAGCTGGCGGCGCGCGGCGGCGAGCGGCGGCTCTACAGCCGCACCGGCGACGACGTGTCGGGGGCCTTTCCCGACATCGTCGATCACATGAGCTTCGACGCGGTGCTGGACGGCGAGCTGCTGGTGGCGCGCGACGGGGTGGTGGCGCCCTTCAACGACCTGCAGCAGCGCCTCAACCGCAAGACGGTGACGGCGCAGATGCTGCGCGACGGGCCGGCCTGGGTGCGGCTCTACGACATCCTGTTCGACGGCGACGAGGATCTGCGCGGCCTGTCCTTCGTCGAGCGTCGCGCCCGGCTGGAGCGCTGGTTCGAGGCGGTGCGGCCGCGGCGGATGGATCTGTCGCCGCTGGTGCCGTTCGACCGGTGGGACGAGCTGGTCGCCTTGCGCGACGGGGCGCGGGAGAACGGCATCGAGGGGCTGATGCTGAAGCGGCGCGACAGCGCCTATCTGGCCGGGCGGCCGAAGGGGCCGTGGTTCAAGTGGAAGCGCGGGGCGCTGACGCTCGACACCGTGATGATGTATGCCCAGCGCGGCCACGGGAAGCGGTCGAGCTATTATTCCGACTACACCTTCGGCGTCTGGCGGGGAGAGGAGCTGGTGCCGGTCGGCAAGGCCTATTCCGGCTTCACCGACGCCGAGCTGATCGAGCTGGACCGCTGGGTGCGCAACCACACCACCCGCCGCTACGGTCCGGTGCGCGAGGTGGAGGCCGGGCTGGTGCTGGAGGTCGCCTTCGACAGCGTCCACCCGTCGACCCGCCACAAGAGCGGCCTCGCCATGCGCTTCCCCCGCATCCACCGCATCCGCTGGGACAAGCCGGCGCATGAGGCCGACCGGCTGGAAACGCTGGCAGCGATGGTGGCGGGCTAAGCCTTACCGCAGCGGGGCGGTCACCACGTCGACGGAGGTCTCCGCCACGGTGCCGGCCACGTTCACCGCCGTGCCGGCGACGCTGGCGGCGCCGCTGGCCACACCGGTGACGACACCGCAGCCGCTGAGCGGACCGCCCAGCAGCAGGGCGGCAATGGTGAAGAGGCAGCGCGGGGCGGGACGGCGGGACATGGCGCTGCGGGACATGGCGCTGCGGAACAAGGCGTCCTCCCAGGAACCGAAGACGGAAACGAAATCGCTGCGATTGCAGCACGCAATTCCGACCGAACCGTTAATGCCGGCATTTGGCGCAACTGCCGCAAATGCCCATGCCGTGCGATACAGCTTACCCCAAAGATTCTGCCAACGTTGATTGTTACAAGTAATTAATGGGGGCGTAATACCTTGATGTAGGTTTCCGCAAGGGTGCGGGCGGGTTACAAGAAACCAGCATGGCTGGCATGAGGAATTCTCCGTTTCGCAGAAATGTTTCTGCATAGCCACGGTCGGTTCGGCTCCCATATCAGGCTTGAGGATTGAGGAAAGACATCTGCGATCGATTGGCTGATTGGGAAAGACAGAGATGCGCGACGAGTCCTTTGCCGATCTGATTGCCCCCTATGACCGGGTGGCCCTCGTCCTTCAGGGCGGCGGCGCGCTCGGTGCCTATCAGGCGGGCGTCCTTGAGGGGCTGTTCAAGCACGACATCCATCCGACCTGGGTGGCCGGCGTGTCGATCGGCGCCATCAACGCGGCGCTGATCGCCGGCAACCCGCCCGAACGGCGCTGCACCGCCCTGTCGGAGTTCTGGAGCCGCATCGCCCCGCCATCGCCCTGGGAAGGGGCGGAGGCGCTGTGGCGGCGGCTGGATCCCGACGGTCCGTCGATTGCCGTCCTCAACCAGTGGAGCGCGTGGCGGACGGCGCTGTCCGGCCAGCCCGGCTTCTTCCGGCCGCGGGCGGCGGTGGAATGGGCGGCGGCCGGCCCCTTCGCCGGACCGACCAGCTTCTACGACACGGCGCCGCTGAAGAAGACGCTGGAGGATCTGATCGACTTCGACCGGATCAACCGGGGCGACATCCGGCTGTCGCTGGGGGCGGTCGATGTGCAGACCGGCAACTCCATCTATTTCGACACCGAGACCCACCGGATCGGGCCGGAACATGTGATGGCCAGCGGCGCCCTGCCGCCCGGCTTCGCACCCGTGGAGATCGACGGCGGGCATTATTGGGACGGCGGGCTGGTCTCCAACACGCCGCTCGACCATGTGCTGGAGGATCAGCCGCGCCGCGACACGCTGGTCTTCCAGGTCGATCTGTGGAGCGCCACCGCCAGGTGCCCCGCGGGATGTCGGAGGTGCTGGAGCGGCAGAAGGACATCACCTATTCCAGCCGCACCCGCTTCAACACCGACAAGGTCACCTACGAACAGACCCTGCGCAACCAGCTCGTCACGCTGCTCGACCGGCTGCCCGACGATCTGCGGGACACGCCGGAGGCGAGGGCGCTGCGGCGGGCCGCCTGCGGGGCGGCGATCAACATCATCCACCTGATCTACCGCCGCAAGAGCTACGAGCGCGACAGCAAGGACTATGAATTCTCCAACGCCGCCATGCGCGAGCATTGGGAGAGCGGCCTTGCCGACACCCTTGCCACGCTCGACCACCCGGAATGGCTGGCGATGCCGTCGCGACTGGACGGCCCCGTCACGCACGACGTTCTGCGCGCCGACGGCAAGCCGGCCTGACGGCTGGCGCAGCCCGGCCATCGCCGACAAGACCCAACCGTAACCGACATCTCGACCGAGAAGGAGCGGACCCATGCGTTTGCAGGACAAAGTTGCCGTCATCACCGGGGCGGCCAGCGGAATCGGGCTGGAGATCGCCCGGACCTTCGCCCGCGAGGGGGCGAAGATCGTCATCGCCGATCTGAACCAGGCCGGTGCCGACGCCGCAGCGGCCAGCCTCGATCCCAGCGGGGAACGGGCGCTCGGCGTCGCCATGAACGTGACCGACGAGGCCCAGGTCGATGACGGCATGGCCCGCGCCGTCGCCGCCTTCGGCCGCATCGACATCCTGGTCAGCAATGCCGGTATCCAGACCGTGGCGCCGGTCGAGCAGTTCGCGTTCGACAAGTGGAAGCAGCTTCTGTCCATCCATCTGGACGGCGCCTTCCTGACCACCCGCGCAGCGCTGCGGACGATGTACAAGCAGGGCAGCGGCAGCATCATCTATATGGGGTCGGTCCATTCCAAGGAGGCGTCGGCGTTGAAGGCGCCCTATGTGACCGCCAAGCACGGGCTGATCGGCCTTGCCAAGGTGGTGGCCAAGGAAGGGGCGGCGCATGGCGTGCGCGCCAACGTGGTTTGCCCCGGCTTCGTCCGCACCCCGCTGGTCGAGAAGCAGATTCCCGAACAGGCCAAGGAGCTTGGCATTTCGGAAGAGGATGTGGTGAAGAAGGTGATGCTGAAGGAGACCGTCGACGGCGAGTTCACCACGGTCGAGGACGTCGCCCAGGCGGCGCTGTTCTTCGCGTCCTTCGAGTCCAACGCGCTGACCGGCCAGTCCCTGGTGGTGAGCCACGGCTGGTTCATGCAATAGGCCGTCCGGCATCCGCCGGACCGGAAAAAGGCGTCGGGTCAGCGGCCAGGCGCCTTTTTCGTTTCAGGATGCCCCCATTCGGCGAGAGAGCGTCCGGAAGTCTTGCGGAGGGCGCCTGCAGCTCTCCGGCTCCCATTTTCTAAAAATCCGCACATAGGACTTTATACCGGATATGATGACTTATGTCTCATTAGCCGGAGGAGCACTCTATGGGCACATTGATGGTTCGGGACGACAACGGCATCCCCCTGCCGGTCCTGCGGCTGCGTCCCGATGGCGCCCACCGCCTGGCCGTCACCACAGACAGCGGCACGATCGGTCCTTTCCCGGACGAGATCCGGGTCATCAGCCTGTATGCGGACGGGCCGGTGTATCTGCGCACCGGTAGGGCCGACGTTTCGGCCTCGCAAACGGATCATTTCCTGCCGGCGGGCCTCTATCTCGACCTTGCGCTCGGCCCTGCCGGCCCCGGCCGCCACAGCCATCTGGCCGCCATATCTCCGAGCGGCCATTGCACCCTCTATGTGTCGGAACGCGAGTGATGATGCGCGGACTGAGAGTTCTCCTGGGCTTGACCGGCCGGTTCATCGTCCCAACCGACCGGCTGCTCGCCGAAACCGGAATGGCCATCCGTGCCGAAGACGGCGCACTTATCAGGAACTGACCCATGACGGACAAACGCATATCCGAGCTTCCGTCCGCCGGGCCGCTGAACGGCGACGAGATGCTGCCGGTGGTGCAGGCCGGAGAAACCCGCCGCATGACGGCCGCCGCCCTGCGTGAGGGCCTGCTGCCGGTCTCCGGCGGCACCGTGAGCGGACCGACCTCCTTTTCCGGCGGGCTGACCGTTCCGGCCGGCGCCGATCTGGACGGGGGGACCATCGACGGCACCGCCATCGGCGCCGCCGTTCCTGCCTCCGGACGCTTCACCACGCTGCGGGCTTCCGATTCCGCGACTGTCGCCACTGCGGCTGAATTCGGGCTGCAGGCACGCCTGTCGTCCAACCTGTCCACCAACCGCGGTTTCATCGTGGCCCAACGGTCCCGCGGCAGCCTAAGTCTGCCGGCGCCGGTGCAGTCAGGTGATTTCCTGGGCGGTCTGGGGGTCGGCGGGCATGACGGGGGCCAGTGGACCTATGGCTGGAATGGCGGAGCCGAAATCTACGGTGTCGCGACCGAGGCCTGGACGGCAACCGCCCATGGCACCGCCCTGGTCGCCGGGCTCGTTCCCAATGGACAGTCGGCCGTGCGCGAGGCGGCCCGGCTGACCTCCGGAGCGCTGCTGCCGGGCAGCGACGGAACCATCAATCTGGGGGCGACCTACAAGCGCTGGAACGACGTCTATGCCGTCAATGCCGTCATCCAGACGTCGGACGAGGAGCAGAAGCGCGACATCGCCCCCTGCGCGCTGGGAATGGACTTCGTTCTGGCGCTCCAGCCGATCGAATACCGCTGGCGCGACGTGGTCGAAGCGGAGGTGACGGAGACCCGCGTCGAGCGGCGTCAGCGCATGGAGCGGACGAGCGTGCAGCGCGAGGACGTCCAGCTGGTCGACGGCCTGTGGCGGCGTGTCCTGGTCGAGGAGGAGCAGCTCCGGCCGGTCTGCGAGACCGTTCCGCTGCACGACGCCGACGGCAATCCGCTGCTGGATTCCGCCGGGGCGCCGGTGACCCAGGCCGTTCCCGTGTTCGACGAGGTGGAGGTGGAGACCGTCGTTCAGCCGGCGGTCCAGCGCCTCCATCACCGCCTGCACACGGGCTTCGGCGCGCGTCAGGTCCGCAATGCCGTGGAGAAGACCGGACAGGACTATGCCTGTGTCATCCACGATTCCGAAAGCGGCTGCTATGGGTTGCGCTATCAGGAACTGATGGCACCGCTGGTTCGGGCGATCCAGCAGTTGCATGAGCGCGTGGCGGCTCTGGAAAGCCCGCCCTATCCGTGACGTGGGGCGGTGGCCATCGTCGGCATCGTCCCGTTCCCGTCGGGTGCATCACGACATCCCGATTTTCCGGAACGACGGATGGCCGATGGGGATGGTCCGCCCGGCGCTGTCCGGCGATGAAGGAGCGGTACGGTCGAGCGCAAAGCCTGACGCATCGGGCATTGCGCTCGACGGTATAAGAGCCTTCAGAACTCCTTCCAGTCGTCGTCGTCGCCGACGCTGTGCTTCAGGACCGGAACCGCGGTGGTCCGGGCTGAGGAGTCGGTGCGGCCGGCCGGCTTCGCGGCGGCCGGCTGGGCGGTGCCGCCATTGCCGCGGGCGGCGGGCTTCGCAGCCGGCTTGGCGGGGCTGGCGGTGCGGGTGGGAGGCGCAACGCGGCGGGTGGAGGCGACCGCAGCTGCCTGGACGGCAACCGCCCGCGGCGCCTGGGCATAGCCGAAGCCGGCGCCGCCGAAGCCTGTTGCGCCGAAGCCGGCCGCCTGATCGAACTTGAAGAAGCCGACCAGCGACTTCAGGTCGCCGGCCTGACCGCTCATCGCCTGGGCGGCGGCGGTGGTCTCCTCCACCAGGGCGGCGTTCTTCTGCGTCATCTCGTCCATGTTGGCGACGGTCGAGTTGATCTCGTCCAGCGCCGTCGCCTGCTCGGCCGAGGCCGAGGCCATTTCGGCGATCAGGGTCGCCACCTGCTGCACGCCCGAGACGATGCCCTCCAGCGCATCGCCGGCCTTGCTGACCAGATCGACGCCGTCCTTCACCTGGGCGTCGCTGTCCAGGATCAGGCCCTTGATCTCCTTCGAGGCCTGGGCGGAGCGCTGGGCGAGTTGCCGCACCTCCTGCGCCACCACCGCGAAGCCGCGCCCGGCGTCGCCGGCCCGCGCCGCCTCCACCGCCGCGTTCAGCGCCAGCAGGTTGGTCTGGAAGGCGATCTCGTCGATGACGCCGATGATGTCGGTGATCTTGCGGCTGGACTCCTCGATCCGACGCATCGCCTCGATGGCGGAGCCGGCGACGCCGCCGCCGGATTCGGCGGAGCTGCGGGCCTGGGCCGCCATCACGTTGGCGCGCTGGGCATTCTCGGCGTTGGAACGCACGGTCGCCCCCAGCTCCTCCATGCTGGCCGCGGTCTCCTCCAGCGAAGAGGCCTGCTGTTCGGTGCGGTCGGCGAGGTCGGAGGAGCCCAGCGACACCTCCGCCGCGGCGGCGGCGATGGTCTCCGCCGCCTGGGTGATCTGGCCGACGATCTCGGCCAGCCGGGTCGAGGTGGTGTTGACGTCGGTCTTCACCTGCTCGAAGGCACCCTGGTAATCACGGGTGACGCGGCGGTTCAGGTCGCCCTGGGCCAGCGCGCTCAGCACCTCGCCCAGGTCGGCGATCACCGCCTCCACCGTGTCGGTCAGGCGGTTGATGCCCTCCGACATGGTCTTGTAGAAGCCGTCCTTGCCGGCGAGATCGATGCGGCGTTCCAGGTCGCCCTTCGACACGGCGTCGATCAGGCTGGCGATCTCCTCGCCGATGGCCTGTTCGCGGGCGCGCTGGGCCTCGGCGGTGCGGCGTTCGGCCTCCAGCCTTTCACGCTCCGCCTCGTCCATCCGCTTCTTCTCGATGGCGTTGTCCTTGAACACCAGCACGGCCTTGGCCATGCTGCCGATCTCGTCGCGGTTCGCGAGCGCCGGCACGTCGACGGCGAGGTTGCCGGCGGCCAGCTCCGTCATCGTGCCGGTCATCTGCACCACCGGGCGGACGATGGAGCGCGACGTGATCAGCGCCACCAGGATGCCGAGCGCGAAGGCGCCCACCGCCATGCCGATCAGCAGGCTGCGGGTGTTGGCGATGTCGGACTGCGCGTCGGCCAGCACGCCCTCGCGCGCCGCCGTCTGCAAGGTGATGGTCTTTTCCACAAGGGCGGCGAATTCCTCGGCCTCCTTGCTCATGACGCTGAAGGCCAGTGTCTGGACCTCGTCGACGACCTTCACCAGACGATTGAAGGCATCGAGATAGCGGGAACCGGCCTGCGCCGACTCCTCGATGGCCCGCTTTTGCGCCGGATCGGCCAGACGGGCGGACAGGGCGGTGGCCGCCTTGACGAACTCGGCCATCTGGACGCGCGCATCCTCCGCCCCCTTCGCCGTCGGCGTCGAGGTGAAGCGCAGGGCGCTGAGGCGGGCGAGGAGCAGCAGTTCTTGAGTCTTGCCGGCCTGGGCCGCGCCATCGAAGTCGCCGGCGGCCATGGCGGCGGCCATCATCTGGTCGATGCCCTCGCGCGCCTTCGCACCCATCGGCGTCAACTCTTCCGTTTCCAGCTGGGCGCGCTGCTCCCGCGCTTTGACCAGTTGGGCGAAGTTCCCGGTGTAGCTGTCGAAATACCGGATCATCGCTTCGACATTGGCGCGGCGGCCGGGATCCAGCGTGATATCGCGGATGGAGCGCAGCTTCTCGCCCAGCTTTCTCTGCTGGTCCTGGATCGGGGCGACCAGGGCGCTGTTGCCGGTGAAGGAATAGTTGAGCGCGTTGCGGCGCATATCGGAAACCGAACCGTCCACGTCTGAAAGGCGCAGCGACCCGTCCGAAATCGTCGCATAGCGGGTGAAGCCATCCTCCACCGTCGAAAGCGACCGGATGCCCAGCGCGGCCACCAGGACAAGGAGGGCGAGGATCAGAAGGAAACCCACCTGGATGCGGGTGCCCACCTTGAAGCGGCCGGCGAAACTGGCGTTCTGCATGGTCAACTGCCTTGATCTGCGGTGCGGTTCGAACGCAATACGCCCGGCAGAGTAGTGGAAAGTGGTTTCCAGTCCGTTGCCATCGCCTAAGGAAATGCACCGAAAGCGCCTCTGGGCCGCGGCAAAATCGTGTCAAGGCAGGGATGCGGGGCTTTGACGCCGCCGCACCGGTCCCTAGGTTAGGTCGCCTGTACAGCATTTTGGGGCGGCGCCATGCCTTGGCCGGTCCCCGGGCTGCTTTCCCGCGATCCGTAAAGGCCACCAGGATTCCGATGCGCCGCAGCCTTCCGCCGACCTCCGACACCAGCGCCTTCACCCGCCCGTCCGGCGACCTCCGCGCCGCCATCCGCTCGCTGGCCCCCTACATCTGGCCCAGCGATTCCCTGGAGACCCGGGTGCGGGTGGTGCTGGCGATGCTGCTGCTGGTCGGTGCCAAGGTCGCCAACGTCTATGTGCCGATCTTCTACAAGCATGCGGTGGACGCCCTGACGCCGGCGTCCGCCGGGGGAAGTGTCGGGCCTGGCGCGGCGGTGACCATCCCGCTGGGACTGATCGTCGCATACGGCCTCGCCCGCGTGACCTCGCTGGTCTTCGCCGAACTGCGCGACGCGGTCTTCGCCACGGTGGCCCAGCGCACCATCCGCAAGGTTGCGCTGTCGGTGTTCCGGCACCTGCACGCGCTGTCGCTGCGCTTTCACCTGGAGCGCCAGACCGGTGGCCTGACCCGCTCGCTGGAGCGCGGAACGCGGGCCATCGAATCGCTGCTGCGCTACACGCTGTTCTCCATCGTGCCGACGCTGGTGGAGATCGCGCTGGTCTGCGCCATCCTGTGGAAGCTGTTCAGCGTCTGGTTCGCGCTGGCGACCTTCGTCACGGTGATGGGCTACATCCTCTACACCTTCTTCGTCTCGGAATGGCGCATCAAGTTCCGCCGCCAGATGAACGATACCGACAGCAAGGCCAACACCAAGGCGATCGACAGCCTGCTGAACTACGAGACGGTCAAGTATTTCGGCAACGAGGAGCATGAGGCCCGCCGCTACGACGGCGCCCTGCAGAGCTACGAGAAGGCGGCGGTGCGCAGCCAGCAGAGCCTGTCGCTGCTGAATGTCGGGCAGTCGGCGATCATCTCGCTGGGGCTGGCGGTGGTGATGGGCATGGCCGCCAAGGGCATCGTCGACGGCAGCATGTCGCTGGGCGACTTCGTTCTGGTGAACACCTATCTGCTGCAGCTCTACCAGCCGCTGAACTTCTTCGGCGTCGTCTATCGCGAGATCAAGCAGTCGCTGATCGACATCGAATCGATGGTAACCCTGCTGGCGGTCGACCGCGAGGTGGCCGACGGACCCGACGCCCGGCCGCTGGCGGTCGACGGGGCGGAACTGCGCTTCGAGGGGGTCGAGTTCGGCTATGACCCGCGGCGGCCGATCCTGAAGGGTGTCGGCTTCACCGTTCCTGCCGGAAAGACCGTCGCCATCGTCGGCCCGTCCGGCGCCGGCAAGTCGACCATCAGCCGGCTGCTGTTCCGCTTCTACGACGTCAACGGCGGCCGGGTGCTGATCGACGGCCAGGACATTCGCGCGGTGACCCAGGCGTCGCTGCGCGCGGCCATCGGCATCGTTCCGCAGGACACCGTGCTGTTCAACGACACCGTCTTCTACAACATCGCCTATGGCCGTCCCGGCGCCAGTCCGGCGGAGGTGGAGCGGGCGGCCCGGCTGGCCCACATCCACGACTTCATCATGGCGCTGCCCGACGGCTACCAGACCACGGTGGGCGAACGCGGGCTGAAGCTGTCCGGCGGCGAGAAGCAGCGCGTCGCCATCGCCCGCACCATCCTGAAGGATCCGGCGATCCTGCTGTTCGACGAGGCGACCAGCGCGCTCGACACCCACACCGAGCGCGAGATCCAGGCCAACCTGCGCGAGGTCAGCCGCGGCCGCACCACGCTGGTGATCGCCCACCGGCTGTCCACCGTCATCGACGCCGACGAGATCCTGGTGCTGGAGGCCGGCCGCGTGATCGAGCGCGGCCGCCATTCCGATCTGCTCGCCGCCCGCGGCGCCTATGCCGCCCTGTGGGCGCGGCAGCAGGAGGCCAGTCAGGGTCCGGCGCCGCTGCCCGGCGTGCTGGCGCCGACCTGAGCCGGAAGCGGGGAGCACGGATCATGGGACCGGCAAGGCAGGCGCTGCGTGCCGCGACGCGGGAGAGCCACGACCGCCTGGACAAGGCCGCGGTGCTGCAACCGCTGGTCCGGGCGGACATCACGCAGCCGCAATATGCCCGCGCGCTGGCCGTTCTCCACGGCTTCAACGCGCCGGTGGAGCGGGGGCTGGGGGAGGCCGGCGGGGACGGCGCGGCGCGGCTTGAGCTGCTGCGCGAGGATCTGCGGGTGCTCGGCGCCGATCCGGACGCGCTGCCGGAGATGGAGGGGCTGCCGCCGCTGGACAGCGCGCCGGCCCGGCTGGCGGCGCGCTATGTGCTGGACGGCTCGGCCCATGGCGGACGGGCGATGCTGCCCGGGATCACGCGGGCACTGGGGTACGACGCCCGCCGCGGCGCCCGCTTCCTGGCGTCGGACGGGTTGGACATGGCGGGGGCCTGGAAAGCGCTGATGGTCCGGCTGGAAGAGGAGCTTGCAGACCCGGCGGCGCTTGCCACCGCCTGCGCCACCGCCGCCGGGCTGTTCGCGGCGCTGGAGCGGTGGACCCTGGACAACCGGCCGGCGGAACAGAGGGCTTGAAACTGGCGCCCGTCCCCGTCCCTTGCTAGGGTGCCGGACCATTCTCATCCGGGTTCTGGAGACCGCCTTCCCATGACCGCGCCAGCCTCGCGCATCTATTGCTCCGTCGACACCACCGAGATCGAGTCCGCCCGCCGCATCGCCGGGCAGGTGGCCGGGGCCGTCGGCGGCATCAAGCTGGGGCTGGAGTTCTTCATCGCCCAGGGGCCGGCCGGCGTCCGCGCCGTGGTGGGGGAGGACGGGCCGCCGCTGTTCCTCGACCTCAAGCTGCACGACATTCCCAACACGGTGGCCGGCGGCGTGCGTGCGGCGCTGCCGCTGAAGCCGGCCTTCATGACCATCCACAGCGCCGGCGGGCCGGCGATGATGCGCGCGGCGGCGGAGACGGCGGCCACATCCGGCGCCGACCGGCCGAAGATCCTGGCCGTCACCGTGCTGACCAGCCTGGACGCGGGCGACCTGGGCGCGGTCGGCCAGTCGGTGCCGGTCGCCGATCAGGTGGTGCGGCTGGCGACGCTGGCCAAGGAGTCGGGGGTGGATGGCGTCGTCTGTTCGCCGGCCGAGGTGGCGCTGGTGCGCGCCGCCTGCGGTCCCGACTTCATCCTGATGGTGCCCGGCATACGTCCGGCCTGGGCCGCCACCAACGACCAGAAGCGTATCATGACCCCGGCGGAGGCGCTGGCCGCCGGTGCCGACCATCTGGTGATCGGCCGGCCGATCACCGCCGATGCCGACCCGGCGGCGGCGGCCCGCCGTATCGTTGCCGAGATCGAGGCCAGCTCCGGAGGGGCCGCATGACCGTCGCCGCCAAGATCTGCGGGCTGAGCGAGCCCGAAAGCCTGCGCGCCGCCGTTGCCGGCGGGGCGCGCTATGTCGGCTTCGTCTTCTACCCGCGCAGCCCGCGCGCCATCGCCCCGCCGATGGCGGCGGAACTGGCCCGCCTGCTGCCGACCGGCGTGCGCTCCGTCGGGCTGTTCGTCGATCCCGACGACGAATTCCTGGAGCATGTCACCGGGCAGGTGCCGCTCGACCTGATCCAGCTGCATGGCGGCGAGACGCCGCGCCGCATCGCCGAGATCAAGGCCCGCTATGCCTTGCCGGTGATGAAGGCGGTCAAGATCGGCGGGCCGGAGGATCTGACAGTGGCGCTGGAGGCGGCGGAGGTCGCCGACCGGCTGCTGTTCGACGCCAAGCCGCCGGCCAAGGTGTCGGCGCTGCCCGGCGGCAACGGCATCGCCTTCGACTGGACCATCCTGGCCGGCCGCCGCTGGCCGCGGCCCTGGATGCTGTCGGGCGGGCTGACGGTGGACAATGTCGCGGAGGCGGTGCGGGTCACCGGCGCTGCCGAGGTCGACGTGTCGTCCGGCGTCGAGGACCGTCCCGGCCACAAGGACCCGGCGCTGGTCCGCGCCTTCCTGTCGGCGGTCGCGGCGCTGTAGCGCGGATTTCCTGCGATAGCGCCCTGTTTTAGACGAATGCTTCGACTTATCTTGGTCGCATGGCGGGACCCTGCGCCGTCGGGTAGGATGCGCCCATGAGCGATTCGACCACTCCGTCCACAACCGAGGCGCTCGGCGCCGTGCTCGACGAGCATCTGCGCTGGATCGGCCAGTGGCAGCGCGCCGTGTTCTACCGCGAAGGCCGCGGCGGGGAGCGGTCGTCGGCCCCGGCCTCCTTCGAGGCGTGGTGCCAGTCCGCCAGCCGCGACGACCTGCTGCAGCAGCCGGCGGTGCAGAAGCTGGCGACCCTGCACGAGCAGATGCACCGGCAGGCACGGCTGATCCTGCTGAAGGCGTCCGGCGGCGAGCTGCCGACCGAAGCGGAATATGAAGGGGTGATCGGCCGCTTCGAGGAGTTCATGCTGCATCTGCGCCGGATGGAGCGCGCCTTCGCCGCCGCCGCCTCCGGCCTGGATCCGCTGACCGGCCTGCGCACCCGCCGCGGCATGGGCGAGGCGCTGGAGCGCGAGCACAACCGCTACCGCCGCACCGGCCAGCCCTTCTGCGTCGCGCTGGCCGACATCGACAAGTTCAAGGGCATCAACGACAGCTACGGCCACGACATCGGCGACCGGGTTCTGGCCGCCACCGCCGCGGTCATCAGCCGCGGGGTCCGCAGCTTCGACGAGGCCTTCCGCATGGGCGGCGAGGAGTTCCTGGTCTGCCTGAAGGAAACCGGGCTGGACGAGGGCTATGCGGTGATCGAGCGGCTGCGCGTCGATCTGATGCGCTCGCCGGTGGTGCTGCCCGACGGCCGGGTGATCCCGGTGACCGCCTCCTTCGGGCTGGTGGAGGCGGTGGCCGACCTGACCGTCGACGATCTGGTGGTCTGCGCCGACCGTGCGCTCTATCAGGCCAAGAATTCCGGCCGCAACCGGGTGATCCGCTATGGCATCGACCGTCCGGAACCGAAGCAGGCGGTGGCGAAGGCGGGGCGGGGGTAGCGGCAAGCCGACGCCCATCCGGTCAGCCCCCTTGGCCCGGAGGCCCCAGGCGCGCTAGGATCGGGCCAACCTTCGTCAGCCGCGATCCGGACTCCATGCGCACCCTGCCCGAATTTCCCAACCTGTTCATCCTCGACCATCCGCTGATCCAGCACAAGCTGACCCATATGCGGAACAAGGAGCGGTCGACCGGCGGGTTCCGCACCCTGCTGCGCGAGATCTCGCTGCTGATGGGCTATGAGCTGACGCGGGACATCCCGCTGACCACCGAGCGGATCGAGACGCCGCTGCAGCCGATGGACGCCCCGGTGATCCTGGGCAAGAAGCTGGCGGTGGTGCCGGTGCTGCGCGCCGGGCTGGGCATGTCGGCCGGGCTGCTGGAACTGGTGCCGTCGGCGCGCGAAGGCCATATCGGCCTCTACCGCGACCATGACACCAAGCAGCCGCACGAATATCTGGTGAAGCTGCCCCCTGCCGAAGGGCGGCTGTTCATCGTCGTCGACCCGATGCTGGCGACCGGCAACTCCGCCGCCCATGCCTGCGACGTGCTGAACCGCCATGGCGTCGACGACCACAACATC